>DYLT01000561.1 GCA_020721945.1 Blastopirellula marina
AGGTACACGCCCTCGGAGAAGGCGGACATCCTCGAGTACGTCGCCCGCGAGGGCGTCATGGCGGCCTCGAAGCACTACACGGTCAGCCGGTACAGCATCTACGACTGGAAGCGGAAGGTTCTGCGAGCCGCGGCCGGGCAGGGCCCCTCGCCGACGAGCGGACCCGCGCCGGCCGAGGTCGAGGCGCAGCGCGACAAGGAGGTCCTGGACGAGTGGCACCGCCACCCCGGGCTCGGACCGAGCCAGATCCGCAACCAGCTCCGCCGCAAGGGCGTCAAGGTCGGGGTGCAGACGGTCCGGCGGGTGATGGAGGACGCGGGCTACCGGCCGCCGAAGGTGAGGAGCCAGCCCCACGACGAGCGCTTCGAGGCGGTCCGGCCGAACCACATGTGGCACCTCGACTACCTGCACCGGCACATCAACCGGGCCGAGACGCACACGCTCATCCTGCTCGACGACTGCTCGAGGTACGTGGTGGGCCACGGGGTAGACGACGCCGAGCGGGCCGAGCTGGTCATCGAGACCTTCGAGGAAGCGGTCCGCCAGCACGGCAAGCCGGAGATGGTGCTCCACGACAAGGGGGCGGCCTTCTGGTCGTGGCGAGGCATCTCACGCTTCACGGCGCTGCTCGTGGAGCTGGGCGTCGACCAGATCGCGGCGGAGCACAAGGAGTGGAACGGCAAGCTCGAGGTCTTCAACGCCAACCTGTCGAAGGAGCTCTTCGACGTCCACCGGTTCTACGACGTCGCCGAGATGCGCCGCCGGCTCGCCGCGCACCTCCACTGGTACAACCACGGCCGGACGAGCCACGCGCTGGGCGGCCTGCTCGCCCCGGCCGACCGGTATTACGGCAGGGCCGAGGAGGGCCTCGCCCGCATCGAGGCCGGCGCGGGCCGCGAGGGCCTCGAGACCCTGGACCTGCGGCACCGCTGCCTCGACCTCTTCAAGGTCGTCAGCCAGGGCGGCGTGCCCGAGGTCTGGCTCATGGGCCAGAAGGTGCTCGAGCTCCGCCAGTAGACGAGACGGCCCCTGCCGGCGCGGGGTATGGAGGGTTTGCCGACTCACCATACCTGCACCGAAGGGGCCATGACCGCTGTAACCAAAACCGCTCCGAAAGTCTCCCCCCTCGTGGCCGCAGCCCTCCTGCTCGCCGCCAGGAAGCTGCTCATCGACCACGATCTGCCCCATCCGAAGGCCGCGGAGATCCTCGCGGCCAC
>DYLT01000260.1 GCA_020721945.1 Blastopirellula marina
TTCCCTGATCTGCCGCCGGACTGCCAAGCCCACCCTGCCGTGGGCATGGCGGATGGCTATCGAGGCGCCCGCGGGTTCCCTTGCCGGCCGCGGCACCCTATACTGGCCTGTTGTTTGTCGAGTTCGAACCAGTCGGGAGAACGCAATGAACCGATTCGACTTCCGCCTCCGGGTGTCCTTGGCTTTCGCGATGTTGCTTGCCCTGGGTTGCCTGGCCGCATCGGCGGCCGAGACCAAGGACGCCGCCGCGCCTTCGGGCGATGGCTGGATCGACTTGTTCAACGGCAAGGACTTCAGCGGTTGGCAAAGCGCAGCGGGTGGCCCGCCGGGACAAGGCTGGGTGATCGACGACGGTGCCATGCTCCGCGCCCGGGCCGCCGGCGACCTATGGACCAAAAAACGCTTCGGCGACTTCGTCCTGGATCTCGAGTTCAAGACCGAAGGGAACAGCGGGATTTTTGTTCGCACGGGCGATCCCAAGGATTGCGTCCAGACCGGCCTGGAAATCCAGGTATACACACCGGTCGCCAGGCCCTCGCGGGGCTCGTGCGGGGCGCTCTACGACGCCATGACCCCGACCAAGGAGGCCAGCAAGAAAGGCCAGTGGAACCACGTGGTGATTACGGCTAAGGGAAGCCGGATCACCGTGGTCATGAACGACGAGCCGATCATCGACGCCAATCTGGACCGCTGGACCGAACCCCACAAGAACCCCGACGGCTCGAAGAACAAGTACCACAAGGCCCTGAAGGATTTTCCCCGCCAAGGGCACATCGGGCTTCAGGACCACGGGGCCAAGGTGGCGTACCGCCATATCAAGCTCAAGCCGCTCGAGTAGGCGCGGCGGATTCCCTTCGACGAGCCTCGTGCTTTGGCCGAAGGGATCACGTCGCAGTTGGCCAGGCGCTAATGCCTCCCCGGCCAGCGGATCGACGCGTCGAAGCGGCGCCGTCGGTCGGTTCGGCTCTCCAATGCACCATCCTCTTGCGAGTCTGCCATGCTTCGCTCATTCGTCCTCGCCGTAGCGTGTCTTCTCGCCCTTCCGCTGGGCGCCGCCGAGAACCTCGTCGAAAACGGCGGCTTCGAGCAAGGGCTTGCCGGCTGGCACCCATTCTGGTCGCGCGACGGTGCCGGCAAGGCAGGGCTGGATCGCGGCGTTACGCACGCGGGGCGCCAGGCGATCCGGATCGAGTACACGGGCAAGAACGATTGGAGCCTCAGGCAGCAACGCTGGATCGACGTGAAGCCCGGCCAGATCTTCGAACTGGCCGGTTGGGTGCGCGTCGAGGGCCAGGGCAGCGCGGCCCTCGGCGTGACCCTCCGCGACGAGAAACAGAAGGTTACCGACTGGAGCTTCGCCGAACGTACTGCCCGGGCATCCGACGCCTGGCGACCGCTCCGTTCGAAATTCGCGGTACCGCCGGGCACCGCGGCGATGCAGGTGCGCCTGATCGGCGTTGGGCCGGCGAAGGTCTGGTTCGACGACGCCTCGCTCGTTCTGGCTGGCACGCTCGCAGCCCTGCGCCCCGGCAAACTGCCCAAGTCGGTGGTCCTGGCCAACAAGGCCCTGGAGCTGACCTTCCAACCGGCCGACGGTACCTTCGCGGCCGCCGATCGCCGCGCGGGCGTCACCTGGCGCCAGCGGCCGGGCGGCTCGCTGGTGGTCACCGAGGCCAAGAAGACCGCCAAGGGTCTCGAGCTGGGATTGCTCGACCCGGCCAGCATGCTCCAGATCCGCGGGGCGGTCCGGCTGGATGGTGACCGGCCGGAGTTCGTCGTCGAGCTGTCGTCCGAGGGCGACCTGCCCGGGCCGGTGGCCTTCCCGCTTCCTTTCGCGGCATCGAAGGGCATGATGCTGGTGCTGCCCGTCAACGAGGGGATTAGCTATCCGGCGGACGACCGGTCCCTGGGGCCGATGTCGTATCATCTTTACGGCGGGCACGGGTTGTGCATGCCGTGGTATGGGATGACCGACGGCCGGCGCGGCGTGATGTGCCTGGTCGAAACGCCCAACGATGCCGCGGTGCGGCTGCCGCGGCTGGACGGGCTATTGCATCTCGCCCCGCAGTGGGAGCCGGAAAAGGGCCAGTTCGGCTACGCGCGGCGCATCCGCTATGTGCTTTTCGACGACGGGGGTTACGTGGCGATGGCCAAGCGGTATCGCCAGTACGCGAAGGACACGGGGCTGTTCAAGACGCTCGCCCAGAAGCGGCAAGAGAACCCCAACGTCGACCGCCTGATCGGCGCGGTCAACGTCTGGTGCTGGGACCGCAACCCCGTGCCGATCGTCCGCGAGATGCAATCGGCCGGCATCCGCCGCATCCTTTGGAGCAACCGGGCCACCCCGGAGCAGCTCCGCCAGATGAACGAACTGGGCGTGCTGACCAGTCGCTACGACATTTACCAGGATCTGATGGATCCGGCCATGTTCCCCAAGCTCCGCGGCGTTCACGGCGACTGGACGACCGAAGCCTGGCCCAAGGACATTATCCTCGGCCCGGACGGCAAGTGGATCCCGGGCTGGAAGGTTCGTGGCAAGGATGGCCAATGGTATCCCTGCGCGGTGCTCTGCGACCGGCAGGCGGTCGATTACGCCAGACGGCGCATCCCGCCCGAACTGGCGACCCACCCCTATGCCTGCCGCTTCATCGACACCACGACCGCGTCTCCCTGGCGCGAGTGCTATTCGCCCGATCACCCCATGACCCGCACCGAAAGCCGGCGATTCAAGATGGACCTGTTGCGCTTCGTCAGCCAGGAGTGCCGGCTGGTGACGGGCAGCGAGACCGGGCACGACGCGGCCGTGCCGTGGGTTCACTATTTCGAGGGCATGTTGAGTCTGGGGCCGTATCGTGTACCCGACGCCGGCCGCGACATGGGCACCATTCTCGACGAGGTGCCCGAGCGCGTGGCCAAGTTCCAAACCGGGCCCTTCTACCGCCTGCCGCTGTGGGAGTTGGTCTACCACGAGTGCGTCGTGGCGCAGTGGTACTGGGGCGACTACAACAACAAGCTGCCCAAGGTCTGGCGCCACCGCGACCTGTGGAACCTGCTCTACGGCACGCCGCCGATGTTCATGTTCAACCGCGACTTGTGGAAAAAGAACCAAGAACGCTTCGTCGAGAGCTACTGGACGGCCACCCCGGTGGCCCGGGCGACCGGCTACGCCGAGATGCTCTCGCATCGCTGGCTGACCGACGACCACGCGGTCCAACAGACCCGGTTTGCCAACGGCGTGACCGTGACGGTGAACTTCGGCGAGCGACCCTACCGAATGCCCGACGGCACATCGCTCGAACCCCTGGGCGCGCGATCGACCGGGTTGCCGCCCGAGTAGCGCGGCCCGATCATCCCGAGGTGGCGGATCGCACCGTGCCGCCGCCTCGGGGTGGCATGCCATTCCCCTTGCACACCGAGGAGTCGATGGGATGAATCCCAACCTGCTCGAACTGGTCCGGATGTCGAACGAGCTGGGCGATCCGGCCAGCGATTTCGCGATGCTCGGGGAGGGCAACACGTCGGCGCGGGCCGACGCGGCCACGTTCTGGGTCAAGGGCTCGGGTGCCCAGCTTTGGCAGGCCAAGCCGGAAAGCTTCGTCCGCGTGCGCAGCGCGGCCGTGCTCAAGGCCCTCGAGGGGCCGCCTCTGGACGACGCCGCCTTGAAGGGCCTGCTCGAGTCGGCCACCGTCGAAGGCCAGCGCCCCCCCTCGATCGAGACGTTTCTCCATGCCCTGTGCCTCGAGCTGGACGGGGTTCATTTTGTCGGGCATACGCACCCGACCGCCGCCGTCGGCCTGTTGTGCAGCCGCCGCAGCCGCGAGCTGTTTGCCGGTTGCTTGTTTCCCGACCAGGTGGTCGTGCTCGGGCCCGCGCTGGCCTACGTGCCGTATGCCGATCCGGGACTGCCGCTGGCCCTGGCCACGCGGCAGGTCCTGCGCGACTATCTCGACCGGCACCAGCGGCGGCCGAAGGCGATCCTCATGGAAAACCACGGCGTGATCGCCATGGGCGGCACCTCCCAGGAAACGCTGAACATCACCCGCATGCTCGTCAAGACCTGCCGCGTGCTGGCCTGGAGCATCGCGGCCGGCGGCCCGAGGTTTCTTAAGCCCGAACAGGTCGAACGCCTCGACCAGCGGCCCGACGAAGCCGTCCGCCGCAAGGGCCTGCACTTGACGTGAACCGCGAGCCGCGATCGTAAAGACCTTCGGAAGGCGCAGGTGGCCTGCGAACCCAACCCTCCTGGCCGGGGCGAAGCGGTTGCTGGTCTACTGCTCGGCCACCTTGGGCTACGGCGATTGGGAAGGCGCGCGCACCAGGGAAAACTACGGCGGCATCGGCCCCGGGTGCTGAATCCACGCCATCCCGGCCGGTGAACGGCTACGGCCCCTACCGCACCCTCGACCAGCGGCCAAACGGTCGGTGAAGCCAAACCGCTTTGCCTCGAATCGCCGTGGCCGGTACCACCGCCGCCGGCGTCATCGGCTCGACCGGCAAGATCGGATCGGTACTGGGCAAGATGAAGTAGCAGCCCTCGGGCACGCGCGTCTCGCCGAACGCCGGCACGCGATGGGCGTTCAGCGGCCTCCAGGCCGAGGGCACCCCGTCGATGATCGGCTGCGCGTTCCGGAAGGCCACGGTCTGGCCCGGCCCCGCGAGGATGCGGTCGATGCGCGCCCCCTGGATGAGATAGTTCCCGGTTTGGTTGCGTCCCATGTCGTAGAGCACCACGTCGCCGATTTCCGGGGGCGATCCTGCATAGGCCGACGGGTTGTAGACGACCACGTCTCCCTGCGCGAACGGCGGGGCGTTCGCCTGGAGGCGCACGAAGGACGCGTACCGGCCCACCAGCGCCACGACCGGCCAGTACACCACCAGCGCCACCGCGCAGGCCGTCATGGCGAGGTATTCCAGGCGGGTTGGCATCTCGTGGCTTCCCGACCAGATCGCGTCGATGATTGACGAGAGGTGGGCGCTGAGGGCCAGGCCCAAGAGCACGTTTCCCATCGTCGTGCCCAGGAAGAAGACTCCCGAGGCCAGACACGCGGCGAATGCGCCGAGGAAGGCCCAACCGCGGCGCCTCCGGCCGAGATAGAACTGGGCCCCCCCCGGCACGACCATGCACACCAGTCCTCCGGCGGTCCTCCGGGGCCACCGGAGCGTCGGCATCGGCCCCAGAGGCAACGACTCGAGCCAGAACGACACGCGGTGTCGCCAGGCGTACAGGGGAAACCAGCGGCGCAAGACCTTTTGCGCACGGCCTGCCCGCGGCGGATGGACGTCGACGGCCGCGGCGGACAGATCGAGGCGTGCCCCGCACCGCCCGCACACCACCGTGCCGGGGATGTTCTGGAACTCGCAGCTCGGACACCGCATGGGAGGCTACCGGCGCTGGCGGAGGTGGATCTGGTCTTGCGACCGCTGGTGGACCTCGGCCTCGTAGTATTCGCTGGTCAACTCGCGGGATTCTTCGCGTCCGACGACTCGAGCCAACGCCTCGGCCACATCGAGGCAGCGCTTTCCCTTGATGCCGAGGGTGCGCACCGTGACCTTGCCGGACGGGCTGATTTCGATCTCGATCTCTTCCTGGGCCATGGCGGCTTGCTCCTACCCGTTGCGCACGCGGATCTTGACGGTCCGGTCTTCGGCGACCTGTTCGTCGACGACCGTCATGCCCCGCTCGTTCAGCTCGGTCATGATGCGGTGGTACACGTACTGCTGGGTCACGCGGTCGATCAGTTCCTGGCCGATGCGGCGGAGCTCGGCCTTCGAACGGCCCTGGCCTTCCATGCACACGCGCAGCGCGCCTCGCGCGTCGCGGCTGAACGTCGCCCGCACGCCGTCGCGCTCCACCATGATCTCCTGGTCGGCGCCGGCGGCCTCCTGGAGGATCTCGCTGTCGGGCACTTCGATTTCGGCGCGGGTCTTGCCGCGAGTACCTTGCGTCTGGGCCTGTTCGAGGTCGCTGGCCAACGCGAAACCCAGGCTGGCGACCGCCGTGGTGACGGCGGCCGAAATCAACGGCCAGTTGCCGATGACGATCGGCGCCACAACGAGGACAGTGCTCATGCCGTTCCTCCTTTCCGCGCGGCGCGAGGCCGGGCGCTAGAGTTCGATCTTGCGGCTTCCTTCTTCTTTGGGACGAACCGCGGTGAGCGACGCGGGACGAGCCCGACCCAGGGCCCAGTTGCGCAGCCGGTTCATCTCCTCATTCATGGTCCGCGAGAGCGGGACCGTTTCCGCCAGCGCGGCCTTGAGCAGCTCGGTGGTCAGATCGGTCTGGCGGCTGAAGGCGTCGAACAAGGCCGAGACGACCGCCTCTTCGATCTCGGCGCCGCTGTACCCGTCGCTGGCGCGGGCGAGGTCGTCGAGGTCGAAGCGGGCCGGGTCCCGCCGCCGCTTCTTGAGATGGATGCGGAAAATCTCTCGCCGCTCCTGCTCGTTCGGCAGATCGACGAAGAAAATCTCGTCGAGGCGGCCCTTGCGGAGCAGCTCGGGCGGCAAATGGGCGATCTCGTTGGCCGTGCAGATGACGAACACGGGCGAGGTCTTCTCCGAAAGCCACGTCAAGAGGGTGCCGAACACCCGGGCCGCCGTTCCCCCGTCGCTGGCCGCCGACCCCGCCGCGCCAGCCAGGGCCTTGTCGATCTCGTCGATCCACAGGATCGCCGGGGCGACGCTCTCGGCGGTCTGGATCGCGCGGCGGATGTTCTCTTCGCTGGAACCCACCAGGCTGCTGAACACCTGCCCCAGGTCGAACCGCAACAGGGGCAGGTTCCACAGGCTCGACACCGCCTTGGCACAAAGGCTCTTGCCGCAGCCCTGCACGCCCACCAGCATCGCCCCCCGCGGCGCGGGAAGCCCGAACCGCGCCGCCTTCTCGGTGAACGCGATCCGCCGCTTGGCCAGCCACTGCTTCAGGTTCTCCAGCCCGGCCACGTGGGCGAAGGTCTCCTCGGCCTCGCAGTACTCCAGCAGCCCGCTCTTCTTGACGATCTGCTGCTTCTCGCTGTAGACCACGCCTATGTCGTCGGCGTCGAGTTTCCCTCGAAGCACCAAGGTCTTGGCGAAGACGTTCTCGGCCTCCTTCAGCGTCAGACCGCGCGCGGCATGAAGCAAGCGCTCCCGGGCGTCGGCGTCGAGGTTGACCTTCACGTTCGGGTTGTCCTTGACGTCCTCCAGTATCCGATCGAGCAACCGGCTGAAGTCGGCCACGCCCGGCAACGCGAACTCGACAATGGTCACGTCCTTGGCCAGATCGGGCGAGATTTTCATCGACGGGGCCACGATCACCAGCGACTTGTACGTGTCGCGCAAGTGGTAGGCCACGTCGCGGAGCCGCCGGATCACGGTCAGATTGCAGCGATCCTCGGCGGTAAAACGATGGAAGTCCTTGAAAAGGTGGATCGCCGGCTCGACGTGCTGGATCACCGCGTCCAGCGCGGCGATCGGGTCGGCCGTGTTTCCCCCGCCCGACTTCGTGCGCTGCGGCTCGGCCCCCGATCGCACGATTCCCTGGGTGATGGTCCACACGTACAACTGTTTCTCGCGCTTCGCGGCGATTTCCCGCAGGCACTGTTCGACCCGCTCTTCTTCCCAACTCACCACGTAGATGATCGGGTAGCGGGCGCGGATGAGGACCTCCAACTCCTCCTGCGGCGACCATCGCCAAGGCAACGCCGCCTTGGCGGCTCGCCGCCCCGCGTGCGCGGTCGGCGCCCGATCCGGCGGTGGCGTCTGGGGCTTGCTTTCGGACTGGCTCATCGGGTTGGCTCCTCGTCGCCGCGCGGCCGGCAGGCACTCGGCGCGGCAGT
>DYLT01000261.1 GCA_020721945.1 Blastopirellula marina
AGTCGAGCCAGCCGTCGCGATCGTAGTCGATCCAGGCGGCACCGCCGCCCATGACCTCCGGCAGGAAGAACCGATCGGGTACCTCGTCGTTGAAGTAGGTGAAGTCGATGCCGCTGGGCTTAGCGGCGTCGACGAACCGTGGGGGTACGGGAAGCGGCGCACCCTGAGCGCCCGCGGAAGGCGCGGTTCGCGAATCTCCCCCAGAGGCGGTCGTCGCGGGCGGGCTCGCGTGGCTTGAAGCGGTCCCCGCCTGGGCCGGCGCAGTCGCCGAGGGCAACGCCATATCGCGCTGGCAGCCGGCGATCCCGGCCACCAGCGCGAACCATGCCACGAGGGCGAAAGGAGCCGGCCGACGATCCGCGGGGGCGTCAGCCCATGACGACCACCCGATGCGGCTCATCAAAAGGCCACCTCAAGCGCGTCACTGCTCGCCGCCGTTGCGCGTGCCTTTGGCCCACCACACGTTCGGATCGACGGTCTCGGAAACGAAACTCACCGAGCCATCGACATTGGCCACATTGACTCCACCGGGATGTTCGCTCGTGGCTGCCAGCACGTTGGAACCGAACCAGTCGCCTTCGTACGAGTGGCAGTTCTTCTCGTTGGGCAGCATGGTGTGCGAGTACGCACCCCCGGCGGCGATGAACGCCCAGGACCAGCCCCCGCCCCGCATGATGCGCCCGCCGCCCCCGTCGTTCAGGGCCGTCTGGTTCAAACAGCTTTGCCGGACCTCGGCCGTCGAGGTGCCGCTGGCCCAGTTGAACACCTGAGCGCGGAACTGGCTCTTGTTGGTCGCCGGCGCGTTGCCCGACCACTTCTCGATCACGAACTCGGAATAGGCGGCGGTGTTGCTGGTGCCATCGGTCACCGAGGCCATCTTGACGGGAGGGTCCAGAGCGTTCAAATCGCTCGATCGCTTGTACCACCCGATGCCGTTGTGATGGCCTTCGCCCGCGTACCCCCGGTTGCTCCCCGTGTGGGGCGGGTTGTGCGACGTGCCCATGTTGATCGAGTACGTGTGATTCGCCACGCCGCCGTTCAGATCGTTGGCGTTCGACGGGCAATTGAACACGGGCAACCGGCCGCTGAGCGCTTGCGGATTGCGGCCACTCCAGCCGGGAAAGTACGCGCCGCCGGACTTCGGAGGCGCGATAAGGCCGTACTCCGAGGTGCGCTCCAAATAAGGCAGCATCGCGACCTTGTCGCTGAAATAGTATGCGCCGCCGTAGAGCGGATCGGGGTCCGGCCCCCAGCCCACGCTCATGGGAAACACCTGGTACGTATCGTGGTAGTTCTGCATCCCCAACACGATCTGTTTCAGATTGTTCGTGCACTGCGACCGCCGGGCCGCCTCACGAGCCATCTGAACGGCGGGCAACAACAGGGCGATCAATACGCCAATGATGGCGATCACCACGAGGAGTTCGACCAAGGTGAACCCCCGGCGTCTGCCTCCGACGCTGCACCAGAACATAAACGACCTCCGCGACATGGGAATGGGAAAAGAGAACCGAATACTCCGCGCCGTCCCGTGCGGTGCAACCAGCAGGCGCGGGCGGCAAGGCACGTCACTCCCCCGGACAACCGAAGCCATCGATGACGGTCCGGGTCTCTCCGGTGTCTGTCTTAACATCCGTCGGCTTCGATGTCAAGAAAAATAAGACGCGGTTGCCGCGAATTCCAGGCCGGCCACCTAGTTAGACCTCAGAGGCGTCGGCGGGCGGCTCGTCCCCGGGCCTTTCCCATGCGTGCGTAGAGCCGCGCTGTCAAGTTGTAACCCAAGGGAGCGTCAGGACTTCGGGATTGCTTGGCTTGGTGGGCCACCAATACCGCCCACGACAAGGGCCAGCCGTTTACTCGCGGTGGCGGTGCCTTAGATCGGCCAGGATCTCGCGAATCGGACGGTCGCGCAACTCGCGACGCCGGCGATCGAGTTCCTCCGAAGCAGCCGCCGACATGCCCCGCGTCTCGTCCACCGGGTGCGGCAGACTGACGGGCGAGAGATACCCCAACACCAGCCCCGACGCGTCGCAGACCTTGACCGCCTCACCCAAATCAGCCAGCGCCTCGGCCGAGGTGCAGCCCAACTCGACCAGCGCCCCGCGCAGCGTCTGCTCGCACCGCTGGCACAACGCGCGATCGGCGTCCGGGGACACGCGGACCTCCGCATGGCTTTCCAACTCCTTAAGCACGGTCTCTTCGGGCTGGTACACCGCCACGGGCTTGCCCGATTCCTCATGGACGTAGATCGCCGTGGCCAAGACGCGGAAATCGCGCGACGCCGCGGAACTGAGGATGTGTTTTCTCATAGGCAGGACCCTCGTGCCGGTCAACGTGTATTCTAGCACAGGCGCGCGGAGCGAGTCCAACCGCGATGACGGGCTTCAGCGCAGCCAGCCGCCATCCCCTCGCGGTAACCCGCGTTGACAGGGCCCCATCGATGCCCTAGCATCACGAGTCGATCGAGGGCTCGGGGGTACGCCCTTGAGACGAGTTCGCCGTTGGCGACGTGCAGGCGCTTGCCCATGCGTGTCATCCTTCTAGGATTTGCAGGCCGACCGGGCGTGGCCCAAGAGGCCGAGCGACTGCGTCCACTCATCGAGCGGCACGCTCAGATCGTCGGCTGGGACCTTTCGGGGCAGATGGACCTGTCGGGCGTAGAGGCCGACCTGGCGATTGTCCTCGGCGGCGACGGGTCGATTCTCCGGGCTGCCCACCAGATGGGATCGCGTCAGTTGCCCGTCCTGGCCGTCAATTTGGGAAGATTGGGGTTTCTGGCCGATATAGCGCCCGACGAACTGCCCGCCGTGCTTTGCGATCTGGACCAAGCGGGGCTCGAACCGCACGTGATCGAGCACCTGATGTTCGATTGCTGCCTACTGCGCGATGCGAACGTGCTTGCCACCCGATTGGGGCTCAACGAGGTTGCTGTCCAGACGGGCCCTGCCTTCAGCATGATCGACCTCGATCTTTACATTGACGGGGAACTGGTCACCACTTATAGTTGCGACGGCCTGATACTCGCCACGCCGGTGGGATCGACCGCCCACAGCCTCTCGGCAGGTGGACCGATCCTGCGCAAGGACCTCCAGGCGTTCGTGATCGCACCGATTAGCCCGCACACCTTGACCAACCGGCCCGTGGTCGATTCGGCCGATCGCGTGTACGAGTTGGCGGTCGCCAAGGCGGAGCCTGGCACGGCGGTGGTCGTCGACGGCCGGGTTATGGCCACGGTCCAGCCCCACGATCGCGTGCGCGTCCAGCGAGCCGAGGTGCGCTTCAAGATGATTGCCGTTGCCGGACACAGTTACTATCGCACCCTGCGGGAGAAGCTCGGGTGGGGTGGCCGCTTGCAACTGGGAGCACGGAGCACGGAGCACGGAGCTGGGAACACGGAGCACGGAACACGGAGCACGGAGTAGCGCGTGGCGAACCACGATGTGGAGAGTCTACCGAGTCGAGCCAATTCCCGACCCAGCAAGAAAGGATTCGTTATGCTGACCATGCTTGTCCGCACCACCGCCTGGGCATTCCTCCTGGCGGCCAGCGCCGCCTTCGCGGCGGAGGCCGCCAAAGAGCCCCAGGTCCCCTCCAAGAGCCCGAAGCATACGCTTCGCTATAAGTTCCGGCCTGGTCAGACCCTCCGCTGGGAGGTCACGCACCGTGCCCGCGTCGAGACCACCGTCTCGGGCACCACGCAGACGGCCGACACGCAGACGACTTCGGTGAAGGTATGGCGTGTGACGGCCGTGGCGCCGGACGGCTCGGCGACGTTCGAGCACTCGGTCGAGAGCGTGGACATGCGGCAAAAGCTCTCGGGCCGGATGGAGACGCACTACAACAGCCGCACCGACAAGACGCCGCCGGTCGGCTTCGAGACCGTTGCCAAGTCGATCGGGGTTCCCTTGTCGACGATCACGCTCGATCCGCTGGGGAAGATCGTCAAGCGCCAGGCCGCCAGACCCAAGCCCGGCGGCGAGCACGAAGGCCAGATCACCATCCCGTTTCCCGAAGAGGCCGTGCCCGTCGGCCACACCTGGTCGTTTCCCTACGAGATCGACGTGCCGACCCATGCCGGAACGATCCAGAAGGTGAAGACCCTACAGAGCTTCACCCTCGAGGAGGTCAAGGACGGCGTGGCTACCATTCGGGTCGCCACCCAAGTGCTGACGCCGATCCACGATCCGGCGCTGGAAGTGCAACTCGTCCAGCGGGAGGCGACCGGCATGGTGCGTTTCGAGATCGCTTCGGGCCGGGTTGTCGAGCAACAGATGGAGGTGGACAAGCAGGTCGTCGGTTTCAGCGGCCCGGCCAGCAGCCTCCACTACCGCACCCGGTTCACCGAGAAGTACCTGGAGGAGGCGAAAGCCGGCGAGAAGACGGCGGCCCGGCCCGCGGACGCCAAGTAGCGGCGTTCGGGCACGGCGCCGCGCCGGCGGCCGGCAAGCGGCCGGTTGGTCTTGGTTTCGGCGGCGGAGCGGCCGGATACGTCGGCACGGAGGTGTGGTCGTCCTCGGAGCTTTGAGGAGTCTGCCATGAAGAAACCCCTGGCCCTGGTTGCCTTCTTGTTCGTCGGGCTGCTTGCCCTGCCCAGCCTCGCGCAGAACGTGCGGCGCGAGATCCAGTTCCCCGATGTGCCGGGTTACCAGACGCTCAAATGCGACCTGCACATGCACACGGTGTTCTCCGACGGCGTGGTGTGGCCGACGGTGCGCGTGCAGGAGGCGTGGCGCCAAGGGCTCGACGCAATCGCCATCACGGACCACATCGAGTACCAGCCGCACAAGGACGACGTGCCCACCAAGCACAACCGCCCGTACGACCTGGCGGCCGGCCCGGCGCGCCAGGCGAACTTGCTCTTTACCCGAGGCGCCGAGATCACGCGCGACACCCCGCCGGGCCATTTCAACGCCGTGTTCTTGAAGGACCAGGCCGACCTCGACACGCCGGAGTTCCTCGATGTGATCAAGCGGGCCAATGTCCAGGGAGCGTTCGTGTTCTGGAACCACCAGGGCTGGAAGGGCCCCGAGAAGGGCAAGTGGCTCGATGTCCACACGACCATGTTCGAGAACAAGTGGTTGCATGGCATGGAGGTGGCCAACGGCGACGACTACTACCCGGAGGCCCACCGCTGGTGTCTCGAGAAGAACCTGACCATGCTCGGCAACTCGGACATCCACGACCCCGATCTTCTCGAGCAGAACCTGCACGCCAAGCACCGCACGATGACCTTGGTCTTCGTCAAGGAGCGGTCGCTTGCCGGCCTCAAGGAATCGCTCTTGGCTGGCCGGACCGTGGTCTGGTACAAGGACCAGCTCATCGGCCGCAAGGAATGGCTCGACCCGCTGTTCCACGCGTGCGTGCGCGTCGATCCGCCGCACCTGCGGGGTAAGGACGCCGTCTGGGTCGTTCTCCGCAACGTCGGGGAGGTCGACATCCAGTTGCGGCGGTCGGGCAAGGTCGGTCCGGAGAAACTCACGCTGCCTGCCCGCTCGACGAGCCTCGTCAAAGTCGGCACCAGCCAGCCGGCCCAACCCGTCGAACTGGCCTACACGGCAACCAATTGGCTCGTTGCGCCCGGCGCTGGCCTGCCCGTGACCATCGCCCTGGCCGGGGCCCCGTGAGGAGCACGAGCCGTCCTGCGAAGGTCGGCAGGAAGGGTTGCCTTTGGTCCAAGATTCTTGGGGTTTCATCGCGTGCCAGCCGATCTTCCGAGGCAACCTCTCAGCCTGCGCATGGCGGCCGTGCAGGCGCCCGCCATTCCCATCGTGGGCGACTTGATCCGCGCGAACCCCGGGACGATCTCGATGGGGCAGGGCGTCGTCGGGTACGGGCCGCCCCCCGAGGCGCTGGCCCGCATCCACACCTTCCTGGCCGATCCGGAGAACCATAAGTATCAGGCGGTCGAGGGCATGACGCCGCTGGTGGATCGCATTCGGCGGAAACTGCGCGACGAGAACGGCGTGGACGTGGGGCCCGACCGGGCCATCGTGGTGACGGCTGGCGGGAACATGGGGTTCCTGAATGCGGTATTGGCCATCGCCGACCCGGGCGACGAGGTGATCATTCCCTCGCCCTACTATTTCAACCACGAGATGGCGATCGCCCTTGCGTCGGCGCGGCCTGTTCCCGTCGCCACCGACCCGCGCTACCGGCTGCGTCTGGACGCGCTGGAGGCCGCGCTCACGCCGCGCACCCGGGCCATCGTGACCGTCTCGCCGAACAACCCTACCGGCGCGGTGTTTCCCGAGGACGATCTGCGCGCGGTCAACGCCCTGTGCCTCCGGCGCGGACTGTACCACCTCTGCGACGAGGCGTACGAGCACTTCGTCTGGAACGGCGCGCGGCACTTTTCGCCGGCGTCGATCGCAGGTTCGGAGGAGCACACCATCGGCCTGTACTCGCTGTCGAAGAGTTACGGGATGGCAAGCTGGCGCATCGGGTGGATGGTCGTTCCACGACGGCTTTTCGAGCCGATCCGCAAGATTCAGGACACGAACCTGATCTGCCCGCCGGTGATTTCCCAGTGGGCGGCGGTCGGGGCGTTGGAGGCGGGCCGGGCGTACGTGCAACGCCAATTGCCCGCCGTGGCCGCGGCGCGCCAGATCGTACTCGATGCCCTTCTGGCGGCCGACGACGTGTGCCATGTGCCCGCGGCCGACGGCGCCTTCTATGTGCTTCTGCGCACGCCGGTCGCGGCCGACGCGATGACGGTCGTGCGCCGTCTGGTATGCGAGCACCGGGTGGCCGTGATGCCCGGCTCGACCTTCGGCGTCACCGAAGGTTGCGCGTTGCGGGTCTCGTACGGGCCGCTCGATCGCGACCAGGCGGCCGAGGGAGTTCGCCGGCTGGTGGGCGGGCTGCGTGCCATGGCGGCATCGTGAGGGCGCGGACCCATGAACCTGGCGTGCTGTCAGTTCGAGATCGCCTGGGAGCACAAGGAGGCCAACTTCGCGCGCGTCGAGGCCCTGGTCGAGGCCGCCTCTCCGGAGGCGGGTACGCTGGTGTTGCTTCCCGAGATGTTCGCCACGGGCTTCACGATGAACGCGGCGGAGGTGGCCGAGGCGCCCGACGGCCCGACCACCGCGTTTCTGGCGGGACTGGCCCGCCGGCACGCGATCTGGGTGCAAGCGGGGGTGGTGCTGCGCGGCCGCCGGTCCCCACGCCCGCGCAACGAAGCCGTGGTGCTTTCGCCCGAGGGCCGGCTCGTGGCCCGGTATGCCAAGAGGCGCCTTTTTTCGCTGGCCGACGAGCCCCGGCACTACGCCGCCGGCCGGTCGGTCGCGGTCTTCGCATGGCGCGATGCACGCGTCGCGCCGGCGGTCTGCTACGACCTGCGGTTCCCCGAGCTGTTCCGCGGCGCGGTGGCCCGAGGGGCCGAAATCCTCGCGGTCATCGCCTGCTGGCCGGCCGCCCGGGAAGAGCACTGGCTGACCTTGCTTCGCGCGCGGGCGATCGAGAACCAGTGCTACGTGGCCGGGGCGAACCGCGTGGGCAACGAGCCCACGGGCCTGGCGTACTCCGGCCGGAGCGTCCTGGTCGATCCTCGCGGGACGATCCTCGCCGACGCCGGCCGCGGCGAGAGGGTCATCCAGGCGGCGATCGATCTCGACGGCCTGCGCCGATATCGCCGGGAATTCCCAGCGTTGCGCGACATGACGAGGAGATGACCCGATGGACGAAACCTATCACCTGCGGCGCATCGAGCGCGACATGCCCGATCGCGCCGATCAACTGGCCGTGCTTAAGGCCAATACCGTTTAATTAAGCATAACCACTGATTCGCGAAAGGTTTTCGTCAGGGGT
>DYLT01000562.1 GCA_020721945.1 Blastopirellula marina
CGGTCTCGTCTTCGGACGTGTGGCCGAGGGAGCCGACGAACTTGTGGCGCGAGGTGCCGCTGTCACCTGCGCGGACAAGGCCGTAGACGTCGTATCCTGAAACGGACCCCTGCCGGGGCTTGCGGGATGCGGTCAGGACTCCCACGATGTCGGCCGCTGCTCTCAGCTCTCGGCTCTCAGCCCTCAGCCTCGCCGTTCGATACTCCACACCCCGAGGGCCGATGAGGTGCGTCGACTTCGGGATCAGCGTCTGGCCCGAGGGTAGCATCTCAGGTGCTTCTGCCACGGCACCGAGGCCGAGTCGGTACATCAGCCCGGGCATAGTCGTTACGCAGACGCCGCCTCCCGACCCGCATACCTGGCGACCCGTCTGCGCGCCGACTCGCTGGAGCTCTGAGCTTCTCGGTGGGCCCTTACTCGCGCACGTCATGCCGCCAGGCCACAAGACAGGCTATCAGGGCTAGGATCGCCAGGACCGACGACGCGCACAGCGCGTAGGCGACCTTGGTTGGGTCAGCGGTAACGAACCCACCTCGTTCGCCCGCCCAGGTCACATGCTCCGGCCACGGTGCCGCCTGCGGAAGGGAAGCCCACAGCCGGTCCGCTACCAAGAGCACCAGACCGAGGGCACACACAGCGAGTCCGGCAACCACAACGTACGCCGGCGTCTCCGTGACATCGAATGACCCGACCACGCCGAACCGATTTCGCACACGTGTCTGCAGCTTGCGAATCACCCAGTCGCCAAACCGCCCTCGAGGCGGGGTGGGCTCAGAAGCTACTGGCATATGTTGATGCTCCGCTCGTGAGGAACCCGACGTCCACCGACAAAAGGAGGTATATCAGCATCTGACGCTCCAAGGCGGCTGCCTCAACGCTCACGACGCCACCAAGCCCGCCACCGAGGGCACCAAAGGCCGCCCCAGCGACAAGGTTGCCGTTTGTCAGCCACGCGTCCACCAGTCCCGCTACCGCGCCAACCAACATGCCCGCTCCGGGACCGAACACGGTGGCGAACGCGATGGCGGCTGAGACCATGAAACCGCGCGCGAAGTTCTTCCACGTCCAGGTCCCCGTCGAAAGGCACGCGAACAGTCCGCCGGCCATGCCCGACACCAGGACATAGATGAGCACCGGGTTCTCGCCATCCGGATCCGCCGCATTGACCGGATTCCCCCGGCAATACTCGAACCAGTTCGCGCCGTCTTTAGC
>DYLT01000262.1 GCA_020721945.1 Blastopirellula marina
ACCCCGACAACGCCCGCCGTGGCCCCGCCCGCGGGCGTTGTCGGGGTGATTCCCGCCGCGGCGATTTCCTCGGGGCTCAGTTGGACCCAGCCTTGATTGTACATGGACTGGAGCCACGTCTTCACGAAATCGCGGTTGACCTGGGTGCAGTCGAGACTCCGGATGTGCAACTCGCTGCGCCGCGAAATCGCCTCGCTAACATCCTCGGGACGATTGCTCTTGGGCTGGGGCCGCCTGCCCGCGGGGTCCGATGGCAGCGCCTCGCTCAGCGCGCGGAGCAATTCCAGCCAGCGCACCCGGCCCTCGATGTTCTGGACGACGTTCGTTCCGATCTGGTCGGTGGCTTTCCACTGAGTCAGGGCTTCGTCGGCGTCTTTCTTGTATCCGTCCGCCTCGGATTTCACGGCGACGGCCACCTTCTCGGCCTCGCCGAAGACCCGCTCGTCGACGGCCTTCTTCGCCGACGCATGGCTGGCCAAGCTGATGGTGCAGCCGAGCAACAGCGTCGCGGCCGCGCCCACGGCCCAGGGCTTCTTGGCCCGCACGAGCCGATCCTTGACGATCTCCCGCGGCAAGAGATTGGTCTTCAGCGGTCCCTTCTTGAGCCCTTGGACCACCAACCCGTAGCAGACGCCAAAGCAAAGCTGGTTCTCGACGAAGGCGGGGGCGCTAAGCACCTCGGAACCCACCAACGAACCGAACTTCTCAAGCCGCTGCACCTCGTATCCGAGGCTCTGAGCCAAATAGCGCCGCAGGCCGGGCAGTTTGATCGCGTTGCCCAGCGCCAGAACGCGTTCGATCTTCGCCGCGCGGTCGATGCTCGTAAAATAGGCGATCGACCGCTGGATCTCCGTCAGAAGGTCGTTGAACACCGGCCGCATGGCCTGGAACACGGCCTTGGGATCCTGGGCGGTCTGCGCATTCCGCTTGAGGTGCTCGGCCTTGGCGAACGTGAGCTTCAGCTCCTTGGTCAGCGCCTTGGTGAAATGGCTGCCGCCCAAGGGAACGCTGCGCTGCCAAACCCGGAAGCCGTTGGTGACCACCAGGTCGCTGGTGTCCGTGCCCATCGAAAGGATGACGGTCGACGGGGGTGGCGCCTCGGGATCGAATTCCTCGGGCGGAGGCAGATCGTGCATCTGGTCGAAGTACACGAAGTTGTACAGGGCCAGAGGCGTCAACTGCACGATGTCGACAGGAATCCCCACGCGCTCATACGGTTCCAACGCGCGATAAACCTGCTCGCGCTTCATCGCGAACAGGCCGATCTCGGTCTCCAGCGCGAAACCCTCCTCCTCGGTCCCGCCACCCATCCGCTGGTAGTCCCAGATCACGTCCTTCAAATCGAACGGGATCTGCTGGCGGGCCTCGTACTGGACGATGTCGGGAATCTTCTTCGTCTCGATCGGGGGCAGCCGAATAAACCGCGCCAGACCGTTCTGCCCCGACACCGACACTGCAACCCGAGTACCACGCACGCTATTGCGCGACAAGAACTGCTTCAGGGCATCGTAAATCAACTCGGCGGGATCCGCGCCCGGCTGCGTGAGGACCTTGGGATACTCGATGAAGTCGAAGGCCTCGGCGACCAACTGATCGGGTTGGTCGCCCGCGCGGCACCGCAGGGCTTTCAGCGAGCAACTCCCGATGTCGATGCCCCAAACGGCGTCGGTTCGAGCCATCGCGCGACTCCTCTCTATTCCGGGCAGGGCTTGGTAACCACGGCTCCAGCGCCATCGAAGCCGCTCAACCCCAGGCCGGATAGGGCCAACTCAGATAAGCCGATCACAAGACGCAGTGCCTCTCCCAATCCCCAATCTAGCGTGGCACGCCACACCATGTCAATCAAATCCTCGCTACGGCTGGCCGTTTTTCAAGACCACCAGCGGCGGGTCTATTCTAATTCGCCAACGGCCAACGCAACACCCAGATTGCCACGGAAATGCGCCAGCTCTCGCCGGCGGGCATCTCGCACGGCCACGGTTCGCCCCCTCGCGCCCTGCGATGCTTGGCCCGTGCTGGCAATCCCCGCCCCAGACAACAAATCGAGGAACCCGTCCATATTACTATGCATTATCCCTAGTCAGTGGCATTCTTTCCCACGCCCACCCGCCAACCGTCCGCTGGCCTCGAAGCGCCACATCCACGCGGTTTAGGCCATCGAGCCAGCCTGGTTTGCCGATGATCGGGGGACAGCGGATCGACTCGACGGCTTACTCCCAGCGAGTTATGGTACAGGGTATGAGTTATCGCGACTTGATCGTGCTACTTCCTTGCCAAAGTCTCGAGACGCTGTCACTGGATCGCGAGGCTGCCGAAGCCGAGCAACTGCTTTCGGCTTGGTCGGCGCTGTACCACCCGGCGCTGGTTGCGGCATCTCGGACCTCGCCGCGGTGGGTTCCCGCCGAGTCCCCGCCCGGGGATGTGTCGGAAGCACTGATCGTGGTTCCGCCCTGCGTGGATAGCACAATACCCCCCGACTGGGCATCCTCGGCAATGGCCGCTGGGGCAACGGTCCTTCGCGGTCTGACGAGCCGTCGCGAGATCGTGGCGGCTGCTCTGGAGGGGGTTCCTGAGGACCAGAAACAGGTCGACCCGGTCTTGGCTCAGGACTTCTTGGCGCTTGGGTACTGCCACTTGGAAGTAGAGCTGCTGACGCGTCAACTTCGTTACATGAGCAATCTCGACGAGCTTCGCTTCCGCGAATCGCTGGTGGCGGCGGCCCAGGCGGCCGTCCAGCGGGACGACGCCGGGGCCCGCGAACAGCTCCGCAGCGCCTTCGACCGTCTTACTGAGGCGCGCGAGTATTTCTATCCGGTCGAAACCTACTTGCTCGATCTGACCCTCGTCGCATCGACGACGCTGGGGCCATCGCTGCGCGCCGAACTGGAGGCCGACCGGCCGGTCGGTTTGCTCTTGTCCGGCGAGGTGCTCGAAGCCATGGCGGTGCGCGAGCCGGAAACGCTCGCGTTGCTCAAGGCCGGGCTGGAACAAGGCACGGTGACGTTGATTGGCGGCGAGTTGGTCGAAGACGAGCTGGCGCTGTTGCCGATCGAGGAGGTGCTTGCCCAACTGAAAGCCGGGCTGGCCACGTACAAGCGGCATCTCGGGCGGCGGCCGACGATCTTCGGACGCCGCCGGTTCGGCTTGACGCCCGTTTTGCCCCCGATCCTTCGGAAGCTCGGGTTCGAGGGGGCCTTGCACTTCACGCTCGACGACGGCCGGTTTCCCGCCGAGAACCAAAGCAAGGTGCGATGGGAGGGGTTCGACGGCACGGAGATCGAGGCCCTCGCCCGCGTGCCGATCGAGGCCACGCGGGCCGATGCCTTCCTGCGGCTGGCGCAGCGTCTGGGCAACTCGATGGACCTCGATCACGCGGCCACCACGGTCGTGGCACACTGGCCCGGCCAGACGAGCCCCTGGTATGGCGATCTGCGTCGCATGGCGCGCTATGGGCCGGTGTTGGGCAAGCTGGCCACGATGGCCACGTACTTTGAGAACACGCAGTACGCCGGCCGCACCACCCGGCACTCGGCCGATAAGTACCGGTCGCCCTACCTCGAGCAAGAGGTCGCCGAGGGGCGACCCGACCCGATCTCCCGCTGGGTTCGCCGGCATCGGCAGCGGGCATGGCGCGACGCGGCGCAGCGTATCGAGTTTCTCGCGCAGGCGTGTGGCGCACGGGCCGAGGGAGAAGCGTTATTATGCGAAACATCCGGGACAGGGCGGCAGGGCGACGAGGACCAGGCCGAACGTCTCGAACGCGCGATGGCGCGCTTCGCGTCGCGCTTGCCCCGAACCGACGCCCCGGCGGGGCCCGGTTGCCTGCTCGTCAATCCGTGCAGCTATACCCGCCGCGTCTGGGTCGACGTGTCGGCGCTGGCGACGATGCCGGCGTTGGGCGGGCCGGTCAAACGGACGGCCCAGGCCGAGGGCCGCAAGCAGGCGCTGGTTGAGGTCCCGTCGATGGGCTACGTCTGGCTCGGCGGCCAGCAACCCCTGGCCGATCGGTCCGGCGATTCGGCCGCGTCGAACGAAGGGCCGCTGGCCGAGTCGCACGTGCTTCATAACGAGTTCTTCGAGGTGGTCGTGAACCGGACAACCGGCGCCATTCAGTCGATCACGAACTACGCGGTGCGCGGCAACCGGCTGGCCCAGCAGATCGGCCTGCGCCTTGGGCCGCGCGAGGGGGTCGAGCCGGGGGCCGAAGAAGAGTATTCGGTCATGGCCGCCGACGAGGTGGCGGCCGACAACCCGGATGCGTGTACCGGCCGCATCACGGTGCGTGGCCGGTTGCTCGATCGCCAGGGAAGCCGTCTGGCGGGATTCACGCAGACGCTCGAGGCGCGGCGGGGCAGCCGCGTGTTGCGCCTGGAGATCGAGTTGGACATCGATCGCCCGCCTGACCCCGAGCCGTGGCAATCGTACTATGCGGCGCGCTTCGCCTGGAGCGACGAGGCGGCCGAGACCTACCGCGCCGTGAGTCTTGCGGCACAGCCCACCGACGCGCGGCGCGTCGAGGCCCCGCACTATGTCGATATCCGCGCGCGCCGCACCCGATTCTCGATCCTGACCGGCGGGCTGCCGTACCATCGGCGCTACGGCACGCGCAAACTCGATACGCTCTTGGTCGTCGCGGGCGAAACGTGCCGGTCCTTCCGGCTGGGCATCGGCGTGGACCTGACGCATCCCCTGCCCGCGGCGCTGGATCTTCTCGGACCGGACACGGTGCGGATCGAGACGGCACCGCCCCCGCACGTGCCGCGGGGATGGTTGTTCCACGTGGACGCCAAGAACGTGGTCGCCACGCACTGGGAGCCGCTGATCGCCGAGAACCGCATGGTGGGGTATCGGCTGCGGCTATTGGAAACCGAAGGCCGCTCGGCCCACGTCGGCCTGCGCTCGTTTCGGCCGGTCGCGTCGGCACGGCGGGTCAATTTCCTCGGCGAGGACTTGATCGCGTTGATGGTCGACGACGACCGGGTCGCTCTGGACGTCGGCCCGCACCAGTGGAGCGAAGTCGAAGTGGAGTTCGCCGGATGATCGTCACCATCGACGGCCCGGCCGGCGCCGGCAAGAGCACCGTGGCCAAGGCCTTGGCAGATCGCCTGGGTTTCGACTATCTGGACACGGGGGCCATGTACCGTGCCGTGGCCTTGGCGGGATTGCGCCGAGGAATCGACTGGACCCGGCCGGAACCGCTGGCCGAGCTGGCCAGGCGACTTCGCCTCCAGTGGGTGGCCAACCGCATCCTGGTCGACGGCGAGGACGTCACCGAGGCGATCCGCACCTCGGAGGTGACCGCGGCAACCCGGTACGCGGCCGACCATCCGCAGGTTCGGGCCCATCTCGTGGCGCTCCAGCGCGCCGCGGCCAGCGGCCGGAACGTGGTGGCCGAGGGCCGCGACCAGGGAACGGTCGTCTTCCCCGATGCCCAGTGCAAGATCTTTCTGACCGCCAGTCCCGCGGAACGCGCGCGCCGGCGCGTCCGCGATCTGGAGGCCCAGGGCGAACGCGCCGCCTTCGATAAAGTTCTCGCGGCAATCCAGCGCCGCGACCACGACGACTCGATCCGACCGGTCGGCCCCTTGGCCAAGGCCCCCGATGCCATCGAAGTGCCGACGGATGGGCTGTCCGTGGAGGAAATTGTCGACCGACTCGTCTCGATGGTAGCAGCACGCCGATGATCGAACGTCCTCGATGGATGGGTCTGTGGTATGACGCGGCCAAGTCGGTGCTTCACCTGGCTGGCTCGATCCTGTTCCGCGTGCAGTACAGCGGCCAAGAGAACATTCCGCGAACCGGCGGACTGATCATCGCGGCGAACCACCAGAGCACGTTGGACCCGCCGCTGATCGGAATCGGCGTTCCCCGGCGCCTCAACTTTCTCGCCCGGAAGACCCTCTACCGCTTCTCGCCGTTTGGCATGTTGATCCGCTCGCTCGATGCCATCCCGCTCGACCAGGAGGGATCGCCGCTGGCCGGATTGCGCGAAGCACTGCGCCGGGTGCGCGAGGGCGAGGGGACCCTGATCTTCCCCGAAGGGTCGCGAAGTTGGGACGGCAGGATTGCTCCCTTCCAAGGCGGGTTCACGGTGCTGGCCCGGCGAAGCCATGCCACGATCGTTCCCGCCGCGATCGAAGGGGCCTGGGATGCCTGGCCCCGCTGGGAATGGTTCCCCCGGATGGGCCCTGTTCACGTCCACTACGGCCCGCCAATGCCGCCTGACGAGGTCCACCGTCTCAAAGGCGATGCCTTGGTGCGCGAGGTCGAGCGTCGAGTTCGGGAGATTCACGCGGAACTTTGCCGGCACCCGGTGTTTCGGCGCCGAACGCACCGGCGCAAGCCCCCCACCCCGTTCCCGCCCGACTGAGATGGCCCGCCGCGCGTCGGCCGGCTCGCTCGTCCCCGTCACCACCCGTTAACGACCGGAACGGGGGCGACGTGGATGTTCTGCCAAAAGTGCGCCGCTTTCGTATTCAGCGCAGCACCTCCACGCTTTTCTATCTTCTCAGTTGCTTCAGGCGCACTTTCCGGCAAATTCCCAATAACTGTCAAGCCCGTCGCAATCGGAACCGATACAAGGGACCGTCTGTGGATTGGTGTGTGTCGGCCTGTGCGCCACGGAGTGGCTTGGCCTACCCCCTGCGAGGACGTCCAAAATGAGAGAACACGCAGCGCACGACGCGGATTCGGCGGACTCGGTATCAGCGCCGGTTAGTCCGACACGGCGGGCTCAGGGCCCGGTCCACGAATCCGACCGGCATGTCTCTTGCGGCACGCCCCACGTTCTGGCTCGCATCCCGAGTCTCGTGGCCGAGGAAAACTCGTTCGACGAGGATGGCGCCCCACCGCCTCGCAAGGTGAAATCGCTGGGAAGTGCCTTTTCGTTGAAGGTCCTGGCGGTCTCGGGGTGCTTGCTGTTTCTGGCGGCCTTGCTGTGGGGATTCGTGTTCGATAAGAACGAGAAGCCGAATGCCACCGGACCGAGCACGGCGGTCACGGAGCCCTTCAAACCCCAGCCTCCGGCACCCAACGCGCCGGTCGCGCCCCGATGGGGCGGATCGAGTGCCGATCCTACGAGCTGGCAGGCGGGGACCCCGGCCGGCCACTCGTCCGACGCGGGCCCGTACCAACTCGGTGGCGCAGCTCCCTCGGCGCCTGAGTACCCCTCGGGCAGACCCGTCTGGGCGGGTGGACCTTCGCAACCCGCGTCGAGCACGCTACCGGTCCAGGCCGGCGGGCCGAATCGGTACGGCGAACAACGTGTAACGCAACCCCTCGACGAAACGCCCGACTGGACGACTCAACCGTACCCCAACACCGCGCATCGGACCACCGCGCCCTCGTGGAGGACAGGCCAAGACGGTGCGGCGCCGGGCGGGACGCCCTCGCTGGCGCGCCGCGAAAGGGTTGGCGAGTTCAACCCGACCTCACCCGGGCCCGCCGACGGCAGCACGGCCTTCCCCGCCGGGTCGGAGCCTCGGCAGGCAAGCCCCGAGGATTACCGCGCGTTACCCCGTTGGGCTGCGCCTCAAGAGGGACGCGATCTGACGACGCCGAGCGGGCTAGGGCAGCCGACCATCTCGAGCAGTAACCGGCCCACTTCGCTGGCGGAGCGCGCGCCGATCGAGGCCCCCGCCGCCCGCGGCGACGATCGTGGCGAGTACCGTGCTACGCCAACGCCGGAGTTCCGCAGCCCCTACGCAGACCGTGATCGCCCCGCTTCGTATCC
>DYLT01000263.1 GCA_020721945.1 Blastopirellula marina
GAAACGGTGGGAGCCGAGGCAATGAAGAAAGCGATCGTGCGTTGTGCCCGGCTCCGCGCGCTGGCGGTCGTTGGGTTGCTGGCGAATACTCTTGCGGTGGGAGGTCTGCCTCCGAGCGTCCTCCGGGCCGCCGAGCCGGCGCGGGGGCAGGCCGCTTTGTCCGTCCCGGGCGAGCCGCTCGTGCCTAGCCGTCTGCCCCCAGGCAAGCAATGGAAACTCGTGTGGGGCGACGAGTTCAACGGCACGGAGCTGGACCGGACCAAGTGGGACTTCCGCCTGCACATGATGCACCGCCGGCACAAGACATGGACCGACGACGCCGCCTCGCTCGACGGCAAGGGGAACCTGCTCTTGAAGGTCTACGAAAAGGACGGCGATTACTACACGTCGCAGCTTCAGACGGGCAGCAACTCCATGGACCGGCCCCCGGACGGGCAATACACCAAGCAATTCACCTGGCCCATCGCGAAGATCGCGCCGGCCCGGTTCATGCACCGATACGGCTACTACGAGATCCGCTGCAAGCTGCCCACGCAGCCGGGTTGGTGGGCAGCCTTCTGGCTCCAGTCGCCGACGATCGGCTCGACACTCGACCCCGGCGTGTCGGGCGTGGAGATCGACATCATGGAGAACTTCACGCGCGATGGCGTGATCAGCCACAACCTCCATTGGAACGGCTACGGGAAAGACCATCGCGGGAAAGGGTCGGGTCCGATCCGGCGGCCGGAGCTGGCCGAGGGGTTTCACACGTTCGGGCTTTACTGGAGCCCCAAGGAATACGTCTTCTACACCGACGGCGAGGTAACCTGGCGCGTCGATGGCCCCATCTCGCACCGCGAGCAATTCATCCTCGTTTCGACCGAGTGCAACGGCTACCGGCAAGGCGGTCCGGCCCCGGAGCTCCAGAAGGCGAAACTGCCCGACTACTTCGTAGTCGACTACGTGCGCGTCTTCGACGAGGTCGAGCCCGACGCGCCGGCGGCCGGCAAGTCGCGATAGGGTGTCGCGCCTCCGGCGCAGCCGCGCGCGATCGCAAGGGTCCGGTTCGCCAGGGCGGGTACGTCGGCGCGCGGCCAGATGGGCACGGCGAGGGCCAGCGGGTCGTCGGTCACCACCGCGAGGATGCCGCGATGCTCGGCGGCCAGGGGGGCCGTTCCGAGCGAGCCGCGCCACACCTCGATTTTCGGACCGGGATGATCGAGGTGCCCCTCGACCAATACCAGGTCGCACTCCGCATACAGCGGCTCGAGTCGCCGGTAGAAGTCGGCTTCGGGGTCCCGGGGAAAGACCACGCCGATCAAGGCCCCCGTGACGATCGCGGCCGGCGCGGCGCCTGCTTGGCGGTGGCGGTACGAGTCGGTGCCCGGCGCGTCGAGATCGTAAAGGTGGCTGGTGTGCTTGATCGAACCGACCCGAAGGCCGCGCCCCGTGAGTTCCGCCAGCAAGGCCACGACGAGCGTCGTCTTGCCGTGGTTCTTGCGGCCCACGATGTGCAACGTGTTCATGGCGTGGCGCGGTCCGGCGGCTCGCCCAGCACCGCCTTGATCGCCGTGAGCAGGTCCTCGCGCGTGCTGTCTCGGTATTGCACGTCGAACCAGACGATCGTTCCGGCCGCGTCGAGCAGATAGACCCGCGGGAGCCCCGCGGTGGCCACCTTGGCGAAGAACGCGCCGGCCGGGTCGAGTGCCTGGGGGAACTTGGCTCCGGCCGATTCCGCGGCCTTCCGGGCCGCTTCGGCCGACCCCTTGACATGGATGCCGACGACGGCCACGCCCTTGGGCCCAAAAGGCTTGGCCACGTCGTCCTCCAGTTCCTGAAGCGCTTGGGACGAGTACGGGTTCTCGTCGTTCCAAAACAGCAACACGGTGAGCTTCCGGCCGTACCGAGTTGCCAGCGACTTCGCCCCGAGGCCCTCGAGCGCGCCGTCGTCGGGCATCGCATCGCCCACCTGGACCTTGCAGGTCGCCAGAAGCTGCTCGGTCAGGGCCACTTTGGGCACGACGAGAGGCGGCGGCGCGGCGGCGCCTGGGGCCGCCTTGCCTTCGGTCGGCGATGGCTTCTCGGGCACTTCGAGCGAGATGGTCGGCTTCGGTTTCGGTTTGCCAGATTCGCTCGTGCCGATCTTCCGGCAACCGGCGCCAACCAGCGCCACCGCCAATACCAGCGCGGCCGTCGCGAGGCAAATCCTTGGTCGGACCATTGCGGTTCCTCCGTTTCGTCTGTCCCCCGGCTGAGCAAGACCGAGTACCAGCCGGGCCGCCAAAACACTCACTTGGCGATGCGGATTCCCAACTCCCGCAGTTGCACCGGATCGACCTCGCCCGGCGCGCCGGTCATCAGGTCGGTGGCGCGCTGCGTCTTCGGGAAGGCGATGCAATCGCGAATGCTCTCCAGTCCGCCGAAAAGCATCACAAGGCGGTCGATGCCCAACGCGATGCCCCCGTGGGGCGGCGCGCCGAACTGGAGGGCCTCCAACAGGAATCCGAACCGCTCCCGGGCTTGCTCGGGGGCGATCCCCAGCAGGCCAAACACCTCCTGCTGGAGTCTCTGGTCGTGGATTCGGATGGTCCCGCCGCCGGCCTCGGATCCGTTGATCACCAGGTCGTACGCCTGGGCACGGCACTTGCCGGGGTCGGTCTTCAGCAGTTCGCGGTCCTGGGGCCTGGGCGCGGTGAAGGGATGGTGCATCGCGGTCCAGCAGTTTTCCGCCTCGACCCAGGCGAACATGGGGAACTCGACGACCCAGGAAAAGTGCATCTGCGAGGGATCGTAGAGCTTCAGTTCGGCCCCCAAGCGCTTGCGCAGGCCGTAAAGGGCCTTGCACGTGGTCTCGAACCGGTCGGCCACGATCAGCAGGAAATCGCCGGGAGCGGCCCCGAACCGCTGGCCGATGCGGCGAAGCATCTCGGCACTAAAATTCTTGGCGATCGGCGCGCTGAGGGTCCCACCCTGTTCGACCTTGAACCACGCGAGGCCCTTGGCCCCGAAATCCTGCACGATCCACGTGGTCAGCTCGTCGATGGCCTTGCGCGAGTAGCGGCCAGCGGCCCCCGGGGCGCAAAGCCCTCGCACGCGCTGGCCCGACTCCGCCGCGGCACGGAACACCCGGAAGTCGCACTCCCGGGCCAGGTCGGTCAGATCGACGATCTCCATGCCGAACCGCAAATCGGGGGCGTCGTGGCCAAAGCGCTCCATGGCCTCATCGTAGGTCATGCGCGGCAACGGCAGCGCCAGCTCCAATCCGAGGATTTCCTTGGCCAACCGGGCCATCATCCCCTCGACGACCCCCATGACGTCGTCCATGCCGACAAACGACATCTCCAAGTCCAACTGGGTGAACTCGGGTTGCCGATCGGCCCGAAGATCCTCGTCGCGAAAGCACCTCGCCACCTGGATGTACCGGTCGTACCCTGCCACCATGAGGATCTGCTTGTAAAGCTGGGGCGACTGGGGCAAGGCATAGAAGCAACCTTGCTGGATGCGGCTGGGGACCAGGTAATCGCGTGCCCCCTCGGGCGTGCTGCGACCGAGCATGGGGGTTTCGACCTCGAGAAACCCCAGCTCGTCGGCGTAGTCGCGCATCCGCTTGATCATCCGGTGCCGCAGGAGGAGCGTTTGTTGCATTTCGGGGCGGCGGAGGTCCAGATAGCGGTATTTCAGGCGGAGGTCCTCGCCCGGCAGTTCCTCGCCGGTCTGGCTGGGATAGAACGGCGGAACCAGGCTCCGGTTCAGCAGTTCGACCGATTCGGCCCGGACCTCGATCTCGCCCGTCGAGAGTTTGAGATTGACGGTCCCCTCGGGGCGGTGAGCGACGTTGCCCGTCACTTGGACGACAAACTCGGGTCGCAGCGTGCTGGCGGTCTCGAAGCTGGCTGCGCTGCAATCGGGTCCGAAGACGATCTGGGTCTTGCCGTACCGATCTCGAAGATCGACGAAGAGCGTCCGCCCATGGTCGCGATACGTGTCCACCCAACCGCAGAGCGTGACCCGTTGCCCCACGTGTTCCGACCGGAGCTCACCGCACGAATGAGTACGAAGCAAAGTCAATTCCTTACATTGAGACTACTGAGGTGCAGAACGAGGTATTTTAGGCCGACGGCGACCACGCGCGAAGGTAGGATCGGTTCGACGAAACTTCCCTTGATCTCCCTTTTTGCCTCATTTGTCTTACGGCGGCTCACCCAGGGAACTCATCGTCGCCGATGACGTACCGTAGTTATGCCGCTTTGCCTTGCTGGCTTACCCAGCAGGTGGGGGGCGGTACCGGAGAACCACGAACCGAGAGCCTCGATTTGCCATGGCGGGCGAGCACCTCGACCTTTCGAGTGAACCAGACCCGGTCGATCGTGGGGGTTCTTTAGGGGCTGAGCAACGGTTTCTGGGTATCCATTTTGCCTGTTGTGGCGTCTATGCAAGGATTTACGTCAATGCGTCAGGCAAAGCCTACGAAGGTCGCTGCCCGCGATGCTTGCGGCCCGTACGCATTGGCATCGGTCCCGGGGGCACCGACCGCCGATTTTTCACCGCGTATTGAGCCAGACGCGGGTTTCGGGTACGCTCTTGCGCCCTTGCACGTCTGGGGAAGTTCATGGACTACGACGCCCTGCGATGTACGCGGCGATGTGCGCGGACCGGGCGCGATCTGGCGCCCGGCGAGGAGTTCTTCTCGGTCGTGCTCGAACAGGGCACGGGACTGGCGCGCATGGATTTCTCGCGCGAAGCCTGGCAAGGGCCTCCGGAGGGAGCCCTCGGGTGGTGGAGGACCCAGGTCCCCCTGCCCGACGGCAAGCGTCCGCAACTGGCCCCCAACGACCTGATGCTCGAGATGTTCGAGGGTCTGGAGCGCCAGTCCGATCGGGCAGACTACCGGTATCTCTTGGCGCTGTTGCTGTTGCGGCGGCGCGTGCTTCGTCTGGAGGAGCAGGAGCACGACGCCCTGGGCCGGGAGATCTTGGTGCTGTACTGTCCGCGGCGGGATGCCACGTACCGGGTCGTCGTGGTCGCTCCGGACCCGGCCCGGATCGAAGTCCTCCAGGATGAACTCGCGCGGCTGCTGTTCGGCGGCGTCGAGGACGGCCGCGACGTGCGCGTGGAACCTGCGGCGGGCTGCCACGCCGCGAGGGAAATCGGCCCCCCACTGAGAGACGAGCACAAGGCATGAGAGCCTATCCAACCCGGGTGGTCTTCGCGGTGGTTGTGGGACTATTCTGTCTCTCGGGCGCCCAGTGTCCGTTCCTTCGCCCGCCGGCGGACGACTACAGCTACCTGCCGCCCGCGCTGCCGCCGGTGCCCACGTTGGCGCAGGTCATCGAGGTGGTCAACGCGAACGCGAGTCAGATCGAGCGGTTTTCGACGAGCGATGCGGTGCTCAGCGGGACGGGTTTTCCGGCGCTACGGGCCAGCATCGCCTTCGAGCGACCGCGGCGATTTCGTCTCGTGGCCGGCACTGGGGTCACCGGTCCCGAGGTCGACCTGGGCAGCAACGACGAAGGGTTCTGGTTTTGGGTCCGGCGCAACGAGCCGCCGGCCTTGTACTACTGCCGCCACGACGAGTTCGCCGCCAGCCCGATCCGCCGCCAGTTGCCGATCGACCCGTACTGGCTGATCGAGGCGTTCGGGATCACGTACCTCGATCCGGCGCTTCCCCATTCGAATCCCATTCCCGTGGCCGGAGGCCGGTACGAAATCCACACGACGACCGAGACGCCCCAAGGGCCGGCGGTGAAGGTCACGGTGATCGACGGGGTTCGGGGCTGGGTGCTGGAACAGCGGATCTACGATGCCCGGCGGCAGTTGGTGGCCAGCGCCTCGTCGGGCCGTTTTCGGCGCGATCCCCTCTCGGGCGCGTTCTTTCCCACGATCATCGACGTGCGGTCGCCGGTCCACCAGTTCGCCATGCGGGTCGATCTGGCGTCGGTGACGGTCAACCGGCCGCTGGGCAACCCGGAGCGGCTTTGGGCCATGCCGCACTACGAGGGCTGGCCCGCGGTCGATCTGTGCAATCCGGTCGCCGCCCGGTAGGCGTCGATCGAACGGCGCAACCCTTCGAGGAAATCGACCTGGGGCTCGTAGCCGAGATACTTGCGGGCCAAGGTGATGTCGGCCATGCTCTCGCGGATGTCGCCGGGGCGTGGCGGGGCGTGGATCGGAGCGACGTCGGTCCCCAACAGCCGGTTCAGGGCGGCCAGCAGTTCCAACAGCGTCACGGTGCGGCCGTTGGCCACGTTGAAGACCCGGCCCGAAACCCCCGGGGCATCGGCCGCCAACAGGTTCGCGTGCACCACGTTGGCCACGTAGGTGAAGTCGCGCGATTGGTGCCCGTCGCCATAGATCACGGGTTGGCGGCCCCCCAGAATCGCCGTGATGAACAGCGGAATGACCGCCGCATACGGGCTGCCGGGGTCCTGGCGCGGTCCGAACACGTTGAAATAGCGCAGGGTGACGGTCTCGATCGGGAACGAGGCCGCGAATGCCTGGCCATAGAACTCGCCAGCGAGTTTCGCTGCGCCGTAGGGCGAGATGGGCATCGGCGGATCGGTCTCGCGCTTCGAGCTGGCCGGCTGGTCGCCATACGCGCTACTTGAGCCTGCGTAGACCACGCGCCGGACGCCGGCCCGCCGGGCCGCGTCGAGCAGGGTGATCGTCCCGGTCACGCAGGCCGCGTGCGTGTCCAGCGGCCGCTCCATGCTCCGGGGAACCGAGGCCAGCGCGGCCTCGTGAAAAACGCAGTCCACGCCCCGGACGGCCTCGGCCACCGCGTCGGGATCGGTGATGTCTCCCTCGAGGAACTCGATCGCGTCGAAGATCGGATCGAGATTCGCCAGGAAGCCGGTGCTGAGATTGTCGATGACGCGCACCTTGTCGCCGCGCCGCACCAGGGCTTCGGCCAGGTGCGATCCGATGAAGCCCGCTCCGCCGGTGACCAGAAACGTCCGCATGTCTTCTCCCGTCCAACCCGAGGATGTGTTCCGGCTAAACGCCGCTATTGTACGGCGGTCGCTTGCTCAGGTCGATCCTCCGCCGTATCTTGGGGGCCGGATCGCCCGGCCTCGGCAGGAGAGGTGCCCTGTGAGATTTCGGATCAGCGCGGTGTGCATGGCGGTGCTTTTGGCGGCAGCGACCGCGTTGTGCGCGGCGGAGAAGGTGGAAAAGGCCCCGAAGGTGCCGAAGGCCGGGAAGAAGGCCGAAAAGGCCGAGAAGGCCGGCCCGAAGCCCCTGCCGCCCCCGCCGGTTCCGCTGCCCGAGGCCGCCGGCTACAGCGGCATCTGGTATGCCAACCAGCCGTCGGGCGACGAATACGGGTTCAAGTACAGCGGCGGCATGGCGACCTATCCGCAGCAGCATATTCCGATCGCGGTCTATGCCGAGAAGGCGCGAAAGACCTTTTTCGTCTACGGCGGCCGGCCCGCCGAGGCCAACCGCCTGCTCCACCTGGTATCGTATTTCGACCATGCGACGGGAACCGTGCCCCGGCCGCGGATCCTCTTGGACAAGAGAACCGACGACGCGCACGACAATCCCACGTTGATGCTCGACGAGGCGGGCTACCTGTGGATCTTTTCGAACGCCCACGGCACGGGCCGGCCCGCCTTCATCCACCGCAGCCGCAAACCGTACTCGATCGACGCCTTCGACCGCGTGCTGGTGACGAACTTCTCGTACTCGCAGCCATGGCATGTGCCGGGCGACGGATTCTGTTTTCTCCACACGCGGTACACG
>DYLT01000264.1 GCA_020721945.1 Blastopirellula marina
GCCCCCTCCCGAGGTCCTGCTGTTCGCCGACGGGGCATGCAGCGGCAATCCGGGCCCCGGCGGCTGGGCGTACATCCTCCGCCACCCCAAGTCGGGCAAAGAAAAAGTCGAGTGCGGGGCCGAACCCCAAACCACCAACAACCGCATGGAGCTGACGGCCGTCATCCGCGGCCTGGCCGCCCTGAAACGCCCCACCGTGGTCCAAATCATCACCGACAGCCTCTACGTGGGCAAAGGCCTTTCGGAATGGCTGCCCAAGTGGAAGGCCAACGGCTGGCGCCGCCGCGAAGGCCAACACTTCAAGCCCGTCAAGAACGAGGACCTCTGGCGCGAACTGGATCAGCTCTTGTCGCGCCACGCGGTCCGATTCAGGCATGTTCGCGGCCATAGCGGCCATCCCGAAAACGAGCGCTGCGACGCCCTGGCCGTCGCGGCGTACCAGAAGTACCTCTGACGAGCTTGGGGCCTCTCAGGTGCCCCAGGCCCGCACATCGTCGGCGAAGGCCCCGAAGCCTGAGGGGAAGAGTTGCTCCAGGACGGCGAGTTTGCCGTCCTTCATGACTCGCTGGGCACTCCGCCAAGAATACCCGTGTACCAAATCTCGCCCAGCGGCGCGTCGCCGAGAATCTCCTGAATGCTAGGACGATCGGACAGCCGCTCGAACCGGACGTTGTCGCCCACGCGATTGGCGATCACCACCTCTTCGGGATGTTCACGGAACTGATCGAGAAAATACGGGTAGTGCGTGGTCGCGATGACCTGGACGGGCTGGCGCTCCTCGCCGAAGCTCTCGGGGTAGGCTAGCCGATACAGGGCATCGCGTACGTGCCGAAGCAAACGAGGTGAATACCGCGATCGGGCTCCTCAAGACCAACCACGGCCGGTGGCTCAGGGAGGTATGCCAGCGTCAAAATGGCGAAGGCCACGAGGGTGCCCTGGGAAAGATCCTCCGCCGGAACCCGGGCCGAAAAGTCCCGAGTCTGAAGCGCAATGGCTTTGTGGCCCTGTTGAGGCTTCTCGAACCTGATGCCCTCGTATTCCGGCAGCCATCGCCGCAAGCGGTTTCCCCTATTCCTCTCACCTATCTCGCATCCCATGGCCAGTCTAGCCGTCGGCCGCTCGATGACTGCCCAGGCCAATGTCTCCTTGGGCTTCCCAAACTTCCCCATCGACCGTGTTTCGCCAACTCGACGAACCGACTACCATGGAGGCCGTCTGCGGCACTACACGAAAGACACGGGAGACTTCATCATGGAGACGACGATCTTGCGTCGACTGCGAGCGCGACTTGCGCACCGCGGCCATAACGGCCGGGCATGGCACACGATCGGTCTAGGCTTTCTTGCCATGCTCTTGTCGGCGGCTGGGGCGCTGGCCGCCGAGCCACCCGCGAAGCCGCCTCGCACGTGGCCCCAAGCGTATACGGTCGAGCGTCACGATGCCCGAGGCCTCGTGACCCTTCGCACGCCCTACTACGCGGTCGAGCACGACCTGAAGCAAGGCGGCGCCATCGCGCGGATCACGCTGTCGCACGGCAAGGCGGCGAACCTGCTCGTGCGTCCGATCGAGACCCGAATCCGCGACGAAAACCAAGCCGTGCTCAGCGACCTGGCCGACTCGGCGCCGGTCGTCACGCACCGCCGCGAGGGACTCCACGAGATCGTGACCGTCCAGGGCGAGCTGAAGCACGCCGACGGCCGGCCCTCGGGCTTTCGGGTCAAGACGGTGTTCGAATACCGCTGGGGGTACGTGAAGATCCGCAAGGAGTTCCAGGGCCCGGCGGGCGCCCGCGTGCGCGGGGTTGCGCCGCTGGTGACCACGCTGGTCCCGAGCCTTTCCGACTATGGCTATCGCGAAGGCCTGACCGAGGACGACGGGGCCCCGCCGTTCTCGTTCGGCAGCAACCGTTGGGCGAGGCTTCGCCTGGGCCATCCGGCCGACAAGCCCCTCCAGACGCGCCACGTGCCGCGTTCGATGATTTTCGCCGACCCCGGCATCGAGGGCCTGGAGTGGTTCGTGGGCTCCGATCTGGCCCAATGGGACCTTCAATGGACCGGGCGCCGGGGCCAGGGCCGCTGCCTGCTCGAACCGAGTTCGTCGCCGCCCGGACTGGCCCTCTCGGTCTGGCCGCTGTGGAGCCCGGACCAATCGATCGCTTTGCCGGCGGCCTGCGTGCTCGACTTCTATGTGGCCTTTCCGATCCTCGAAGGGCATGCCCACCGTCCGTGGCTGCACACCTCGTTCAATCGGAACCGTGGCGACTGGGTGCCCGAGGAGACGATCCGCCGCTGGGCCGAGAAAGGCATCCAGACGGTCCACTGCCACAACGACGGCGATTACTATGGCGACGGGCTGTTCTGGCGCGACGGCTCGTATCCGCCCTACCCCGACATGGATCGGTACAACAAGGTGCTTACGGACTGCCGCCGGGTGGGAATTCGCACGGCGACCTACTTCTCGAACAAGGAACTGCACCCCAGTACCAAGGAGTTCCAGGAACACGGCCAGACCTGGGCTCGCACGAACCGCAAGGGAGCGATGCAGCACAACTTTTTCCGTCCCCATAGCGAGTTCGGGGCGCAGATGTGCCTGCGCTCCGGCTGGAGCGATTTCCTGAAGTTCTCGATCGACCGGGTGCTCAAGAATCATCCGCTCGATGGGGTGTACTTCGACTGGAACGTCGCGCTGCTCTGCTGCAATCCGCTGCACGAAAAAAAGACCGACCCGGCCGCGCGGGCCGATGGCCACTGGGATATGGACGAGCTGTTGGACTTGATGGAATGGACCCGCCGCCGCGTGGGCCCCGGCGGCCTGGTGATCGTCCACAACACCACGACGCCGATGTTCGCCACCGAGAACTTCGCCGACTACGTGGTCGCCACGGAATGGGGCTACCGGAAGTGGAAAGACCAGGCCCCGGACCTCGACGAGTTGCCGTTGGAATGGTCGCTGGCCGGGGCCATTCCGCGGGGCGTGATCAGTTATGGCGTGCTCGATGCCAAGTCGCCACGCCGGCTCCACCGGCTGTTCGCGCTGGAGGCCTTCCTCGGGGGCGTGGCGCCCTGGCCGGCCAGCGACGAGACCTTCGAGCTATTGCCTCTGCTGAAACCGCTGGGCGATATCGCCAGCTATCGATTCGCCGATTGGCGAAACCAGGCGGTTCGGCTGTCGCATCCCCGGTGCGCGGCCGCGGTCTATAGCAGGCCGGGCGAGGCCTACGTGCTCTTGGCCAATCTCGACGCCCAGCCGCGCGAGATCACCTGCGTGCTTCGACCCGACACGCTGCCTTACCCTATCGCGTCGATCGCCGAGGCGCGGCTTGCAGCCACGACGGCCCCGGACAAGACCCTCGACCCATCCGGCTCGGGCGCATTGGACGCCCGCGAGTTGACCGGCAACGGCATCCGCCTGACCGTTCCGGGCGACGGAGCGATGCTGCTGCATGTCCACTGACGGCGGCGGCCACCATGCGCGCCGCCGCAGCCGAGAATGCCGTCGTTCCGTGATCGCCGACGAGCGCTGGACGCGAACGCGGGTCGGGTCAGGACGCGGCGGAGGCGGCGGGGTCGGGCAAGTCGGCCAGCAGGCGAAACAACTCCGCGGGTTGGATGGGCTTCGCGATGTAGCCGTCCATGCCCGCCGCCAGGCACTGCTCCCGGAAACCCACCAGGGCATGGGCCGTCATCGCGAGGATCGGGGTGTGACGCCCCGACGGTTCTTCCGCGGCCCGAATCCGCGCCGTTGCAGCCAGACCGTCCAGGTCGGGCATCTCGAGGTCCATGAAGACGACATCGAAATGCCCGCTTACGACGGCCTCGACCGCCTCGCGGCCGTTGTCCACGATCCGGACACGGTGCCCTTGAAGTTCCAACAGGCCGGCGGCGACCTCCTGGTTGACGGGGCTGTCGTCGACCACGAGCACGTCGAGCGGCCGGGTCGGACCGGCGGCGTCCTCCGCGGTCTCCACAAGGGTTGGTTTCTGCCGCAGACCCAGCGCGGTCTCGACCGCGGCTCGCATCGCGAGTTCATCAACCGGTTTGACCACCAGGTGCGCCGCCCCCAGCCGGGCGCTGGCCTCGTCGCGGTCGATCCACCCGGCCGGAATCAAGAGCACCACAGGGCAAGACCCGATCGCGTTCCCGCGGCAGAGCGTCTCGGCCAGATCGAGATTCGCGTCGGGGCCGGGCCCCGCATCGACGACCAAGAGCGACACTCGTTGTCCCTTGGAGGCAACGGCGCGCGCGGCCGCGACGGCTGCTTCCAGCCCATCGGCCACGGCGACCTCGAGGCCCATCGCCTCGAGCATGTCGCGGCAGGCGCGCCGCAGGCTGGTGTTCGGGCAGACCAGAAGGGCCGCGGTGCCGGGATCCCGGGGCAGGGGCGCTGGCGTCTGCGACGGGCAAACCTCCATCGCGACCGTGAAATGGAACCGGCTGCCGCGCCCCGGATCGCTTTCGACCCAGATCTGGCCGCCCATCAGCGTCACCAACTGCGACGAGATGGCCAATCCCAGACCGCTGCCCCCGAAACGGCGGGTCATCGTGCTGTCGCCTTGGCGGAATGCCTCGAAGATCTTCCGCTGCTGGTCGGCGGGAATGCCCGCGCCGGTGTCTTCGACCACAAAGTGCAGCGTCGTTTTCCGCGGTCCTGGGTCTTCCGCCTCGACGTGGACGACCACCTCGCCCTTGTCGGTGAACTTGACCGCGTTGCCCACGAGGTTCACGAGAATTTGGCGCAGCCGGTTGGCGTCGCCGAGCAGGGCGTCAGGGGTTGCCGAGGCGGTGCGCAAGACCAGCTCGACCCCCTTCTGCGAGGCCGCGACCGCCATCAGCCGGACCGCGTCGCCGACCACGGCGCGGAGCGACAACGGGATCTGCTCCAATTCCATCTTCCCCGCTTCGATCTTCGATAGGTCGAGGATGTCGTTGAGCAGCGTCAAGAGCGAGTTCGCCGACTGCTTGACGACCGACAAGTAGCCCCGCTGCTGATCGGACAACGGCGTGCGAAGCGCCAGCTCGGTCATGCCCAACACGCCGTTCATCGGGGTACGGATTTCGTGGCTCATCGTCGCCAGGAACCGGCTCTTGGCCTCGTTGGCCTGGCGGAGCCCCTCCTGGACGCGCAGGAGTTCGTCGGCGACGCGTTCCAACGCGCGATTCGACCGGGCCAGTTCCTGCGCCCGAGCCTCGGCGGCCGCCGTCCGTTCGGCCACGCGGCGTTCGAGCGTCTCGTTGAGCCGCTGCAACTCGGCAAACCCCTCGGCGTTTTCCAGGGCGGCGCCCGCGATCGCCGCGATGAAGTCGGCCAGCCGTTCTTCGTCCGGGCCGAACAGGCGCCGGACGTGCCGATGGGTGACGTAGAAACACGCGACGGCCTGCCCTCGCACGAAGATCGGGGCGCACAGGGCCGACCGCTCGTCCGGATCGGCAACCGTGTTGCTGGCCAGGTGCGCCGGTTCTTCGACAAACGCCAGGGCCCGCTTCGCCCCGAGCGAGCGGTCGATCATGGCGTGTTCGATGTCGCCAGCGCCCTGGCCTGCAAGGAGGGCCAGGTGGCTCGTGCCGCGACGGGGATCGATCGAGAACACCGCGCAGTCCTCGCCGCGCAATAGCCGCAATGCCGCGGAGTGGACTTCCTGGAAGATGGCCTTGGGCGACAGCGCCGAGGCGATCTTTCGGCCTGCGTCGAGTACCGTGTCGAAGCGGTCGGCCAACGAAAGGTTGGTGAGTTCCCGGGAACCCCCCGTGTCGAACCCGCATTGATCGAATGCCCGAAGATCGGCGAGGATGGCCCGCGCCGCAGCCCGAGCGGTCTCGGTTCCCGGCCACCCCACCTCCTCGCCGACCCGCGCGTGAGCCAGCAGCGTTTGCGCCTCCTCGTAGCGGGCGAGTTGGCGGCGCGCGGTGGCGAGGCTTCGGTCGAAGAGTCGTTGGGCCTGGCGCAGCCGGCCTTTCATGGCCGAGAGCAAGGCCAACTCGCGGAACACCTGGGGAAGATCGTTCTGGCAAAGGCGCGAGGCGCGAAGGGCTCGCCGGGCAGCCCGCCACGCTTCCTTGAGCAACTCGCGGCGCCGCCGGGGAGCATAGTCGCGCACTTCCTCGGCCATGCGGCGTTTCGCCGTGGCCAGCCATGCCAAGAGCGGAAGCGTGTACGCGTTCCGGACGCCCGCCTTCTCGGCCACGCCGATGGCCTGTTCCAGGACGGCGGCGGCGCGGTCGGGGACCCCACCCCCCAAGAGCCGAAGCCCCTCGGCAAACAGGACTTGAGCGCGGCCTTGGGCATCGTGCCTTACCCGCGCCAGCTCGATCGTCAGCAGATCCTCGGGCACATTCCCTCCGGTCGCCCGCGCCCAGACCTCGAGAATGATGCCCGAGGCCTGTTCATCGCCTAGCTCGATTCCCAGCCGGTGGTTCGCGCGCGATTCTTCCACGGCGCCGTGGAGATCTCCCAGGTGGTACAAGGCCGCGGCGAGCTGATAGCGCGCGATGTGGACCTGCCAGTAATCGCCCATGCGGTCCAGAAGCCGCACGGCCTCGCGGCAGGTCGTCACGCAGTCCTCGAAACGCGAGGCGGCGTACAGCACGACCCCGTAGTAGACCAGCGTCTGCCCCTGCCCCCACAAATCGCCCAGGGCCTTGCGGATGCCCAACGACTTCTGGGCGTAGGCCTCGGCCCTGCTGAACCAGGCCACCAGGGTCATGACCGGGGCATGTTCCGAGTAGGCGTGGGCCAGTTCGGGCGACGGCGGGTACCGTTCAGCCAGATTGAGGTGCCGCAGGTGCGCCCATGCGCAGGCCGGTTTGCTCCGGCAGTACCAATAGCCGTGCGCCAGGTTGCTGAACAAGCGCAGGGTCAACCGTTCGGCGTCGCCCAGGGGCCGCTTGCGCCGGTGGACGAAGATTCGGGGAAAACACGTATGGAGGGCCTGGACCAGGGTTTCCCAAAGCAAGAGGAGCACCAGGACCAGGCGCCGGTGCGGAACGAATCGTCCCAAGAGGCGAAGCCCGCGCTCGAAGTCGCAGACCGCCCGATCCATGTCGCCGCGTTTGAACGCCAGTTCGCCCAGTTTCCCCCGGACCTGGGCCTCGGCGACCGGCCCCTCGGCCAGCGAGGCGGCCGCCTCGAACACCTTGCCCGCTTCCTCATACCGCCCGCGCAGCAAGAGCACGTCGCCGAGCCCCTCGGCGATCCGCAGCCGGATGGCCGGGCGTTCGACGCCGGCCACCACGGCACCGCGGTGCGCGATGCGGTACTGCTGTTCGGCCACCTCGAGGGCATGCTGGCTTCGGGCCTGCTCGGCCGCCTCGAGGGCATAGGGCAAGGCCAATTCGGGAAGGCCCGCCGCATCGAAGTGATAGGCCAGGTCCGTGGCGCGCCAGGGCGACTGCTTCTGGATCCGGACGGCCGCCTGATGATGCAACGCGCGCCGCTGGCCGAGGGTCATTCGTTCCAGAAGGGCCGCACGAATCTTATCGTGGACGAAGACGCACCGCGCCTGGTCGGGCCGCGACCAGACGAGGCGGCGCCGGCGTGCCTCGTCCACTGCGGCGACGGCTCGGGCGGGCGCTTGCCCGGCAAGCTCGGCCGCCGCGTCGAGGTCGAACTCCTTTCCCAATACCGCCCCGGCCGACACGAGCGCGATCGACTCGGCAGGCAAGAGATCCAATCGCCGGGCCAACAGGACGCCCGCATGGCTCGACGAGCGTG
>DYLT01000265.1 GCA_020721945.1 Blastopirellula marina
TTATTTCCCTCTACCAACTCCAGAATCCAATGTGCGCATATTGACAAACACTTCCCGGCCAAGCCTTTTGATTGTGCGGTTTGGCGGGTATGATCAGAAGTTCCGAGGCCCATGTGGGCTTGCGCCGAAGTCGCTTGGCACGGCCTGGATGATCGTTCTCAGTGTCGAGGGAGTTCGAAAGCACTATGGCCCCGAGCCGGTTCTGGCAGGGGTGACGTTCGAGGTCCATTCCGGCCAGCGCATCGGGTTGGTGGGCCCGAACGGGGTGGGTAAGACCACGCTGCTGCGGATTGTGGCAGGCAAGGAGGATGCCGACGGAGGCCGCGTCGAGACCCATCCGTCGATTCGGGTTGGATACCTCGATCAGCATCCGCTGGCGGGGTGCCAGCATACCCTATGGGACGAGGCGCGGTCGGCTTTGGACGACCTCTACGCCCTTCAGCGCGAAGCGGTCGACGTGGCTCATGCCCTGAGTCAAACCACCGACGAGGCGGAGCACCGCCGCCTGGCCGCCCGGTACGACTTTCTTCAGCACGAGTTGCACCGGCGCGATGCGTACAACCTCGACCACAAGATCGAGCGCGTGCTGCATGGCCTCGGGTTTGCAGAAAAGGACTACCGGCAGCCGGTCGCCTCGCTCAGCGGCGGCGAGCAGAACCGGCTGATGCTCTCGAAGCTGCTCTTGGCCGAACCCGGCCTTCTGCTCTTGGACGAGCCGTCGAACCATCTCGACCTGGAGGCCACCGAGTGGCTCGAGGAGTTCCTGACGTCGAGCCGGGCGTCGATGATCGTCGTCAGCCACGACCGCTACTTCCTCGACAAGGTGACCACGCATACGTTGGAGTTGTTTCGCGGCACGGTCGAGACCTACCCGGGCAATTTCTCGGCCTACTGGCGCCAGAAGGCCGAACGGCTGCTCGTCGAACGACGGACGTACGAGAAGCAGCAGGAAGAGATCGCCAAGGCCGAGGACTTCATCCGCCGGAACCACTACGGCGAGAAGCACGCTCAGGCCGAAGACCGGCGTAAGAAGCTCGAGCGCATGGTCCGCGTCGCCCCGCCGCGCGAGATCGCAGCCCCGGTGATGGGCTTTCCGCCGGCCGCGCGCAGCGGCGATATCGTGGTCCGGGCCGAACGGCTGGCCAAGGCGTACGACCGGCCCCTGTTCGCCGATCTCTCGTTCGAGATCGCCCGAGGGCAGCGCTGGGGGATCCTGGGGCCCAATGGCTCGGGCAAGACGACGCTGTTGCGGTGTATTCTGGGACGCGAGCGCCCTGATGCGGGCCGGGTGTGGCTCGGGCAGGGCGTGCTCGCAGGCTACTTCGACCAGCACTTAAGCGGCCTGGACGACGACCTGCCCGTCGTCGACGCCATTCGGCCCCAGCGCAAGGAGTTCAAGGAGCAGAGCCGCCGCAACCTGCTGGCCCGATTCGGCCTGACCGGCGACACGGCACTTCAGAAGGTCGCCAGTCTCAGCGGTGGCCAGCGATGCCGGGCAGCCCTGGCCCGGCTGGCCGCCAACGACGCGAATTTCCTGGTGCTCGACGAGCCCACGAACCACCTCGACCTGTGGGCACGCGATGCCCTGGAACGGTCACTGCGCGAGTTCGACGGTACCGTGCTTTTCGTCAGCCACGACCGGTACTTCGTCAACCGCGTGGCCGACCACCTCCTGGTGGTGGAGCCGGGCCGGTTCCGCGTGGTCGAGGGGAATTACGATACCTATCTTCTTCTGACGCGGGATTCTGCCGCCGCGAGGCCAGCTTCCCAACGCGACGGCAAGCCCAAGGCCGAGAAACGCCAGGCCAAGCCCGGCGAATCCTCCAGCGCCTCGTCCAGAAAACGCAGGTTCCCTTACCGCAAGACCTCGGACCTCGAGGCCGAGATCCTCCAACGCGAATCGCGGATCGAGGAACTGCACCATCGATTGGCCCAGCCCGAAACCCACCGCGATGGCGACCGCGTTCGCCAGTTCAAGGCCGAGATCGCCGAACAGCAAGAGGCCCTTCAAACGCTCTATGCCCATTGGGAAGAGGCGGTCGAGCTGAACTGGTAGACCGCCAGACCGAGGCGGTTGGAGAGCAAATTGGGTAGTGTGGGCAAGATGTTGTGGTGCGCTACGTGCGTGCTCTTCTGCGCCGGGTGAATTGGCCTTCCACCGACCGACGTGGTTCAACCGAGGTGCAAGCCGCGGCACGCGATTCGACCGGGCTGGCGTCCAGGTCGTTCCATGAAGCGCCTCTACCCTCGGTGCCGATACAGAGGGTGGGGAGGCCCCATATGCGGCTGGGAACCGCGCTTTGTGCGATCCTGTCATCCCTGGCGGCCTTCGGCGCAGCGGCATTGGCCGCGGTTGCCCCGGAGGGGCTACCGCCTGTCATCCCCACACGCCAAACCTATTTCTCCATCCCGTTTCGCATCGATCCGCAGGCCGGGGAGGCCGGTTCGGTCGCGGAAGTCCACTTGTACGTGTCGGACAATCGCGGGGCGACGTGGCGTTTGGAGAGCCGGGTCGAGCCGGCGGCGGGGGCGTTTCCCTTTCGCGCCCCCAAGGATGGGGAGTACTGGTTTGCGATCCACACCCTGAGCCCTCGTGGCCCGTTGCGTCCCCCCGTCACCGATTCGCCTGGGCTGCGCGTGGTGGTCGACACCGTTCCCCCTGGCCTCCAATTGCACGCCAGACGCGGCAAGGGTGGCGAAGTCTCGGCGCAATGGCGCATCGACGAACCGAATCTCCGGCGCGAGAGCTTTCTGCTCCAGTATCGCGCCGGTCCGTACCAGCCTTGGCAGACCGTGGCGGTCGATCCGGCCTGGTCCGAGGGCACGGGTCCGGTCTGGGTCGGCGAGGTCACCTGGTGGCCTCAGACCGCGTTCGAGCGTCTGGAGATTCGGGCCGAGGTGTCGGACACGGCGGGCAACACCGCGGTCAGTCACGCCCAGATTGGGACGCAGGCCGAGCTTCGCGTGGACCGGGGTCCGGCCGCTCCGCATGGCGGAGGCGGCCCAGCGGGCACCGCGCAGGCATCGGGTCCGGGGGCCACCTCGGCCAGGCAAACCGGGTGGCGTTCGGCAGCCTCCCCGGCCGACTCCGATGTCCCGCCAACGGCTTCTGTCCCGCCAACGGCTTCGGGGCCCCTTGCCGGAAATGCTCGTGCGTCCGACCCTCCGCGGGACGAGACCCCCGTGGCCATCCAGATTAGCCCGGCCTGCGGCGATCGGAACGCTTCGTCGGGGCGCGCGTCGGCACCGACGGTGGCCGCGGGCTTGCCGCCGGGCGTCCGGCCGCGCGTGGTCGGCGCCCGAAGATTCCAATTGGAGTATGACGTTGAATCGGTTGGGCCATCGGGCATTGCCCGGGTGGAACTCTGGGGCACGCGCGACGGTGGTCGCACGTGGACCAGTTTCGGCCTGGACGACGACCGTCGAAGTCCCTTGTTCGTGACGGTCAACGACGAGGGGATTTTCGGGTTTCGCGTGGCCGTCCAGAGCGGGGCGGGCCTGGGTGGCGACCCGCCGAAACGCGGCGACCTGCCGGACCTCTGGGTCGCCATCGACCTGACCAAGCCCACGTGCCGCATCCTCGCCGCCGAACAGGCGGCCGGGCCGCAGGGCGGCCAGTTGGTCATCCACTGGGAGGCGGCCGACGCCGCGCTAGCGCTGAAGCCGGTGACGCTTCTCTATGGCCAAGACCGCGACGGGCCGTGGATGACGATCGCTTCGGGCCTGGAGAACACGGGCCAGTATGCCTGGACGATCGACCGACGCGTGCCCTCGCGCGTGTACCTGCGGCTCGAGGTGCGCGACGAGGCGGGCAACTTGGGGATCTTCGAGACCCGCGAGCCGGTCTCGCTCGACCAGCTCCGCCCGACGGTCCGTATCCGCCAGGTCCGGCCGTTCGAATGACCTTGGGCCTTGACGCAGGCCACGCGGTCGCCGAAGATCGGAAGAGGCGATCGGGGCGGCGCCGCGCACCGGCGGGGGACGGGATCGTCTTCGCGCCGGTGTTCGGGCCGAAGCACGTGCCTGTCCCCGTCAGGCCGACCTCGGCCCGCAAACGTGACGCGCTCGCCCGACCGCGCTGGCCCCTCCAACGAACCTTCCCACCGCGAGAGACCCGCCATGACGACGCGCTTTTGCCGCCGCAAATTGCTTACCACCTCGGCCCTTGCCGCCGTGACCGCCGCCACGAAGCCCTTCGGGGCGCCGTACGTGCTGGCCGACGCCTCGCCCAATGCAAAGGTTGGGGTGGCCGTGATCGGCGCGGCAAATCAGGGGTCGATCAGCGTCAACGAGGTGGCCCGGCTGGGCGAGCGGTTCGTGGCGTTCGCCGATATCGATGAGCGGCAGTATGCCAAGACCCAGAAGACGCTGGCCGAGTACCCCGACGTGAAGTTCGACGCGATCCCGCGCTTCTTCGACTATCGCACGATGTTCGACAAGATGCACAAGCAAATCGACGTGGTCTTCGTGTGCGCGCCCGATCACCACCACGCGACCGCCTCGATGATCGCCATGAAGCTGGGCAAGGGGGTTTACTGCGAGAAGCCGCTGGCCCATTCGATCCACGAATGCCGGGTCATGGCCGAGGCCGCCAAGAAGTACCAGGTGACCACGCAATTGGGCAACCAGGGCCACAGCCGCGAGGGCATCCGCCGGCTGTGCGAATACCTGTGGGCTGGGGCAATCGGCAAGGTGACCGAGGTCCACGCCTGGGCTCCGACCGGCCGGGGCGGCACGGGCGGGCGCCTGCCCACCAAGCCGGTTCCGCAAGGCGTCCACTGGGACGAGTGGATCGGTCCAGCCCAGTACCGCGATTATCACGATGAACTCCATCCCGCCTTGTGGCGAAGCTGGTGGGAGTTCGGCGACGGGTCGCTCGGCGACTGGGGGTGCCACAACCTCGACGGGGCCTTCTGGGCCCTCAACCTGGGCCATCCGACCAGCGCCGAGGCCATCGAGCGCGTTGGCGGCAGCGACGAACGGTTCCCGCTGGTCAACGTGGTGCGATGGGATTTCCCGGCCCGCGGCGACCTGCCTCCGGTGAGGGTCTTCTGGTACGACGGCTACCGGGCCGCGAAGACCGCCAATCCCAAGAAGGAACTTGGCGATGCGATGGAGCAGTCGCAGAACCGGCCGCCGATCGTGCGCGAGCTGGAAAAGAAATACAACCGCCACTTCGGCGACGGAGGCACGATCTACGTGGGCGACCAAGGGATCATGTTCAGCGGCAACTACTGCGACAGCCCACGGATCATCCCCGAGGAAAAACACCGCCAGGTCCCCGTGCCCGAAAAGAAGCTCCCCCGCCTCAAGGGGACTCACCAGGCCGATTTCCTCCGGGCGTTCAAGGAAGGCACCAAGGCCTGCTCCGATTTCGAATACGGCGCCCGATTGACCGAGATGCTGTTCGTCGGGTGTCTGGCGGAACGGGCGGGCCTGAACCAGAAAGTCGAGTGGGACGGTCCGGCCATGAAGGTCGCCAACCTGCCCGAACTGAAGCGAATGGTCAAGCGCGAATACCGCAAGGGTTGGGAACTCTAGGCCCCCGGCTTGGCGTTCTTTTTGGGCTATCGGATCCCGAGCGGGGCGGGAAGCGGGGGGCGAATCCGCGGCTTGTCCAGCCCTCGTTGGTTCGGTAGGCTACTGGTTTGGCACCCCGACGTCCCCTCTGGCGATCATGAGCGACCCCTACTTCCAATCGTTGTTCGCGCAGCGCATTGGCGGCCCCACCTACGGCAAGGGCACGGAGATCTACAAGTTCGAAAAGATCAAGCGGGCCAAGCGCAAGGCATTGGCCGACCATCCGGAACGGCAACTGATCGACTTCGGCATCGGTGAGAATGACGAGATGGCGCCCGAGTCGGTGCGCCGGGTCATGGCCGAAGAGATCAACCGGCCCGAAAACCGGGGCTATGCCGACAACGGGATCATGGCCTACCGGGAGGCGGCCGCGCGGTTCATGGATCGGGAGTTCGGGGTGAAGCTCGACCCCGCCACCGAGATCAACCATTGCATCGGCACGAAGACGGCGCTGGCCATGCTGCCGGCGGCGTTCATCGACCCGGGCGACGTGACCCTGATGACCGTGCCCGGCTACCCCGTCGCCGGGACGCACACGAGGTACTACGGGGGCGAGGTCTACCGGGTGCCGCTGCTGCCCGAGAACGACTTCTACCCCGATCTCGACGCGATCCCCGCCGAGATTCGCCGCCGGGCGAAGCTGCTGGTGATCAATTATCCGAACAGCCCTACCGGCCAGGTGGCCACGCGGGAGTTCTACGCGCGGGTGATCGAGTTTGCCCTGGCCAACCGGATCGTCGTCATCCAGGACGCCGCTCACCTGATGTTCAGCTACGGACCGCCGCCGTTCAGCTTCCTCCAGGTGCCCGGCGCGCGCGAGGTGGGCGTCGAGGTCCACTCGATGTCGAAGGGGTGGAACATGATCGGTTGGCGCCTGGGTTGGGTCTGCGGCCACGAGCGGATCGTGCGAGCCCTGGCCGACGTGAAGGACAACTCCGATTCGGGCCAGTTCATCGCCATCCAGAAGGCCGCGGCCGCGGCCCTGGACGATCCCGAGATTCCGCGCCGTATCCGGGCCAAGTACCATCGCCGGTTGTCGAAACTGGTCGACACGCTGCGGCGGTGCGGCTTCCAGGCTCGCATGCCCGGCGGCACGTACTTCCTCTATGTGCCGGCGCCTAAGGGCATCGAGGGCGGACCGCGCTTCCGGAACGCCGAAGAGGCCAGCCAGTACCTGATTGCCGAGCACTCGATTTGCACGGTCCCCTGGGACGATGCCGGGCCGTTCCTGCGCCTGTCGGTGACGTACGAAGCGCCGGACGAAGCGGCCGAAGACGCCGTGATGGCCCAGACCGAGCGCCGGCTCAAGGCGCTGCGCCTGGTGTTCTGAGGGTCCCTCGCCAAACAAGTTGGGTAACCATGAAGATCGTGGTTCTCGACGCCTACACGTGCAACCCCGGCGACCTGAGCTGGGACGATCTGCGCGCCCTCGGCCCTTGCGACCTTTACGACCGCACGCCCGGCGACCAGGTCGTACCCCGCGCCCGCCACGCCGAGATCGTGCTCACGAACAAGACCGTGCTCGACGCCGATGCGTTGGCCTCGCTACCCGAGCTGCGCTACATCGGCGTGCTGGCCACGGGCTACAACATCGTCGATGTGGCTGCGGCGCGACAACGCGGCATGGTGGTCGCCAACGTGCCCGAGTACGGGACACCCACGGTCGCTCAGGCCGCGTTCGCCTTGCTGTTGGAGCTGACCAACCACGTCGGCCACCATGCCCAAACGGTGCGCGAGGGCCGTTGGACCGCCTCCCCCGACTTCTGCTACTGGGACTATCCCCTGATCGAGCTGGCCGGCCTGACGATGGGGGTGGTGGGCCTGGGCCGGATCGGCCGGGCGGTGGCGCGGATCGCCCGGGCGTTCGGCATGACGGTGCTCGGCTACGATCGGTATCCGCCGCAGGTCGATCTGGAAGGAGTCCGGCTGGTGGACCTCGACGCGCTGTTCCGCCAAAGCGACGTCGTTACGCTCCACTGCCCATTGACCGAGGAGAACCGGGGGCTCGTCCACGGGGGCCGGCTGGCGCTGATGAAGCCCACGGCGTTTCTCTTGAACACGGCCCGCGGAGGGCTCG
>DYLT01000266.1 GCA_020721945.1 Blastopirellula marina
TTTAGCAGCCAAACTAAGCATTTGGAGTGTCCGGCAATTCGGCGCCACCTCCCAGGTCGATCCGCAGTCGTTGGGCCTGATCAAGCAGACGGTGATGATGATCGACTCGCTCCAGGCGGAAGACAAGGACGGGCTCAACCTGTCCCACTGGCTGGCGTACGAGGATCGCGCCAGCGGCGAGATCGTGGTTCCAATGCGGCGCTGGTCTGGCGACTACCGCAAGTTCCGCGGCGTGGAATACACCATCGACGTTGCCCGGCCGTGACCGAGACGTCGTCCAGGATGTGACCGTCAAGCCGAAGTCCAAAGAAGGCCGCCTGTCATGTTGGAAATCCGATTTCCTACCAGTCGCTCCCACTCCGGAGTTGAGTTGACGTTGATTCCGTCACCGCGACGAGCCTGCGCCGGCGCGGTTGGCTGGGTGGCATGTCTACTCTGCGTTGGCAGCAGCCACCCCTGTAAAGGTCTTGCCTATTCTCGCATGGCGAGGATTCTCGCCGTGGAAACGTGATGGTTTGTTTCGCCACGGATCTTCTTCGGCTGTTTCCGCTTCGGCCCGCGCGGGTGTTTGACATACTTGCGCGGATCGAGGTGCCGCGCCAGTTCGACGAGGGTGGCTGACCGCCACCAGCCGCAGGTGAACCCGGTCGTCCAGGGCGACGCGGTACAGGGGCTCATGCCGACAGAATACGACGCGGTATCCCTCGGCATCGACGAACCACACCGTGGGATTCAGACACGTGCGTTTCTCCAAAGGAGTGTCCGCAAGAGGCAATGGAAGTTGGGCGGTGGTGTTGGCGTTCATCCCCCGATGAACGCTCGGCGCCAGGAAAAGTTCCGCGAACACCTATCATGCTTTCCGCCGAACGCCCCGAGCGAAATCCTCCGCCAAACCGCGGAATCCGGGGGCTATGTCAGGAGGTCTGAACTGACATCGCGGACCGATGCCCCCGAAGTCCGTCTTAACGGACCGCGTAGATCGTCTGCACGCACAACAAGAACAAAGCCGCAACCAAGCGACAAAATCCGCAGAGACCACCCTTGACGTAACGGACTCTTTCAGGGAAGGGAGGGGGCATGCCGGCAATGACGACTTGTGCCCCGCGTGCCATGCCCCGGGTTTACCTTCGCTGGGCGTCTTGGTCAATAATTCGGTATTGTGTCCCCTCCCTGTTGCCCCTCCCTGTTGGAGGGAGGTCACGAGAAAAATCCTGTCTAGACGCAGACTACGCGGAATCGGTAGACTACGCTCCGTCTGGAGTCTCGCCCGCTCGTTGGACTTGACCGGTCGCGAGATTCATGGAGGAACGCGCGATGCATGGAAGCCTCGTCCGGTGGGTTCTGTACGGATTGCCGGTGGCGGCGATCTGGGGGGTGTTGGCATCGGCCGTTTTGGCTGCGGAAGACGCCAGCCCGATCCAGTTCAAGATCCCCGGAGCCGCCGCCGAGAACTCGGGCGGGCCACCCTCGGTTCCGAACGAGCGTCCTTCGGCAGGCGCTGAGAAGCCGAAGGGCGAGCCGACGTTGGCGCCGCCTCGGCGCAATGTGTTGCGCGAGGGCAAGGACGCCAAGCCCAACCAGGTGCCTCTGCGAGGGGATGGCCAGACGCCTCCAAAGGGTGGCGGACAGGAAGGGGTATCGAAGGCCCCGGAACCCCTTCCTCGTGGAATGGCGGAGGCAGCGCCCGCCGTGCGTGGTTCCGCGGCGGGCCCTACGAAGGAGCCTGTCTCGTCGAAGGAGCCGGCGGGAGAGGCATCGGTTTCTTCGCCCGGGGCCCCTGGGAGTGCGTCCGCGGTGCCCAAGGCGAAGCCCGTTCAACCGATGCCCGAACCCTTGCCCGCCGACTCGACCGAGATCGAGGCCGCCACCTTCAATGGCATCTCGCCCGGGATCAGCACGCTCGAGGAGGTCGAGAAAGCCTGGGGCAAACCCAAGGAGACGCGCACGCAGGACGACCTGCTGGTCCACCAGTACCGCGTCGAGCCGTTCGAGCGGGTCGATGTCGTGTATGCCAGTAACAAGGTGGCGTCGATTGTCATTCGCCTCGAGAAGTCGTTTCCCGCCGAGGGCGTGGCCCGCCAGTTGGAACTATCCAGCCTCCAGCCCGTGTTGATCTCGAACGAGTTGGGCGAGATCCTCGGTCAAGTGTATCCCGAGCGTGGGGTGGTGTTCTCGTTCGAGCCGAGCGCGACGCCGGGCAAGGCGACGATGCGCGTCTCGCAGATCGTGCTCGAGCCGATCACGGCCGAACCGTTCTTGTTACGGGCCGAGACCCACCTCGACAGCCGACTGGAAGCGAGTCTGAAGGACTTGGACGAGGCGCTGAAGTTGTCGCCCCACCACGCCCGGGCCTACTGGCTGCGCGCCCGGCTGCTGGCGATCCAGGGGGACCACCGCCGGGCCATGGCGGCCGCGGACGAAGCGGTACGTCTGGCCCCGAAGGACGCCCAGTTCCGAGTCACTCGAGCCCAGATTCTGGGCCAGTTGGGCCGGTTCGACGAGGCGATCCAAGAGGCCGAAAAGGCCGTGGCCGACAGTCAGGAGCGCCCCCACGTCAAGGCCCGGGCGCTATGCCTGTTGGGCGACCTGTTGGGCTCAGGACCCCGTCCCGATTATAAGAAAGCCGTCGAGCGCCATACCGAGGCGGTCAAGCTGGCCGACACGCTGATTACCAGTCCCCACCCGGCGATCCGGTTGCCGGCCAAGGAGGTGCTCATCGACGCGCATCTCGGCGCGGCCCACGATATCGCTTGGGGTACGTGGAACCAGAAGCAGGTGGCTGTGCCGGTGTGGCTGAAACGGGCCTCGGCGTTCGCCGAGGAGTTGATCCAGAACGACGGGGGCACGGCGGAACACCGTTTTCGGGTTGCCACGCGGGCCCTGGCGGCCTGCGTCGGCGCCAAGGGACAGATCGACCCGGCCGAGTGGACCGAACAGGTGGTGCAGGCAGGCCAGGAACTCTCGGCCAAGGTGGAGCCCTCGCGCAAGCCGTATGTGCAATGGGAAGTCGGGCTGGCCCTCTACGATGCGGTCCAGGTGTACCAGATGCGCGGCGATCGCGAGTTGGCCCTGAAATACGGTGCGCAGGCCACGGCCTTGTTGGAGGCTGGCAGCCAGGGCAAACCCAAGGACTCGCCCGACCGCTACCTCCTCGGACGTCTGTATTTCCGTCTCGGCTCGATCCACGCCATCATGGGCCGAGACCACCGCCAGGCCGTTCTGTGGTTCGACAAGGCCGTGCCCATCTTCGAACAATCATCGGCCAACCTTGGCGATTCGGAGCGGGGCCGGCTGGGCGAGACCCTCGTCAGCATGGCCGTTTCGTATTGGGAAACCGGCCAACGTGACCGGGCCGTCCAACTGACCGAGCAGGGCGTCCAGAACATGGAGCAGGCGGTCAAGAGCGGCGTCATGCAGGCGTCGGCGCTGGAAATCCCCCAGGCCAACCTGGCAACCATGCAGCGAAGCCTCGCCTCCCCTGGCCGCTCGGAGAAGGGGGCCGGTCGCTCGGAGCCCATCCAGAAGGCCACCAAACGGACCGGAACGATCGAGCGGTAGGGCTATTCCAAGAAGGACCGCGTGCCTCGGCTTGAGCGGCGCCGGGCGCCTTGCTATCCTGGGCCATTAGGGCGGCGACGGTTACGGGCCGTGTCGAGTCGCCGCCGCCGGCAGTGGAGCAGGCGCCATGACGAGGACCGCGCCGGAACGGGTCCCGGCCGAGGGCCGGCATTCCCTCGAAGCCCTTTTTTCGCCCCGAAGTGTCGCCGTGGTCGGCGTGACCGCCACGCCGGGCACGGTGCCCTACGACATCTTTCACAACCTGTTGCACGCGGGCTTCCAGGGGCCCGTGTATCCCGTGGCGCCGGGCAAGCGGGCGATCTCGAATGTGCCGGCCTACCGCTATCTCGTCGACATCGACCCGCCCGTCGATCTGGCCGTGATCGTCTTTCCCGCCGACGTCGTCGACCGCGCCCTGGAACATTGCGCGCGCAAGGGCGTGCGCGCGGTCGTGGTCATCTCGGCCGGGTTCCGCGAGATCGGGCCCGAAGGCCGGCAGCGCGAGGAGCGTCTCAAGCGACTGGCCCGCGCGCACGGGATCACCCTGGTCGGTCCAAATTGCTTGGGCGTGATCAACACCGACCCGGCCGTGCGACTGAACGCCTCGTTCGCCCGCACGATGCCGCACGCCGGCCGCATTGCCTTCCTGAGCCAGTCCGGAGCGCTATGCACCGCAGTGCTCGACTACGCCCGCGAGAAGGAGATCGGCTTCTCGAAGTTCGTCAGTTTCGGCAACAAGGCGGGCGTGGCCGAAAGCGATCTGCTCGAGTATCTCCATCACGACGAGCAGACCGACGTGATCCTCCTGTATCTCGAGGATCTTCGCGAGGTGCGGCGGCTGGTCGCGGCGGCGCAACGGGTGACGCACCAGCCGCCGGTCAAGCCGATCCTGGCCATCAAGGCCGGACGCACGCCCCAAGGGGCCGACGCCGCGGCCAGCCACACGGGTTCGCTCGCCGCCGAGGACGACCTGTGCGACGCCGCGTTTCGCGAAGCCGGCATCCTCCGCGTCGACAGCATCAACGAGCTGTTCAACGCCGCGATCCTGTACGCGTATCAGCCGTTGCCGGCCGGCGACCGCCTGGGGATCGTCACCAACGCCGGGGGGCCGGGCGTGATGGCCACCGACGCGGCGGTGCGCGAGGGGCTGCGGGTCCCGCGACTGGCCGAGGCGACCCAGACGAATCTCCGCGGCGTGCTGCCGGCCACGGCGGCGGTCAAGAACCCGGTCGATGTGATCGGCGACGCCCGGGCGGACCGGTACGAGGCCGCGTTGCGCCAGGTATTGGCCGACCCGAACGTCGATCAGGCCCTCGTCATCCTCACGCCCCAGTCGATGACCGATATCGAGGCCATTGCCCACGCCGTCTGCCGCGTCCACGAGACGGCGCGCAACGGCCGACCGGCAGCCGACGTGTCCCGCCTCGCGCCGAAGCCGGTGGCGTGTTCGTTCATGGGGGCGACCGATGTGGCCGAGGGAATTCGCGTGCTCCAGCGGGCGCGCATCCCGCATTACATCCTCCCCGAGTGGGCCTGCCGCGCGATGGCTGGGGTCCAGGCGATCCGCCGCATGTTCGAAGAGCCACCCGAGGTCCCGCGCCGCCTGCCGGTCGACGAAGCGGCGGTTCGATCGGTGCTCGACGCCGCGCCGCCCGGCTACCTTGCGGAACACGAAGCGCTCCAGGTGCTGAAAGCCTACGGCCTGCCGGTCGTGCCGTGGCGTCGGTGCACCACGGCCGACGAGGCGGTTCGATGGGCTGAGGAGTCGGGTTACCCGGTCACGCTTCGGGTCGTCAGCCGGCAGGTCGTCCACAAATCCGAGATCGGCGCGGTCGCCCTGAACCTGACCACTTCCGAGGCCGTGCGCGCGGCATTTGATGCCTTGCGCCGTCGCGTCGCTGCCGCCAGACCCGACGCCCAGATCGACGGCATCCTCGTCCGTCGCATGATCCCCGCCGGGTACGAGTTGATCCTGGGCGCGAAACGCGATCCGGTGTTCGGACCGGTGGTCATGTTCGGCCTGGGGGGGATCTACGTGGAGTTGTTCCGCGATGTGGTCTTTGCGCTAGCGCCGCTTGGCCGAAGAACCGCCGGCAACCTGATCCGACGCGCCAAGGCCGGTCGCCTCGTGGAGGGCTTCCGTGGCGCCCCGCGCGCCGATATCGCGGGAATCGAGGAATGTCTGGTACGGGTCGGCCAACTCGCGGCCGACGTCGAACGCGTGGTGGAGTTGGATATCAATCCGCTGCTGGCAGGCCCGGCCGAACGCGGCAATGCCGTGGCCGACGTGCGCATCCGCGTGGCCTAGGCCCTGGAGGACCATCCGTCAGGCAGGTAGAAGCACACCACGAAGCGAAAGGCCCTTGCACCCGAAGGGGGGACACCTTATGGACCGGAGCGAAGTCGAACAGCGCGTCAAGAAGGTCGTGTGTCGGGTTCTCAAGGTCGACGAAGAACTCGTCGAGCCCTCGAGCCACTTTGTGTTCGACCTGGGGGCCGAGAGTACCCAGTCGGTCGAGTTGGTCGCGGCGTTCGAAGAGGAGTTCGCCATTGAGCTGGAAGACGACGCGGCGCTAGCCGTCCAGACGGTCGGCGGGGCCGTCGACTTCATCGCCAGACAGCTCGAGTGATTGGGAAACGTTCACGGTAGGTTCGACGAACGGGTTCGCGGTGGTCTTGCCGTTTCGCCAAACCTTGATGCACGAGGCCATGGCCACCAGGTTCTCGGTGGCCGTGGCCCACGACGATCCGGTGTACGCGCGGCAAGCCATCGCCGCGGCGTTCGCCGAACTCGACTTGATCGAAGCCCGTCTGAGTCGATTCGTCGAGTCGAGCGATGTGTTTCGCATCAACCGACTGGGGCGCGGGCAAGCCACGGTGGTGCATCCTGACACCTGGGCGTGCCTGCGCATCGCCCGGAAGGTTGAAGTGGCGACCCAGGGGGCCTTCGACCCTGCCTTCGCCATGCGATTCCTCTGCCGCAATGGCCCTCTGTACGAACTGGATGCCGATCGGCCGGTCGTACGTGTTTTGGTCGACGGCCTTCGTCTGGACCTCGGCGGTATCGGCAAGGGATTCGCCCTGGACCGGATGGCCGCGCGGTTGGCCGACTGGGAGATCGCCTCGGTTTTGCTTTCGGCCAGCACGAGCACGGTGTTGGCCTTGGACCCGCCCGCCGGCAAGCCCGGTTGGCCCACGCGCGTGGGTCCCGACGACCGAAGTGGGCGCCGGCTGTTCTTGTCGCGGCGGGCCCTCAGTGGGTCGGGCGTCGGCGTGAAAGGGGACCACGTCATCGACCCGCGCACCGGCCGGCCCGCGCAAGGCGTTGTCCGTGCCTGGGCCGCGGCCCCGACCGCCGCGGAGGCCGACGCGCTTTCGACGGCCTTCTTGGTCCTCGGCGCGGAGGGCGCCCGGCACTATTGCCGCCGCCACCCCGAGGTCGCCGCGTACCTCCAGCTCGATGAGCACTCGGGGCTCGCAACCTTGCAGGAGGCGTAACCGCGCCCAGGGAGAAGACCGTCTCGTTTTCGCGGGCGTCGCCGCGAGAATCGGGTCGGTCTTTGTGAATGGTCGCATCAAGGTTCTGGAGAATCACTCGGCCGCCTTGACCTCGGTGGGGCAGGCTGACAACATGGACGTTTACGACGACTTCGTCTGGGACCACCTCGCCTTCGCTCGGCTGTTGGTCGCAGAAATGAGCACCGTGCCATGAAACCCGGGGTTGCGCTTTTCGCCGTCTTCTTGCTCGCGCCGGTGGGCGCGCTTTGCGCTGCAAAGGCCGACTCCGGCCCGGCGGTTCTGCACTGCGATCTGGTCGTGATCGGTGGGGGCAGCGGCGGATTCGGGGCGGCCCTGGCAGCGGCGCGGCGAGGGTTGAACGTCGTGCTGGTGGAGCGGACGGACCGGCTGGGCGGCACCTCCGTCCGAGGGGGCGTCCACTGCTGGGAAAACGGCGCAGGCGGCACCGGCATTCCGTTCGATCTCTACCGGCGGCTGAAGCAGGTTCCCGGCGCCGTGGGCATCTATTCGTACGGCCGGCACCAGGCTTGGTTCAAGCCGGATCAAGAGCCCTATCGATTCCCC
>DYLT01000267.1 GCA_020721945.1 Blastopirellula marina
AGCCGCGGCTGTTCCGGCCCGAGGCGGCGGGCACCGCGGGCAATATCTCCCGGGTACCGCCAGCCAGCGCTAGCGCCACCACCACCCCGGCCACCAGCGCCCCACCTGCGCCAGCCCACCGTTTCCCAGCCGCGTCCGAGACAGGCCGAGCGGATACCTCGCGGCAGGGCGAAGGCTCGGGCACCCCGGGCGCGCGCGAGCTGGAAGGCCCGCAAGCACCCCAACTGGTCCTCCAGAAGACCGCGCCTGCCGAGGTGCAAGTCGGCAAGCCGGCCACGTTTCAGATTCGCCTGAAGAACACCGGACAGGTCCCCGCGCAGAACGTCGAGGTTCGCGACGAGATCCCCCGAGGCACGCGCCTGCTCGACACCACGCCCAAGGCGTCGCGGGGGGTCCGTGGCGAGTTGGTGTGGAGCCTAGGCACGGTCAAACCGAACGACGAGGTCACCCTCGACATCCAACTGATCCCGACCGACGAAGGCGTGTTGGGCAGCAAGGCCACGGTGAGTATCAGCGCCGAGGCTTCGGCACGGACCGTCTCGACCAAGCCTCAATTGGCGCTCAAGACGGTCGTGCCCACGCGGGTGCAGATCGGCGACGAAGTGACCATGCAAATCACGGTGTCGAACCCGGGCAGCGGCATCGCCCAGCAAGTGGTGCTCGAGGAGCGGGTGCCGCCGGGGCTCCAGCACGCGGCGGGCCCCGAACTGGTGTACGAAGTCGGCAGCCTCAAGCCGGGCGAGTCGCGCCAAGTCGATTTGAAGCTCACGGCGGCCCAAGCCGGGGTCGTGGCCAACGTGCTCGTGGCCCGCGGGGAGGGCAACCTTCGGGCCGAGGATCGGGTCGAACTGGAGGTACTCGCGCCGCAACTGGACCTCGCGCTCGAAGGGCCCAAGCGCCGCTACCTGGAGCGCGAGGCGACCTACACCGTCTCGGTGTCGAACCCCGGGACCGCCCCCGCGCGCCAAGTCGAACTGATCGCCCAACTGCCTGCCGGCCTGAAGTTCGTGGCCGCCAACAACGCCGGCCACTACGAGGAGGCCACGCGCACCGTGCACTGGACGCTCGAGGAACTCCCCTGCAAGGAGACCGGCTCGGTGCAGCTTACCACGGTGCCGGTGGAACCGGGCGAGCAGACCCTGCGACTGCGCGGCACGGCCGAGAAGGGCCTGAGCATCGAGAAAGAGCATCCCGTCGTGGTCGAGGGAATCGCCTCGCCTTCGTTCGAGGTCGTCGACACCGCCGACCCGGTGGAGGCGGGGGGAGAGACCACCTACGAAATCCGCGTCTACAACCAGGGGTCCAAGGCCGCCACGAACGTCCGCGTCACGGCGACCCTTCCGCCGGAAATGCGCGTGGTGGCCGTCGAGCCACCCACGCGCCAGTCGGCCGACGCCAACCGAATCGCCTTCGACCCGTTGCAGCGCTTGGCGCCGAAGGCCGAGACGACGTACCGGCTGCGCGTCCAGGGCATCAAGCCCGGCGACCACCGCATCCGCGTGCAACTCCAGGCCGACGAGATGGGCGATCCGGTCACCAAGGAGGAGGGCACGCGGGTGTATGCGGATGAGTGAGGGACACTCATCCGAAGCGCCAGCGCGGGTGAGTATGCGGGCTCTCGGCCGCGCATCCGTCGCGCACCGCGCATCCGCCGTCAGTTCTTCATTTGCCCCGCCTTGGGCGTGACCTGAGCGATGTTGGGTTTGGGGTCGAACTGGGTTTCGCCCAGGACCCAGGAGAAGCCGCCCACGACGATTTGCTGGAAGAGGGGGTTGGTCCAGATGTCCTCGCGGTGGCCCAGCGAGGTGTAGAACACGCGGCCCTTGCCGTGCATGCGGGCCCAAGTGGCCGGGAACGGCGGGCGCTGGTAGCAGTCGTCCGTCATGCCCGCGGTCTTTTGGACCAGGATCACGTGGAGGTCGGGCGCGAAGTTCTTCAGGGCGTACCACTCTTCGAGCAACTCAAAATCCTTGATTCCATCCATGCCGGGGAATTCGGGCGAGGCGACCTTCATGGTGGCCTTTTGCTGGCGGCCGTGCGTGACGAACTCGCCGCCGATCATCTTGACGTAGGGCGTCCATTGATCGCCCCGCGAATGGAACGAATCGGTCGCGGCGTGGAAGCCCACGAACCCTTTGCCGCCTTCGATCGCGGCCAGCAGCCGCTCGAGGCCCTTCTTCGACATGGGCGGCTCGTCGCGCTTCGCGTCGGCCGGCAGCGGCTGGGTCAGATCGCCCGACGTGTAGAAGGCGAAGGCGTCGAACTGGTCGAGGTCGCCGTCGAAGACCCGGCCGTCCTTCGAGCAGACCACTTCGACCCCGTACTTTCGGCCCCCCTCGACCATGATCTTCTCGGAATGGCTCAGTTGGCCCCCGGGACGATGGACGACCGAATGCTCGTATCCCGCGCTGCGGGTGAAGTAAAGGACCTTGAACTTCTTCTCGGCCGCCGCAGCCCAGCGGAACGGGAACGCCGAAAGGCCCAGCAGCGCTCCGCCGGTCGAAATCAACATCTCGCGACGTTTCATCGGTGATTCTCCTTGCAGATCATGGAGTACGGGAAGGCTCGACCGGCCAGCATAACCGACAAGCCGGGCGATGGAAAGGGGGACGGACGCCCCAGTCCCGGCTCCACCGCCTCACAGTTCCCGGATCCAGATGTTCCGGAATCGCACCGGGTTGCCGTGGAACTGAAGTTGGAGCGGCAGCTTGTCGGGATGGGCCGTGTACGTGGGCGGCCGATCCCATGCGGTGGTTCCCTCGATCTCGGCGTGGTTTTGCACCACGACGCCGTTATGAAGCACGGTGAGGTATCCGGGCCGCTTCAGTTGGCCGCTCTTGTCGAATTGCGGGGCTTCGAAGAGGATGTCGTAGGTCTGCCATTGGCCGGGTTTGCGGCAGGCGTTCACCAGGGGCGGATGTTGCTTGTAGATGGCCCCGCACTGTCCGTCGTAATAGGTGGTGTTGTGATACGAATCGAGGATTTGCACCTCGTAGTTGTTCATCAGGTACACGCCGCTATTGCCGCGTCCTTGGCCCTCGCCCTCGATTTTCTCGGGCGCAGCCCATTCGACGTGGAGCTGGCAGCTTCCGAAGGCCTGTTTGGTGGTGATGCTCGTCTTGGCCGAGATCGCATAGCCGTCCTTGAGGATCCACTGGTCGCCGCCTTCCCACTGCGAGAGGTCCTTGCCGTCGAACAGCACGATGGCGTCGGAGGGGGGCCGCGTCGCGTCGCCGGGGTCGATCACCTTGGGCTCGGGCCACACCTTGCCGCTCTTCCACTCGGCGGCGGTCATCCACGCGCAACAAGCCAGACCGACGAGCCCCGCCAACACGACCATGCACCAAGCGCCATTTCGACGAATCATCGCAAGAACTCCTTGGCCGCAACGAAACATAAGGCCCCCTCATAGATAACCAGGCGACTCGGGCGTGTCAACCGGCCGACCGCGCGAGGCACGGCGCGGCGGGCCTGCCCGATACGCTGCCAGGAAGAGCCGTACTTCTTGGTGCGTCGTTCCCGCGGGCAGCCTCGCCAAGAGGGCAGGCGCATCGGGCAGCGTCTTCCCGCGGATCAGGCGTGCCAGCGCGGTGCGCACGTCCTTCGACAGGCACTGTTCGACCGGCACGGCTCGGCCTTCTTCCATCGCCTTCAAGGCGTGTTCCAGAACCGTTTCGCGGCTCAAGGCGCGGATCGCCGCGCACTCGTCGGCCGAGAAGCCCGCAGCCAGCAGCCGCCAGGTCCAGTAGTGGGTTGGCCTGGCCGACGCGTCGGCCGGTGCGGCAGTCTCGTCGCGGCGAGCCGGCGGCGAGGGCGCCTCGGGCGTCGTTTCGGGGGCGGGTTCCGGCGCGTTCTGGAGCTTGCGCAGCAAGTCGGCCGGAAGGAATAGGTTGGCCTCCATCGCCGTCTTGTCCCGCATCAAATCGCCGCCCCGAGGCGTCAACTGGATGACGCGCCGATGCCGGTCGATGGCTTCCTGCTCGAGGTAGCCGGCGGCGACCAGGCCGTCGATCAGGGCCACGACCTCGCCCTGGGTGAGGTGCCGAAGCAACCCGAACGTGCTCAGCCGGGCGAGCCCGAGCCGATGCAGCCGCGCCGAGTCCGACCCGCAGAGCATCTGCGCGATGAGGTTCTTTCCGCAACGGAAGTGCGCCTGGGTTCGAGCGACCCCGCTGAGCACGATGCGGACGGCGCGCACGACGTGGGGGTGAGGCGTCGCGCGCTGGGCGCGTGGCGGCCCTTGCACGCCCGCGCGGCGGCAATTGTCGCAATGGCCGCAAACCCCTTGGTCCTCGTCGCCGAAATACTGGAGGATTTCCTGCTGCCGGCAGCGCGAACCCAGGGCGAAGCGAATGACGCGTTGGAGCTTTTCGTATTCGCCCGCCTTGCGTCGTTCGAGGGTCTCGAAGTCGATCGAAAGCGTTTCGAACGGCGCCTCGCGCTGGATCATGCGGATGGCCCGGCCTCGAAAGGGCGGCACATAGGTGAACTCGTTCAGCGCGTTCAACTCCCGCAGGGCATGGGCCAGGGCATTCGAGTCGATATCGAGGTCCTTGAGGACCTCCCGCGGGTGGAAGTGCACCAGTTCGTTGCGGCGCGTGCCCACGAGCTTCTCCACGGCCCGTAGCACCTTGCGGCGCACCGTGGCCTGCCGGGGCAAGAGGTCCACGAGCGTGGGCAGGTCGCTGTCCAGGCGCACCGAGGCCAGGTTCTGCACCGAGACGAGCCGTTCGAGCACGCCTGCCGACTCGAGCAATTGCTCGCAGGCGCCGACCCCCTCGCTTCCGATCGGAAGCCCCAGACGTTCCTTGATCTCCTGCTGGGTCAGCTCGATGGGATCCGCGTCGATCCCGCGAAGGTGTTCGTAGACCTTGGCGACGTGCTCCCTGGCGGGGTAGGCGCTTTCGATGAAGAACTCCTGGACGAAGCGGTCGGCCGGATTGTAGAGCAACAGACACCGCGAGGGTTCGCCATCGCGCCCGGCGCGGCCCGCCTCCTGATAGTAGGCCTCGAGGCTACCCGGCATGGTATAGTGGACGACGAACCGGACATCGCGTTTGTCGATGCCCATGCCGAAGGCATTCGTGGCCACCACGATCTCGGCTTGACCCGCCATGAACGCCTCCTGGGCGGCGTGGCGCTCGTCGGGAAGCAAGCCCGCGTGGTAGACGACGGTCGTGCGGCGGGCCTCGTGGACAAGGGCCGCCGCGACCTCTTCGCATTTCTTGCGGGTCGACGCGTAGACGATCCCCGAGCCTGGCGTGCCCCGCAAGAAATCCAGAAGGACTTGCATTTTCTGCCTGTCGTGGCGCGCCGGTTGGACCTCGTAGAACAGGTTGGGCCGCGCGAATCCCGTGATGAACGTGCGCGGATCGCGCAGGTCGAGCTGCTCGATGATATCGCGGCGAACCGCATCGGTGGCCGTCGCCGTCAGCGCGATGGTCGGCGGGTTGCCCAACAGCCGGCGAAAATAGCCCAGCCGCGCATAGTCGGGCCGAAAATCGTGCCCCCACTCGCTGATGCAATGGGCTTCGTCGACCGCCAACAGCCGCAGCGTGGCCCCGCGCACCACCTCGAGAAACCGCCCGCTGCGGAACCGCTCCGGCACCACGTAGACCAGCCGATACCGCCCCGCCGCGATTCCGTCCAACCGCGCGTACTGTTCGGCCACGGGCAGGGCACTATTGATGTACGTTACCGGAAGCCCCAACGCAACGAGCTGATCGACCTGGTCTTTCATCAGCGCGATCAAGGGCGAAACGACCAGCGACAGCCCGTCGAAGACCATGGCGGGCAACTGGTAGCACAGGCTCTTGCCGCCGCCGGTGGGCATCACGCACAGGCAGTCGCGGCCCGAAAGCACCGCCGCGATGACCTCCTTCTGGCCAGGGCGGAAGGACGTCAACCGGAACGCGGCGAGATGCGACTCCAACGATGCGCTGGACAGGTTTGACATGCGCGATGTGACTCTTTCGGAATCGCCCATTATAGCAGACGTCCAGGGGATGCTCCGCACCCACGCCCACCGGCGATCGCATTGCGCACGATCAACTCCGCTATTGCCTGGTCGCCGGCGGCGCAGTACAAAGGAGGAGGTGTCGCCCGCCGTCCGGGGCGGACCCTTTGGGATCGGCGAGCGACAACCCGCCGGGGGACGCCGCGCGCCGCGTCGGCACACGCGGCGAACGTCTGGCGAGACGTTTCGAACGCAGCGGCCCGTGCCGACGCTTCAGATATCCCCGGTTTCTGGCGAGTCCTCAACGCAGACTTTTTGAGGAACGAAACGATGCGCTTGCGCTTTCGACCGATGGGTTTTGGCTTTTCGGTGGCCGCATGGCTCTTGGTTGCGGCGGTGGTCGCCCGGGGCGAGACCGGGACGTTGGAGCTGAAGCGATTCGAATCGCAAACCCGCTTCAGCCAGTCCGACTATGCGCTACGGGCCGCGCAGTCGCAGCGCATTTTCGTGCAATTGGGGCTCAAGACGCCGCGCGTCGAGGGGCCCGCGGCCGAGTTTCCGAAACTGATCCGCAAGGAGCCGAAGTACGAGGCTCCGGAGCCGTTCCGCGGCGTAGCGAGGCTCGGCACGCAGCGATTCGGCTTTGCCTTGGATTGTGTGCCGCCCAAGCCGGGCCCTGCGAAGACCCCGCCGGACGCCGGCGTGCCCTTCGAGACCAAGGCGGCCAAGAAAAGCGATTCCGCCGCGAAGGAGAAACCCAAGCCCGGCCCCGCGCCCGCCTACAATCGGCTGTATTTCGACCTGAATCACAACGGCGACTTGACCGACGACAAGCCGGTCGAGGCCACCCAGACGCCAGATCGCGTCTTCTCTCCGCGGGGTTACGCGTACAGCCAGTTTCCGCGGATCGATCTGACGCTCGACGCGGCCGGCGTCAAGGTCGAATACGGGTTTTTCATGACGGCCATGAGGTATTCGGGCAGCGATTTCCAGTACGCCAACGTCTCGATCACGCCGGGGGTCTACCGCGAAGGCCGGATCACGTTGGACGGCAAGGAGCGGCGCCTCGTCCTGATCGACTTCAACTCGAACGGCCGTTTTGACGACGAGACGACCGCTCGGTCCAACGGCAACGACCCCCGACTTTATCCGCAGTACGGCGACGTGCTGGTGGTCGATCCCTCGCCACGCGGCCTTGGGGTCTCCCCCTGGGACGTGACCACCTCGCCAGGCCGGCACCTCGTGTCGAAGCTCGTTTGCCTCGATGGCCGGTTCTACGAGCTGAAGGTCACCCCCGCGGGCGATCGGGTCACCCTCGTGCCCTCAAAGGCCCCGGTCGGCACGGTCACCAGTCCGCACGAGGAGTTTTGGGCGCTCCTGGAGGGCGACCTGGGCGTCGTCAAGGTCGGCGTGGGCAAGCAGCCGGTGCCGATTCCGGCCGGCCGATGGAAGCTCATGAGCTACACGATCGACATGACCGCCCAGCGGCAGCGGCAGCGCCAGCAAGACGAAGCCGCGACAAAGGAACTCGGCAAGAAGACCGACGCGAAGCCGACGCCTCGGGCGGAGGCGTCGTGGTTGCAAGCCCTCGCCCGGGCGCTGGTGGGCGCGTCGCCCGTCGCAGGCTCCGCCCGGCAAATCGGGCCGACCCTCGTGTCGGCTGCCGGGGTCCAAAGCGCCGCGCC
>DYLT01000563.1 GCA_020721945.1 Blastopirellula marina
GCTATCCGGCGCTGGTAGATCTGTTCAACACTGTCGGCCAGACGCTGCGGCCCAAAGTCCGCTGCCTGATCCAACTCAAGAACTCCGGTGCCGGGATGCCCGACGGCGGATTCTTCACCCCGGAGCAGCTCAAGAACCCCGCCGAGGAAGCCCCACTCTTGGGCCAGAAGCCTGCCCGCGGCGTCCTCGAAGTCAAAGCGGCCAGCGCGAACTGGCCGACCTTGCTCCGACCCAGCAGGTCAGGGACTACCTCGCCCACTACGGCCAGGTGCTGCTCACCAACTACCGGGACTTCCTTGTGCTCGAACGCGGCCCCGGCGGCGCGATGCTGGCGCAGGAATCGTTCCGCTTGGCCGAAAGCGAAACGACCTTCTGGGCCGCCGCCGCGCATCCGCACCAGACCGCGGCTGCCTTGGGCGAACGCTTCCCCGAATACCTCAAGCGCGTCATGCTCCACGCCGCGCCGCTGAACAATCCGAAGGACGTCGCCTTCTTCCTGGGGTCCTACGCCCGCGATGCCCGCGCGCGCGTCGAGGCCGCCGGCGACTTGCCCGCGCTCACGGCCGTCCGCACCGCGCTGGAAGAGGCGCTGGGCATGAAGTTCGAGCAGGCGCACGGCGAGCACTTCTTCCGCTCCACGCTCGTGCAGACTCTGTTTTACGGCGTGTTCTCGGCCTGGGTCCTCTGGCACAAGGAGAAGCCGCTCCGCCGCGACGCCTTTGACTGGCACGCGGCCGCTTGGACGCTCCACGTGCCGATGATCAAGGCGCTGTTCGAGCAGGTCGCCACGCCCACCAAACTCGGCCCGCTCGGTCTGGTGGAAGTGTTGGACTGGACCGCGGCCGCGCTCAGCCGCGTGGACCGTCCGGCCTTTTTCGAGCGCTTCCTCGAAACCCACGCAGTGCAGTATTTCTACGAGCCGTTCCTTGGGGCGTTCGATCCGGAACTGCGCAAGGAACTGGGCGTCTGGTACACGCCTCCGGAGATTGTCGAATATCAAGTCGCCCGCGTGGACACTGTGCTGCGCACGGAACTGGGCCGCCCGGCTGGCTTGGCCGACCACGACGTTTACGTGCTGGACCCCTGCTGTGGCACCGGCGCGTATCTGGTCGAAGTGCTGCGTCGGATGGTAAAGACGCTGACCGAAGAGCACGGGGAAAGCGGGGCGGCGCTGGCGGTGGCCAAAGAGGCGGCC
>DYLT01000268.1 GCA_020721945.1 Blastopirellula marina
GGCGCCGCCAGGACAACCCCGCTCATCATGGCGGCAGACGCGGTAAGAAACTCCCGCCGCGGCAACGACGCGGGAACATCGCTACGGAAATCTCCTCGCGCGGCCGTGCTCTGGTTCCGCGCAAGAGCATTCTGGCAAGAGCTGTCGGGTGTCATGACCAAGCGACTCCCAAGCGGTTGGTGGATCGGGACGACGGCTCATTAGAGCCTCGCGTACGACCGCCCGCAAGCGGTGGCGGAAGCACGAACCCACGAGCACGGGTGCCGAGGGCCTTCAGGCGCCCGCGGCGTCCCCACCGCGCGGTAGGGCTTATTCTCGCGTGATGCCTTCGCACGCGGGTTCCCAGTGTCTCGACCGGGCGACCGCCTCGTGCCAACGCCGATGCCGGCGCTCGCGTTCGGCTGGCGACATCGCCGGCGCGAACGCACGATCCAGCGCCCATTGTCCGGCGATTTCGGCCGGGTCGGTCCAGTACCCGACGGCCAGCCCGGCCAGATACGCCGCGCCCAGAGCCGTGGTCTCGGCAACGACCGGCCGGCGCACCTCGACGCCCAAGAGGTCGGCCTGGAACTGCATCAAGAGGTCGTTTCGGGCCGCGCCGCCGTCGACCTTGAGGCTGCGCAGCGCACCGCCGGCGTCGCCCTGCATCGCCTCGATCAGGTCACGGGTTTGATGGGCGATCGACTCGAGGGCCGCCCGGGCGAGGTGGCCGGCCGTGGTTCCCCGCGTGATGCCGAGGATCGTTCCCCGGGCGTATGGATCCCAATGCGGGGCACCCAGCCCGACCAGGGCGGGGACGAAATACACGCCGCCGCTGTCGGCCACGCTGGCGGCCAGTCGCTCGACGTCGGCCGACGAGCGAATGATTCCCAAGCCGTCGCGGAGCCATTGGACCACGGCGCCGGCGATGAACACTGATCCTTCGAGGCAATACGTCACCTGGCCGCCGAATCCCCAGCCGATGGTCGTCAGCAGGTTGTGCTGCGAGGCGACGGGGCGCCGGCCGGTGTTCATCAGCAGGAAGCAGCCCGTGCCATAGGTGTTCTTGGCCGACCCTGGCTCGAAGCACGCCTGGCCGAAGGTGGCCGCTTGTTGATCGCCCGCCACGCCCGCAATGGCGACGGGCGCGCCGAACCACTCGGCGGCGGTCTGACCATAGACCTCGCTCGACGGTCGGACCTCGGGGAGCATGGCCCGGGGCACGCCGAGGATGGCCGCCAGTTCGTCGTCCCAATCGAGCGTGTGGAGGTTGAACAGCAACGTCCGGCTGGCGTTGCTATAGTCGGTCACGTGCCGGCGTCCGCCGCTGAGACGCCAGACGAGCCACGAGTCGACGGTGCCGAAGAGAATTTCGCCCCGGGCTGCCCGGCCCGTGAGATCGAGCGTATCCAGCAGGTGTTTGATCTTCGTCCCCGAGAAGTAGGCATCGACGACCAGCCCGGTCTTCTGGCGGAACACGGGCTCCAGGCCGTCGGCCTTCAGACGCTCGCACCACGGGGCCGAGACGCGGCTTTGCCAGACCACGGCATTGGCCACGGGCCGGCCCGTGGCGCGCTCCCAGAGGATCGTCGTCTCGCGCTGGTTGGCGATTCCCAAGGCCGCCACGTTCTCGGCCGACAGCGAAGCCCGGGCCAGGGCCTGGCGCGCCACGCGAAGCTGCGACAACCAGATGGCCTCGGGGTCATGCTCGACCAACCCCGGCCCGGGCAAGATCTGTTCGAGCTCCTCCTGCGCCTGGGCCACGATGCGACCCGCACGGTCGAACACGATGGCCCGGCTCGACGTGGTGCCCTGATCCAGGGCGAGGATGTACTTCTCCACGAAGGCCTCCCGACCCTGTCGCCGCACGTGGCCTATGGCTGTTTCGACGCTTCGGGCAGCTTGTGCGATCGGCGGATCTCGGCGGCGATCCAGGCGAGGTCCGGCGAACTGCCCGAGATCGTGTGCGACTCGATCCACGCCGCCCGGTCGGTTTGTCGTGCCGGCGCCGGAAGCGGCACCAGGTGCTCGCTTGCGGCCTGGGTCTCGCACGTGACCGCGGTGATCCGCGGCGTGACCCCGAATTCCGGATTGCGTCGCACGACGATCTTGTCGATCGTCTGGGCCTTGGGCGCCAGCACCAGGACGTGTTGGAACGGATCGGACGACGGGCCCAAGTGCATCGCCTTCGACCGGCTCAAGAGCTTGCCTGCCTGATCCAGCGTGAACCCGTACATCAGCGGGTAACTCTCGCGCGAACCGTCGCCGTAGATCACGTCGATGTGCCCGTAGACGGCCAGGGGCTTTGCCTCGGGTACGGTGCAGCCCAGGAAGAACAACCGCCGGGCCTTGAACCCGCACGGCAGTTCGATCGTGCCCGAGGCGGGAATCAGCGTGTACAGGGCGGGATAGCGAAAGAAAGGGATGCTGCCCGGCACGATCTCGCCGGCCGGCTTGGCCGACGGTGGCGACTTGGCGACCCAACCGGCCGGCATTCCCTTGCGGAAATCGACCTGGAGCGCGGCTCCCGCGTCGATCCGGCCTACCCCGATCCAAGCAAAGGCCGTCCCGGAATCGGCGTCGTGGACCTCGAGCCGAACTTCGCGGCCGCGCAGGTCCCCGACATCCCACGACACCTCGTGCATGGGATCGGCACCGGGCGCTGCGGCGCGGCGAAGCACCTCGCCCGAAGCGGCATCGACCAAGGCCACGTAGTTCTGGTTTCGCCCTCCGCCCTGGCCGTCGTGACCGCAGACCGTCAATCGGATGGCGTCGGTGGCCACGCGGAAGCCAGGCGACGCGATCGCCCCGGTGCCGGGCTCGCCCCCACCCAGCGACGACAGATAAGGCTCGACCTTGCGGTTGGCGCCGTCGCGGTCGAGGATCGCCCAGGTGCTGCCCGGGGTGGGCAGCGGTAGCTTAAGGGCCTGGTACCTGGCCGATTCGGATGCACCGAGGTCGGCAGCGGCCAGGACGGTCATCGTCAACAGAACGGCGGTCCCCATGCGGGCGGTCATGGCGGTCTCCCATCGAGTAGGTCGTACGAAGGGACCCGCATTATAGCCGCGCTTAAGTCGCCGGCGACAGCCCCCAATCGACCGCTCATCGCCCGGGAGGTGCCGTGCCGTCAAGGCACCCGTCGGCTTCGGGCCGATGGACGCCGTCGTGGACGGTTCCCCGGTACTCGCCATAGGCCCTTGCCAGTTCGATGAACGACAAGGCGTTCATTTTGCGCAGGATGGATGACCGGATCCGGTCGACCGTGCGCGTGGCCACGCCCAGACGGCGTTCGATCGCCTTGTTGCCGGCGCCCGCCACGATCAGGTCGAAGGTCAGGCGTTCCCGGGCGTCGAGCGACTCGAAACGATGCGCGAAATCGCGTCGCCAGCGTTTGCGCTCCAAGGCGGCGCGTTCGTGCGACAAGGCGTCTTCGACGGCCCGGGTCAGCTCGTCGTCGCAAAACGGCTTTTCGAGCACGCGGAAGACACCTTGCTCGAGGGCTTCCGCGGCTTGGCGCACGGCCCAGTAGCCGCTGATCAGAATCACCGGGAACTCGCAACCTGCCCGACGCAAACGCCGGTGGACCTCCAGGCCGTCGATTCCCTCCATGCGGAGATCGACCACGGCACAACCGGTGCGTCGCGGATCGACATGGCCGAGAAACGCTTCTCCCGAAGCAAAAGCCTCGATCGGCACGCGGAGGAACGCGAGGACCTCCGCAAGAGCCTGCCGCGCCAGAGGGTCGTCGTCCACGACGAAGACGGTAGGATCGTTTGGCGCCATGCTACCTGCCCCCCGATGCTGCTCAAGCGCGGGACGGACGCGTCCTTGCGTCCGCCGCGAGCGCGTCAGCAGATTGGGCCGGAGGAACTGAGGGAGCGTTGGCTCTCCGAGAGGCAACGCCTCCCGTCGTTCTTTTCGGATTTCGGCGTGACCCTCAACAGGCCAAAACCTGCAATCGAGTGCGGACTCCCGCTTGAACTCGCGGCGCGGGTCGCCACGAGGGCCACAAAACCGACAAGTTGACCCCGGATGAAAGAGCCAGCAGTCGCATCGCATTGACTCACGCGTTCTTCGGGTATCCCAGGATTGCCCGACGCGCGGGGTTGCCCTCACGGCGATTCGCCGGCCTCGTGGAACGCGCGCACGAGTTCGGCGACCGACTTGACCTTCATCTTGGCCAGGACCTCGTGCCGCCGCTTCTCGACGGTGCGGACGGCCGCGTTCAGGGCGTTGGCGATCGCCTTATTGGGTAGGCCCTGAATGACGAGATCGGCGACCCGCCGTTCGTCGGGAGTCAACGTGGCCAGGCGATCTCGGAACTCCTGCAAGCGGGTTTCGCGTAGCCAGATTTCTTCTTCTTGCTCCAGGGCCGCTCGGATCGCGTCCCACAGATCGTCGTCGTGATAGGGTTTATCGACGACGGTCACGGCCCCGGCCTTCATGGCCCGCACCGTGTTCTGGGTGCGGGCATAGGCGGTCAGCACGATCACGGGCAAGAGGCTCTTGCGCCGGCGCAACACGTCCTGAAGTTCCAAGCCGTTCATATCCCGCATTCTCAAATCGACGACCACGACGCCTCGTTGCTTCGGGTCGATGCTCGACAGGAATTCCTCGGCCGAGGTAAAGGCCCTGGCCTCGCAGCCCATCGAGTTGGCCAATGCGCAGACCGACGCCCCCACGTTCGGATCGTCGTCGATGACGAACACCACGCGCTTCGAGGATGACATGGCCCTGTTACTCCTTTCCCGCTGGCAAAGTGAAGTAGACTGCCAATCCTCCCTCTTCTCCGGTTGCCGTCCCGATGCTGCCTCCATGGCCTTCGACGATAGTCTTGCTGATGGAAAGCCCCAACCCTACCCCGTGCGGCTTGGTCGTCACGAACGGACGGAAGACCCGCGCGTGCAGGGCGGGGTCGAATCCTGGGCCGTTGTCGACCACCGACACGTTCACCCAGTCGCCCTGGCGAACCGCGCGGATCACGACCCGCCGGTCGTGGCGACGTGACTTCGCCAGGGCCTCGATACTGTTGCGCAGCAGGTTGACCAGCACCTGTTGGATCGCCACGGTCTGGACGTGGACCAAGAGGGCCGGATCGACCGAATCAAGCCACACGGCCACGCCATTGGCCCGCGCTTCGTGCGCGACCAACAGCATCGCGTCCTCGGCCAGCCGCGCCAAGGGGACGGTCTGGCGTTCGGGGCGGTCGCGCCGCGCGAAGTCCAACAGCCGGCGGATCATGTCGCCCGCTTGGCTCGCCGCCGCGCCGATCGCCTCGACCCATTGACGGATCTGCGCCAGATCGACCGGTTCCCGCGCGGCGAGGTTCGTGCACGCCTTGGCGAAGTTCATGATCGAACACAAAGGCTGGTTCACCTCGTGGGCGAAGCCGGCGGTCGATTCCCCCAGGGCGGCCAGGCGCGAGGCGTGGGCCAGTTCCCGTTGAAGTTCCCCCAGGCGCCGCTCGGCCGCTTTGCGCTGGCGGATGTCGCGCACCACCGACAACACCACGGGTCTGTCGCGGAGGCGAAAAAGCCGCGTGCTGACCTCGACCGGAATGCGCTGCCCGTCCTTGGCCACATGCTCGGTCTCGAACACGGCCGAGCCGGTTTCATCGAGCGTGCGCAAGATGGCGGGCACCCGGGCCGCCTGGTCGGGGACATCGATCTGGCCGACCGACATGCCGAGGAACTCGTCGCGCGTGTACCCCAGCAGCTCGCACGCCCGCAAGTTCGCCTCGAGGAATCGCCCAGGCGCTTCCGGCGTGACTTCGTGGACGTAGATGGCATCGCTGGCGTTTTCGAGCAGGAGTCGGTACCGTTCCTCGCTTTCGCGCAAGGCCTCGCCGTCGTCGATCTTGCGCAGGGCGAATGCCAGGTCGCCGGCCAGTTCGACGAACAAGCCTTGCGATTCGTCGTCGTGGACAAAAGGCGCCGGCAACGTGACCGTCAAAACGCCGTAGACCTTTCCGCCAAAGAGCAACGCCCGCGATACGTGTCCCTGGTCCGGCAGCTCGGCCGAGAGCGGGCACTCGCGGCATGCGTCGTCCAGACAGTTCACAATGACGGTCCCGGCATCTCGGATCGCCGCTTGCACACAAGGTGGCAGTTGACCCCGCTCCAATTGTCCGCGGAGCGTCTCGAACTCGCCCCCGAATCCCGAGGCTGCGGTCATCGTGGCCTCGCCCCGGTCATTCACCAAGACGATCCAGGCGCTGGTGTAGCCCAACGTCTCGGTCAGGTTGGCGCAAGCGCGGTCGATCAGGCGCTGCCGGTCGCTTTCGTGAACGATCAACTGGTTCACGTTGCGGATGGCCAACAGCACGCGTCGGATGTGGGCCGCGCGTTCCTCGGCTCGCTTCCGCTCGGTGATGTCGTTCAGGATGCAGTGCGTACAGATGAACCGGCCCTGCGCGTCGTGGGCGGTCCGGCCGTGGAAACTGACCGTGATGACGTTCCCATCGCTACGGACCATGTCGAACTCGGTATTATGGATCGCGCCGGTCTGTTGGAACTGCGCAAACCGTTCGGCAAGGCGCGACTGGCTCTTGGAAGTGAGAAGGTTGGCAAACGGCTTGCCGAGCACGGCCTCGGGGGCGTATCCGAGGAGGTCGAGCCAGGCCTGGTTCACGGCGAGAAGCCGCCCGTGCGCGTCGAGCGATTGGTAGCCCAGCGGCGACTGCTCGAAAAACAACCTGAACTGCTCCGCGGAGCCCTGCGGCGCCGACCGTGGCTGGGACGGGGTCGAGAGGGGATCGGGTTCGGACACTGCGGCCTCGCTGGGAGAAAGCGTGGTGTTGGATACCACCCAGGGCGTGCCGTGGCCCGCCCTGCGTGCTAGAACGAGTTTGCCGGGTCTTTGTCCCGGATGCAAGCCGGAGGGGTCGGGGTGTTTTCCGGCGTAACCGTTCTCGCGGGGACAGGCCGATGAACGGTTGGGAGGAGATTTTTTTCGAGCCGTGCGCGGCTGCCGCGCAGGGAGAGTTCCGTCCTGTATAGGGGAAGCCATTATCCCCGAAGGGGGGGCTGTTTCGGCAAGGCTGAGCGGGACACCGTCGCATCGCCTCTGGACGACCTATGATTGCCTGAAGGCAACCGTTTTCTGCAAACGACCTTGAACACGGTGACCCCCGGGTTAGACAAGGCAATCACCATGCGATCGCAAGAGATTCGGGTTCTGGTGGTGGACGATTCGGCGGTTATCCGGTCGATCGTTGCCGATAGCATTGCGGCCACGCCGGGCATGAAGATGGTGGGGACGGCCGCCAACGGCCGGCAAGCCCTCGAAATCCTCGACGCGGTACGGCCGGACGTGATTACGCTCGACGTCCAGATGCCCCAGATGGACGGTTTGGCGACGCTCGATGCCATTCTGGCCCGGCGCCCCATTCCCGTCATCATGGTCAGCTCGATGACCAAGCGCGGGGCCGACATCACCCTGGACGCCCTGGACCGGGGCGCGGTCGACTACCTGGAGAAACCCGATTACGGGGCCAAGACCCGGGCGGCGTTGCAAGAGGAGTTGCCGCACAAGATCCGGGCGGCGGCGGGGCTGGATGTGCAACGGATCCTCAAGATTCGGCAGGAGCGCAAGCAGCGGCGGGCCGAACCGCGGCGCGGCTGATGCGGATTCTGGAGGCCACGACGGACCT
>DYLT01000006.1 GCA_020721945.1 Blastopirellula marina
CACTTGCGATCGGCCAGATCGCCGATCGAATGCGGCCGGTCGGATTCGGCCACGAGCCTCGTGTTGACCACCAGCACCCTCGCCCGGGCCGCGAACCCGTGCCATGTGCCCTGGGGCGAGCGGTACATGGCCGGGAACTTCCCGGCCTCCGACGGCTGGTAGGGCTCCAAGAGGCCCTCGCGCTCCAGGCGGAGGGTGTTGAGGATCTCGTTGTTCCAGAAGACGTCGCATCGGGGCCGGTCCCGCTCGGCGAGGATCGCCTTGGCCAGCCCCACCGTCTTCGTGGCCTCGGTGTCGAACTTCGGCACCGCGACGAACCCGGTCTGGTTGGTGAACTCGCCGAGAATCGGCTCGGAGAACTGCGAATCGAGGGCCGTGTAGACCACGACCTCCGACGGGCCGCCGGACCAACAGCCACGGGTCAGCAGGACCATGGCCAGGGCGAGCATGGCCATGTTTCGCGGGCGACTGCATGGTGGGTTCATCGGGTACCCTCGAGCTGACCGGGACCCAGCGCGGCTTTCATGGGTTTCATGATAGCACAGGTCGGGTCAGGGGCCCAACCTGCTGCGCCCTGCCAAGCCGGCGACGTGATGACGCCGGACGCCAAGATGGTTAAGATGCAGTGTTGCCTTGCGCGAGGAGGAGTCATGGATTGTCCTTGGGATGGCCCCGACGAGCTGCGGAGGGTCCTCGATTCGGGCGACGCTTCGCTCTACGACGTTCGAACGCGCGGCCTGGGTCCACGCGGCGAACTGCCGTTGACTGCCGAAATGCTCTTGCACCGCCCCAGCGGAGATGCCTTCGGCATGACCGAGGACGCGGGCATGGGCTGGGAGCCCGAGAGGCTTGCGGGCCCTCAGGTGGTAATGCTCAGCACGCTCGGCGGTCTGCGCAGCGAGTCGGGAGCCCCCATCGCCTTGGGGTATCATACGGGGCATTGGGAACTGGGGCTGGCCCTTGGCGCGGCGGCCGACGAACTGAAACGGGCCGGCGCCGTTCCGTACGCGGCCTACTGCACCGATCCATGCGATGGCCGGACGCAAGGCACGCCCGGCATGTTCGACAGCCTGGCGTACCGGAACGATGCCGCGTCGATCTTCCGCCGGCAGGTCCGGTCGATTCCAACCCTCCGGGGAGTACTTGCCGTCGCGGCGTGCGACAAGGGACTTCCGGCGATCATGATGGCCTTGGCCAGTTTCGGCGACTTGCCCGGGGTGCTGGTTCCCGGAGGAGTCACCCTTCCGTCGTCCGACGGCGAAGACACGGGCAAGGTGCAGTCGATTGGGGCGCGATTCGCTCGCGGCGAACTCTCGCTCGACGTGGCGCGGGTGGTGGCGTGCCGCGTATGCGCCTCGGCGGGCGGGGGATGCCACTTCTTGGGGACCGCGGCCAGCGCGCAGGTCGTTGGCGAAGCCCTGGGATTGGCCTTACCCCACTCGGCCCTGGCCCCTTCCGGCCAACCGATCTGGCTCGATGTGGCCCGGCGGAGCGCGCAGGCGTTGTTGGCCCTCGATCGTCGGGGCATCACGCTCCGGCAGATCCTGACCGACGCCGCGGTGCGCAACGCGATGGTCGTTCATGCGGCCTTCGGGGGGTCGACCAATCTGCTGTTGCATTTGCCGGCCATCGCTCATGCGGCCGGGCTGAAACGGCCGACCGTGGACGAGTGGGCCGAGGTCCACCGTCGGGTGCCGCGCCTGGTGGATGCGTTGCCCAACGGGCCGGCCAACCACCCGACGCTTCGGGTCTATCTGGCCGGGGGAGTGCCCGAGGTCATGTTGCGCCTCCGCGGCTTGGGTCTTTTGGATCTCGATGCGATGACCGTGGCCGGCGGTACGCTTGGCGAGGTCCTCGATTGGTGGCGCGACTCGCCGCGGCGTACGGCCCTGCGCCAGCGTCTGTGGGAAACCGACGGCGTGGACCCCGACGACGTGATCTTCACGCCCGAGCGGGCCGCCGAACTCGGCATCACCAGCACGGTCTGTTTCCCCCGGGGCAACCTGGCCCCCGAGGGGTCGGTCATCAAGAGCACGGCGATCGATCCCCGGGCGATCGACGCCGATGGCGTGTACCGCAAGACCGGCCCCGCGCGGGTCTTCTGCCGCGAGACCGACGCCATCGAGGCGATCAAGGGGCTCGGCCCGCGCCCCGTTCAGCCCGGCGATGTGCTGGTGCTCATCGGCCGCGGGCCGCTCGGCTCGGGCATGGAAGAGATCTACCAGATTACGTCGGCCCTGCGATATCTCTCGTGGGGACACGAGGTCGCCGTTCTCACCGATGCCCGATTCTCCGGCGTCAGCACGGGGGCCTGCATCGGACTGGTCGGTCCCGAGGCCCTGGCGGGCGGGCCGATCGGCAAGGTCCGCGACGGCGACCGGATTTGTATCGTGATCGACCGTAGGCGCCTCGAAGGGACGGTCGATCTGGTCGGCGACGCCCACCGCGACTTCACGCCCGAGGAAGCTGCCGCGGAACTGGCCGCGCGGCCTGTGCACCCGGACCTGTCCCCCGACCCGCGGCTCCCGGCCGACACGCGGCTTTGGGCCGCGCTTCAGCAGCTTGGCGGCGGCACCTGGGGCGGCTGTGTGTTCGATGTCGAGCGAATCCTCGCCGCACTTGAAGCGGGGCGCAAAGCCATCCGTCCGAACGAGTCTGCCACATCCTGATGAAGGCCTCAATCGCCAGTCCGAGCGTCGGCGTCCTCCTGAGCGGGGGACTCGACAGCAGCATCCTCGTGGGAAGTCTGCTCCGCGAGGGCAGACGCGTTCAGCCGTTGTACATCCGTTCGTCTCTGGCATGGGAAACGGCGGAACACGGCGCCGTATGCCGGTTTCTTGCCGCCGTGGCCTCGCCCCGACTGGCCGATCTGGTGGTCTTGGATCTTCCCGTCGATGACCTCTACCGCGATCATTGGAGCGTCACCGGCCTGGGCGTTCCCGGCGCGGGTAGCCCCGACGAGGCGGTCTATTTGCCCGGCCGAAACGCGATTCTTGTGGTGAAGGCGGGGCTGTGGTGTCAGCTTCATGGGATCGGCCAACTGGCGATCGGGGTGCTGGGCTCGAATCCGTTCAGCGACGCGACGGCCGCGTTCTTCGATCAGCTCGGGTCGGCCCTCAGCCTTGCCATGGGGACCCCTTTGGAAATCGTTCGACCCTTGGCCCATCTCACCAAGCCACAGGTCATGGCGCTTGGCCGGGGCTTGCCGCTGGAGCTGACGTTTTCGTGCATCGCGCCGCATGGAGGAACGCACTGCGGACGCTGCAACAAATGCGCGGAGCGTCAGGCCGCCTTCCGCCTTGGAGACCTGGAAGACCCGACGACGTACTCGTCTCGCCAAAACTGACGTCCTGTCGAGTTCCGGCGCGCGCATGCCACGCCAGCCCAACCCGAGTCGAGGTGACCCATGTACCGCGTCTCACGCACCATCGAGTTCTGTTATGGCCATCGGCTGTTGCATTACGAGGGAAAGTGCCGATACCTTCACGGGCACAACGGGAGGGCGGTCATCACGCTCGAGTCAAGGGGCCTCGACGCCCGGGGCATGGTGATCGACTTTTCCGAAATCAAGCGCGTGGTCCGCGGTTGGATCGACGAGTCGCTCGACCATCGGATGATCCTGCACCGCGAGGACCCGGCCGTGGCGCCCCTCACGCAACTCGGCGAGCCGCTCTATCTGCTCGACGTGAATCCGACCGCGGAGAATATCGCGAAGTTGATCTACGACTTCGCCGCCGGCAAGGGCTTCCCCGTGGTCGAAGTGCGGCTCTGGGAGACGCCCCGTTGCGTGGCATGCTATGGCGTGGACGCCGACTCGAACCGGGGGTAGCCGTCCGTCGGCGGAGGGGCTCGCGCGAAGGTCTGTTCCCTCACCCTGTCTCGGCCCACGGCGAGTCGTCTTTCCTCACGTCGGCCAGGGCCGGTGAGCCCACCGCGACTACGGCGATCGAACGCCAAACCGATGGACCGTGATCTGCCGGTACGTTTGCCCCGGGCGGAGCACGGTGCTGGGGAAAGCGGGACGGTTGGGCGAGTCGGGAAAGTGCTGGCACTCGAGACAGAAGGCATCGTGCTTGCCGTAGAACCGGCCCGCGCGCCCGACGCTCAGGTAGTTCGCCGTGTAAAGCTGAACGCCCGGCTCGGTCGTGAGGACCTCCATCGTGCGACCCGTCTTCGGCTCGTAGACGCGGGCGCAAAGGCTCAGTTCGCCCACGCGCTCTTTCGTCAGGACGTAGCAGTGATCGTAGCCCGGCTCGACCTGGTCGATCCCCGCCCGGATCGGCCGAGGGCTGGTGAAGTCCATGGGCGTCCCGCGCACGGGCTTCGGCTCGCCCAAGGGGATTAGCGTGGCATCAACCGGCAGGTACTGCTCGGCGCGGATCAAAAGCTCGTGGTCCAACGCGGTTCCTCTGCCCGCCAGGTTCCAATAGGTGTGGTTCGTCAGATTGACCACCGTGGGCCGGTCGGTGACGGCGGTATATTCGATGCGCAGTTGGTCGTCGGCGGTCAGGTGGTACGCGACCGTGGCCGACAGCGTGCCGGGATATCCCTCCTCGCCATCCGGGCTGACGTATGAGAACTTCACTCCCACGTCATCGCGGTGTTCGACCGGCTCGGCCTTCCAGATTCTCTTATCGAACCCCACGCGGCCGCCGTGCAAGTGGTTCGGGCCGTTGTTCGTCGCCAAGATGTACTCGACGCCGTCGAGCGTGAACCGGCCCTTGGCAATGCGGTTGGCGTAGCGGCCGCAAATCGACCCCAGGCAGGGGTGCCCGGCCTGATACTTGTCCCACGTGTCGAGCCGAACCGTGATCTCGTCGAACCGGCCGTGGCGGTCGGGCGTTTCGACGCTGATGAGCGTGGCGCCCAAGGTCATGACCCGGGCCGAAAGCCCGTTCGTGTTCGTCAGCGTGTACACGTCGACCTCGAAGCCATCCTTCGTTTTCCCGAAGACCTGCTTCTCGATGTGCATTTCGAGTTTCCTGGCGGACAGGGATTTCGCCCGGCGCGAGGCAGGGGGCTTGGAACGCGGCTCGGCCGCCGCGGCATGACCGAAGGCGATGACCAGCGCCGCGCCCAGCAGCACGCATCGTCCCGCGACAGAGCACGTCATAGGACACACCGCGACGGGCTATGGGATTGGCTCATGGCGGCCGGGCAAGTCGTTGGCCAGCGCGCGCCGGGGCGCTTCACGGCGAGGCAGCTTGCTGCTGCCCGTCGCCGGCCGGTAGTTTGCCCTGCTTGATCAAGTCGCCGAAGGTGGGCGATTTCTGGTCGCCGGGGTCGATCTTCATGGCCGCCACCTTATCGAGCGAGGCCTGGATCTTCGGCTTGTTTTCCTTGTCGGTCTTGCGCGAGAGGAACTTCGCCAGCGCCCGCCCGTAAACATTGCGGTTCTTCTTGGCTTTCCCCTCGTGGCAGACCTTGCATTTTGCCTTATCGACCGCTGCCTTGAAGGCCTGGTCTTTCGCGTTCTCGCTGTCGGCCTTGACGTATTTGGCAACGAACTCGTCGAAGAAGGCCTTGTCGGCCTGAGCACGGGGCGACCACCACGCAAGAAGCGCGGCGACGCACAACCCGAACGCCAGGACGTGGCACACCAGTCTCATCGAAAGATCTCCCTTGGAAGCAGGCTGAAGCGAACCGACCCCCGAGGCCGTGTCGCACCGATCGGTTCCCCTAGCTGGTTATTATCGCTGCGAAAACACCGCATTGTCAACGAGGCGCACGAGGGCACTCCATGCCGGAGGTCTCGGGAGCCGCCGCGCCGGCCTTTTGCGGCGATTGCCGCCCGACCGGCCGGGGCGTACACTAGGACAGCATGGAGAGGTTGGTTGCGCTTGTCCTGGGAATCGCTTGTTGTGCCGGCTCGGTTCTCGATGCGGGTTGTGGCCAGGAATCGCCCCCCGGTGCTCCGGTAGGGCAGACCGAGGCCCTCGATCGGGCACCCGTCGGGCCTCAGACCCCACAGGGTTCCGACTGGCCGCGATTCCTCGGTCCGACGGGCGACGGAAAGTCGCCGGAAAAGGGCATTCTGACCGATTGGGGCCCGTGCGGCCCGCCCATCGTCTGGCACCGCAAACTGGGCACCAGTTACGGCATGGGTTCGGTGGCGGGCGGGCGATTCTACCAGTTCGACCGGTACGGCGATCAGGCCCGATTGACCTGCCTCGACGCGCGCACCGGCCAGTTCCTCTGGAAGTTCGAGTACGCAACCGCCTATTCCGATTACCTCGGCTACCACAACGGACCGCGTTCGTCGCCCGTGATCGACGAGGGCCTGGTCTACCTCTTCGGGGCCGAGGGGATGCTCCACTGCGTGCGGGCCGACGACGGATCGCTGGTGTGGCGTGTCGATACCGCCAAGCGGTTCGGCGTGGTGCAGAACTTCTTTGGCGTGGGAAGTACTCCCGTCGTCGAAGGCGACCTGCTTCTGGTCATGATCGGCGGCAGCCCGCCCGAGGTCCAAGACGCGGGCCGCTACGATCTCGACCGCGTGGTCGGCAACGGGACCGGGATCGTGGCGTTCGACAAGCGGTCGGGCGAGGTGAAGTACGCCATCACCGACGAGCTGGCCAGTTACTCGACCATCCAGTTGGCGACGATTGGGGGGCGCCGCTGGGGTTTCGCATTCGCGCGCGGGGGCCTGGTGGGTTTCGAGCCGCGATCCGGCCGCGTCGATTTCCATTATCCTTGGCGCTCGCGCCTGCGCGACAGCGTCAACGCCAGCACGCCGGTGGTCGTCGGCGACGAGGTGCTGATTTCCGAGGCCTACGGGCCGGGGTCGTCGCTGGTGCGTGTCCGGCCCGGCGCGTACGAGGTGGTCTGGTGCGATCCGCCCGGGCGCGCCAAGTCGATGCAGACCCACTTCAACACGCCGATCTACCACGAGGGCTACCTGTATGGCTCGAGCGGGCGGCACTCGTCCGAGGCCGAACTGCGGTGCATCGAGTGGAAGACGGGCAAGGTCCGGTGGCGCCGACCGGGTTTGGGCTGGGCGTCGCTGACCTACATCGACGGGCACTTTGTCTGCCTGACGGAAGACGGCGTGTTGCGTCTGATCCGGGCGACCGACAAAGACTACGTCGAGGTGGCCCGCGCCGTGGTGCGCGAGGCGCCCGACGGCCTGCCGCTGGTGAAACGCCCCGCCTGGGCGGCTCCCATCATCGCCCACGGCCTGCTCTATGTGCGAGGCGACGACCGCCTCGTCTGCTTGCGTTTGATTCCGTGAGGCATCCCTGTGATCGATCTTGATCCGACGATGCGTGTTCGCCAAGGCGGCCGTGCGGGGGTGTGGTGGCTCGCCGCGTCGTGGGCCGCGTGTCTGGCGCTGCTTGGCAGTAGCCCGACGGGTCGGCACGTGCGGGCCGAGCCGTTGCGGACCAACGCCCTGGGCGACATCGAACTGGAGGTAAAGTCCGACTACTCGCGCATCCTCGTGCGCAAAGCCGGCAACGTGCGCACCTTGCTGTTCGTGCGCGACTCGGGCGAGGAGGCCGCCCAGTCGCAGATCGACCTCGCCAACCCCCACGAACTCCGTTTCGTTTATCTGAGGTATATGTTCCTCAGCTACGCCTTCCGGCCGAAACAAGAGCACGCGTTGATCGTCGGGCTGGGCGGAGGGGCGATGATCCACTTTCTCCGGCGCTACGATCCCGGCGTGAAGATCGACGTCGTGGAAATCGACCCGGTCGTGGTCCGCATCGCCGGCGAGTTCTTCGGCGTGCGCGGCGGAGGAAACCTCCGCGTGATCACGGCCGACGCGGTCGATTATTTGGCCGAGACGCCCTCGCGGTACGACGTGATCTACCTGGATGCCTTCCTCAAGCCGTCGGGCGACACCGACCGCACCGGTGTACCCCTGCGGCTCCGCACGGTGCGCTTCTATCAAAGCGTCGAGCGCAAGCTCCGGCCCGGTGGCTTGGTGGTCTTCAACCTGAACCCCCACGCCGGCTTGCAAGAAGACATCGGGACCATTCGCGCCGCCTTTGCGCAGGTCTATGTGTTTCGTCTGCCGGGCCACGAGGGCGCGGTCGTTGTGGCCTCGACGGCGCGGGAGCGCGTACCGCGAACCACGGTGCTCGAACGAGCCGCCGAGCTGGATCGGCGATTCCGGGCCAGCTTCTCATTCCAAAGCATGGCACGCCGCCTGGCACGCTAAATGGACTTGCGGGATCCTGGAGCGCGGCCGTCTCGGCCGCATCGGGGCGGGCAAGATGCCCGCGCTCCGGCATTTCCCAGAATCGTGCAACACCATGTAGGGCGACCGAGGTCTGGCCCGGTTGTACGGTCGGCCGAAGACCGCTATCCTGGGGGTCTGCACCCAGTGCCGGTCCCCTGCCTGTGACACTCGGGAGGTGTCTTGATGCGTTGTTGGCTCATCGCCGTGGTGATTGTGGCGATCGCCTGGATCGCGCCGGCTTACGGCGACGACTGGCCTCGACATCGCGGGGCCCGCGGAGACGGCGTCTGGCGCGAGACGGGCATCCTGGAGAACTTGCCGGCACAACCGATATACCGGTGGCGTACTCCGCTCGGAGCGGGGTTTGCCGGCCCGGCGGTCGCCGAGGGCCGGGTTTTCGTGACGGATCGGATCGTCCCGTCGCATCAGCAGCTCCCCGAGGCCCGTTGGGATCGCACGGATCCAGTCGAGGGCGTCGAGCGGATTCATTGCCTCGATCTCCGCTCGGGCAAGATCCTCTGGACGCACGAGTATCCCTGCCGCTATACGATCAGCTATCCTTCCGGTCCGCGCGCGACGCCCACCGTATATCAGGGAAAGGTCTATGCCCTCGGCGCCATGGGCGACCTGCGGTGTCTCGAGGCGCGCACGGGCCGTCTGGTGTGGTCGAAGAACTACGTGCGCGACTTCGGCACCCAGATGAACACGTGGGGCATGGCGGCGGCACCTTGGGCCGACGGCCCAAGGCTCGTTGTGCTTTGCGGCGGAAAAGACCATGCCGGCCTGGTGGCCCTCGATCGAGACACCGGGCGCGAACGATGGCGCGCCCTCGATTGCCCCGACCCGGGGTACAGCGCGCCCGTTTTGATCGAAGCTCAGGGCGTGCGCCAGTTGCTCGTGTGGTGTCCCACCGGGCTCTACGCGGTGGACCCGGCGACCGGCAGGGTCTATTGGAGTCAGCCGGCCGAGGTGAAAATGGGGCACTCGATCGCCTCGCCGGTCTACGATGCCCAATCGCGCCTGGTCTTCGTCACCTCGTTCTTCGACGGTCCGATCATGATGCAACTCGACCCGGACCGGCCCTTCGCGCGCCTGCGATGGAAGGGACGCAGCAACAGCGAGCTTCCGCGGCGCACCGACGGGCTCCACGGATTGATGTCGACGCCGGTGATCCGCGAGGGGTATCTGTACGGCGTATGCAGCTACGGGCATCTGCGCGGGCTCGACGCGCTTTCCGGCAAGCGGCTTTGGGAGACACTCGCGCCCACCGGCGAGGCCCGCTGGTCGACCGCATTCATCACCGAGCACCAAGGCCGGTACTGGCTGTTCAACGAGCACGGCGACCTGATCCGGGCGAAGTTCTCGCCCCAGGGGTACGAGGAATTGGGCCGGATGCACGTCCTCGAGCCCACGACCAAGACCGGCGGGCGCCTGGTGGTCTGGTCTCCCCCGGCCTTCGCCGATCGTTGTCTGCTGGCACGCAATGACCAAGAGATCGTCTGCGTCGATCTGGCCGCCCCGTCAGCGCCGGCTTCAGACGCCCCGGCCAGCCGGCCGGTCGAGCAAAGCAGGCGCAGACCGGTTGCCGCCGACCGCGCGGTTCCGCTAACATCGAATCCATAGGCCGCGGCCGCTCGGCGCCGTGCTCGTCGGGGTGCTGTTCGAGCGGGTGGACGCGCGCGATCCTCGTCCCTCTTTCGTCTTGTTCGTCCCATGTCCGAAAACGAAATCGTGATTACGGGCGTGGGCGTCCTGTGTCCCTCGGGCATCGGGCGCGAGGCGATTCGCGCAGCGCTATTGGCCGGTCGCAGCGCGGTGAAGCGACTGGCGCACCTGGTCGAGGCTGGCCTGCCCATCGAAATCGGGGCCGAGGTCGAGGGGTTCGACCCCCGCGCGTTCGTGGCCAACCGCAAGAACCTCAAGGTCATGTCGCGCGATGCGCAGTTCGGTGTGGCCGCCGCGGTCTTGGCCTGCCGCGATGCGGCCCTGGGCGGCCAGGTCGCCCCGGAACGCCTCGGCGTGATCCTGGGGGCGGATCGCATCAGCAATCCGCTCGAGCGTTGCGAAGCCACCTACCGCAGTTGCCTGGTGGATGGGCGGTTCGAGGTTCGCCGGTGGCCCGTCGAGGGATTGGCCGCGACCTTTCCGCTGTCGTTCCTCATGGTCCTGCCGAACATGATCGCCTCGCACGTCTCGATCGCGCTGGATGCGCGCGGGCCGAGCAACACGATCCACCACGGCGACGTGTCGGGCTTGCTGGCCCTTGGCGAGGCAGCCCGGGTCCTCCAGCGGGGCGCGGCCGACGCGATGATCGCCGGCGGGGTGGGCTGTCAGGGCACGCTCTTCGACTGGACCAGGCACTGCGCGATGGGCCGGTGGTCGCGGCGCCAGGACGATCCGGCCGGCGCCATGTGCCCGTTCGACGCCCGGCGCGACGGAGAAGTGCGAGGCGAGGGGGCCGGCGCGCTGGTCCTCGAGACCCGCCGCCATGCCGAGGCGCGCGGTGCCCGAATCGTCGCCCGGCTGCTCGGCTGGTCGGCCGCGTGCGATCCGCCCTCGCGGGCCGGCCCGAACCATGCGGGCCTGGCGAGGGCGATCCGCCACGCGCTGGCCCAGGCGAGGCTCGATCCCCGGGATATCGGCCACATCAATGCCCACGGCGCCAGCACCGTCGAAGACGACGCGCGCGAGGCCCAGGCCCTGGCCGACGCGCTCCCCGGGGTGCCGGTGACCGCCCCCAAGAGCTTTTTCGGCAATCTCGGGGCCGGGGCCGGGACGGTCGAGGCCATCGTCAGCCTGGTGGGTCTCGAGTCGGGGTGGACGCCGCCAACGCTGAACTACCGCTGCCCCGACCCCTTGTGCCCCGTCGACGTCGTGCGCGAGCCCCGGGCGCTTGTGCGGCGGTCGGCCGTGCTCGTCAATCGCACCCCGCAGGGCCAGTCGGCCGTCGTCGTGCTGGCCGGAACGTAGGGCCCATGAAGCACTAACATGAGTTTGCCGGTCCGAACGCTACCGATCGTCGAGCGGTGGGATTGCCACGGCTGCGGACGGTGTTGCCGTGGAACCATCATCGAACTCGATGCCGACGACCTTCGGCGGCTCCGCGCCCAAGGCTGGGAAGAGCATCCCGACTACCGGGGCCAAGCGATCGTCGCGCGCCGCGGCCTGTGGCGGCGCCGCGATCACTTGGCCAAGCGGCCCGACGGAAGCTGCATCTTCCTCTTGCCCGACGGGCGCTGCCGCATCCACCGCGAGTTCGGCATGGAAGCCAAGCCGCTGGTGTGCCAGATGTTCCCGCTCCAGATCGTGCCGTTGGACCAGTTCGCCTACGTCACCTTGCGGCGATTCTGCCCGTCGGCGGCCGCGGACCGGGGACGGCCTATGGACGAGCACCGTGCGACGGCGCGCGACCTGGTCGAGCGATGGCAAAAACGCCCCCGGCCGGCGGCCCCCCCGCCGCTCGTGCGCGGACGCCGTTCGTCGTGGAACGATGTTCTCGTGGTGGCCGACGCGCTGGGGCGGCTGGTGCGCGATGCGACCTACCCGCTGGTCCGCCGCCTGGTCCACGCCTTGGAGTTCTGCGACCTGCTCGAAAGCTGCCGGTTCGACCGGCTGGAAGGGAGCCGTTTGGTCGAGCTGGCATCGCTCCTCGAGGCGGCGGCGGTGCGCGACAGCGGCCAATGGTTTCAGAATCGGCAGGCCCCAGACCCGCGCACCGCGAGACTTTTCCGCCAGACCGTGTTCGAGTACCTCAGCCTCCACCCCCGGCACACGCCCGACCACTCGTGGAAAGCGCGTTGGCGTCTGCTGGTCGAGGCAACGCGGTTCCATCGGGGAAGCGGAAAGGCCTCGCGGCACGGACTGCCGTTTCCCAAGGCCACGTTCGAGTCGCTGGAGTGTGCGCGGGGACCCCTGGCGCAGACCGTGCTGCGCCCCATCAACCGCTGGTTCGAGGCCGCGGTCGCGTCGCTGCGGTTTTCGGTGCTCGCACGGCGGAGCTGGCCGGTGGTCGAGAGCTTTCGGGCGATGGCGCTCGGATTCCCCGTGGCCATGTGGACCCTGCGTCTGACGTGCGCGGATCGGGCGCCGGAGGTCGACGATGCCCTCGAGGTGGTCGCGATGCTCGATCGGGGCGAGACCTATGCTCCGTTGGTCGGGCGGCGGCATCGACTTCGGGTGACGGCCATGACGCGCCGCGCAGGCCTGGCCCGCCTGGCCGCCTGGTACGCCCGGTGAGGGACCTAAGGCGCATGGCCCTGTCCCGGGTGGCCTTTCTTGTCGTCTGCCGGGCCCTTTCGTTGCCTCTGCGCTTCGCCGGTCATCGGGACGAACATCACCGGAGCAATGGTCCGGCGGCGCACGGTGCCGTCGGCCTGCTTGGTGATCAGGGTGAGCTGTTGAGGATATCCGCCGACGGGTAAGACCAGGCGCCCACCGGAAGCGAGTTGGTCGATCAGCGGTTGCGGCACATGGTGGGGCGCGGCCGCGAGGATGATCACGTCGAACGGCGCGTGCTCCGGCCATCCGCGGTACCCGTCGCCCGACCGCACCGTGATGTTCTGGTAACCCAATTGGGCAAGCCGCTTCTTGGCGGTCTCGGCCAGGGGCTCGACGATTTCGATGCTGTAAACCTCCTTGCACAACTCGGCGAGGATGGCGGCCTGGTAGCCCGAGCCGGTCCCAATATCCAACGCGCGGTCGCCCGGCTTCGGGGCGGCGAGTTGGGTCATCAGGGCCACGATGTACGGCTGCGAGATCGTCTGATCGTGACCGATGGGCAGCGGATGGTCGTCGTAGGCACGGCGCTGTTGCTCTTCGGAGACGAACCGATGCCGAGGGACCCGGCCCATGACCTCCAGGACGCGCGGATCCGTGATATCGCGCGCCCGAAGCTGGTTCTCGACCATGTCCCGGCGGCGCAGGACGTAGACCTCGGGCTCGGCCTCGGCGATCGGCTGGCCCGCCTGGGCAGCGACCTCGGATGGCGGCGGTGCCGCCTGGGCGACGTCTTCTGCGTCAGACTCAAGCATTTTCGAGGGCCACACAATCAGCCCCCCGCTAAGTACCGCCAGGCCTGCCACCAGGGCCAGCAGGCCCAACACCAACAGCCTCGCGCGCGTCGGCCGGAGCGTCGATTCCATGGCCGGCCCCCTCACCAGAAGAGCCTGTGCCCCCACCATTCTATTCCGCCCGAGCATGTCGCGCCAAGCAATTCAAAACACCTCACCGACTTTCCCGCCCATCGGCTTTACGCCCGGGCAGGGCGAGAACGCGACTCGCGGACCCTGGTTCCTCGTTCAGTACAACACCCCATGTCCAGTGTCATCGCACATACTCTTCAGAGGGGCTTCACGCTCGTTCGACGGCATTCGCGGTATGCACCCGCATTCGCCGGGCGAGGTTGACCCGTTTGGCCTCGAGTGTATAATCAGCGGCACTCGGAGCATTAGGTTCTAACCGCCCGAGGTCCCTCCAGGGGGATGCTCGACGGCAAATGGAGTTGCCGGCTCGTGGCGAACCGATGTGAAATGGATTTTGCGCATCTTGCCACATGGGAGCGGACGGTGTCGTTTGGGGCCTCGCAGGATACGAAAGAACTGGTCCGGCAGGCGATCGACATCGTCGATCTGGTTGGCAAGTACTGTCAACTTCGGCGTCAAGGTCGCGGCTACGTGGCGCTGTGTCCCTGGCACGATGACACCCGGCCCAGCCTCCAGGTCAACCCCGAGCGTCAGTCGTGGAAGTGCTGGGTCTGCGACATTGGCGGCGATGTCTTCAGCTTTGTGATGAAGATCGAGGGGGTTTCTTTCCCCGAGGCGCTGGCGATGCTGGCCGACCAGGCGGGCATTCCGTTGAGGCCGGCTCGCGGGCAGGGCGTCCCCCAAGACAAGCGGGCATTGTATCAGGCGATGGCGTGGGCCGAGGCGCAGTATCATCAGTGCCTGCTGCGCGAGCCCGAGGCCGAGCCAGCGCGGCGTTATCTGGTCCAGCGAGGCATCACGCCAGAGAGCATCGAGCAATTCCGCCTGGGATTCTCCCCCAACCGCTGGGACTGGATTCTGCGGCGTGCCCAATCGGGGGGGCCTAGCGCGCGGGTGCTCGAGACGATTGGGCTGTTGGCCCAGAGCATGGAAGGCAGCGCCTACGACCGTTTTCGCGGGCGGGTGCTGTTCCCGATCCGCGATGTGCAAGGCCGTCCGGTGGGGTTGGGTGGACGGGTGTTGCCCGAGTCGGGCCATACGAGCCCCGCCAAGTACATCAACTCGCCCGAGACGCCCCTGTTCACCAAGAACCGCCTGCTTTACGGCCTGGATCAGGCCCGCGACGCCATCCGCAAGAGCCGCACCGCCATGGTCATGGAGGGCTACACCGACGTGATCGTGGCCCACCAGTTCGGCTTCGACAACGCGGTGGCGGTGCTCGGCACCGCGTTGGGCTCCGAGCACATCCGGCTCTTGAAGCGGTTTACCGACCAGATTCTTCTGGTGCTCGATGGCGATGAGGCGGGCCGGCGCCGTGCCAAAGAGATCCTCGAGTTGTTCGTGGCCCAGAATGTCGATTTGCGGGTGGTCGTGCTGCCCGACGATCTGGACCCTTGCGATTTCCTGTTGGCGCACGGGGCCGAGGCCTTTCGCGAGGTGTTGGCCGGGCATGCGGCCGATGCTTTGGACCACGCGATTCGCCTGTGGACCGAGGGGGTGGACCTGGCGACCGACATTCACCGTTCGAGCGAAGTGCTCGACCGGCTGGTGACGATCGTCGCCAAGGTCCCGCGACTCCGGGACGACACGAAGACCGAGTTCCGGTTCCGCGAGGAGCGGGTCCTTCAGCGTCTGGCCACGAGTTTCCGCGTTCCGGAGCAGGATGTGCGCCATCGTCTGACCGCACTACGTCGGGCCGCTCGCGAGCGTCCGGGCCCAGCCAAGGCGACGGCGGTGCGTGGCGACGATCCTCGGCAAGCCAGCGCGCTGGCCGGTGCCGCAGGGCTGTTGCCTCGCGGCACGCTCGATCCGTGGCAGCGGGCACTCATGGAACTGCTCGTGCGCCACCCGGAGTGCCTCGCGCCCCTCCGCGCCGCGATCCGGCCGGAGGCCCTCGAGCATGAGTCTTGTCGCGAGATCTACCTGACGTCGTGCCGGCTGGCCGATGCGGGCGTATGGCCTGCGTTCGACCGGCTGTTGCTGGAGTTCGACGATCCGGCCGTGAAAAACCTGCTGGTCGAACTGGACGAAGGGGGCGCGGCCAAGGAGGTGACCGACCCTGAACCTCTGTTGGAGGAGTTGATCCGAAGCTACCGCACACGCGAGTTGAACCGGCAGCATCCGGTGATTACGGGGGTGCTCCGGGAAGGGCGTTTGGACGAACGCCAGCAAACCGACCTTCTGCTTCAGCTTCTGGAGCAGGAACGAGCCCGGCGTGGCATTTCCTTGCCCACGGAGGGGCGGGACCACGCTTCGGGCTGATCGGATCCGGCGCCGCGGCTGGCGTCACGCAGCACCGGCCGATCGAGTGTTTGGACCCAGCGCGCCAGGAGGGCGCGAAAGGAGTCTCTGGTGGACCATCTCGACAAGGATCTTCAGGCCCTGGTTGCCAAGGGCAAGGCGCAAGGGTATCTCACGTACGACGAAGTCATCGAGTACCTGCCCGACGAGGCGGTCAATCCGGACAAGCTCGATCATCTGCTCTTTGCCCTCGAAGAGCAGGGCATCGAACTGACCAACCGCCGTCGGCAGCCGGAGTTCTTCGACCCGGACGGGAAGGAATCCTCGCAGACGCCGGCGGAGGATTCCGCCCTGCTCGAGAGGCCCGACGAAGCCCAGGCGCGCCTGGTCCCGCCCGAGGAGGTGGCCAAGTGGTCGAGCGATCCGATCCGGCTCTATCTGAGCCAGATGGCCGATATTCCCCTCCTCACCCGCGAGCAGGAGATCGCCCTGGCCAAAAAGATCGAGGTGGCGCGCAAGCGGTTTCGGCGCACGGTGGTCGGATGCAACCTGGCCATGCGGGCGACGGTGAGTACGCTGACCAAAGTCCACAACGGCCAATTGCCGTTCGACCGCACGGTGAAGGTCTCGCTGACCGAGCGCTTGACCAAAGAGCAGATCATGGCGCGGATGCCGCACAATCTGAAGACCCTTACCCATCTGATGGCCGAGAACCGGAAGGACTTCTTGCGCCTGATCGCCAAGCGCACTAGGCCCGACGTCAAAGCCGCTGCCCGCAAACGCTTCATCCGCCGGCGGCGGAAGATGCTGGTCCTCGTCGAGGAGTTGAGTCTCCGGACGCGGAGGGTCCAGGCGATGATGCGCCAGATGGAAGAGATCCGCGACCGCATGGACTTCATCCGGCAGCGGCTTCGGATGATCGGCGACCGGCCGGAGTACGGCGTCGAGCGGGCCAAGCTGCGTCGGGAACTTTGCGAACTCCTGGTCACGACGCAAGACAGCCCCACCGGACTGCGGCGCCGCTGCGAGCAGATGCGCGAGCAATACCGCGATTACGAAGAAGCCAAGCGGGAACTCTCCGGCGGCAACCTCCGGCTGGTGGTCTCGATCGCCAAGAAATACCGCAACCGGGGGTTGAGCTTCCTCGATCTGATTCAGGAAGGGAACACGGGCCTGATGCGGGCGGTGGACAAGTACGAGTACCGGCGCGGGTACAAGTTCTCGACCTACGCCACCTGGTGGATCCGCCAGGCCATTACTCGGGCTATCGCCGACCAGGCCCGCACCATCCGCATTCCGGTCCACATGATTGACGTCCTGAGCCGACTACGGAATACTTCCAAGAGGCTCCTTCAGGAACTGGGACGCGAGCCCACCGTCGAAGAGACCGCTCGGGCCGCCGACGTGAGCCTCGATGAGTGCCGGCGCGTGCTCAACATGGGCAGGCACCCGGTAAGTCTTGACCGGCCCGTCGGGGAGAGCGAAGATAGTTGTTTTGGGGAATTCCTCGAGGACAGCAGCTCGGAGCGGCCCGAAAAAGTCGCCTCCAATGAATTGCTCCGCGAACGGATCGAGAACTTGCTCAAAACCCTTACCTATCGGGAGCGGGAGATCATCCGGCTCCGATATGGTCTGGGCGACGGGTACACGTACACCCTGGAGGAGGTGGGGCGCATCTTCAAGGTCACGCGCGAACGTGTCCGCCAAATCGAGGCCAAGGCCGTGCGCAAGCTCCAGCATCCCGTCCGCAGCCAGCAACTGGCAGGCTTCCTCGAGCGGGTGGCGGGATGAGATACACCGCCAGGCCGCCGATCGAAGGGTCGGCGGCCTTTTTTGCTTCTTGGTCCGAAAGGCCTTCCATGTCCATGTCATCGCAAGTCACCGTCGCCACGGAAACCCTCCGTAAGCTCCACCGGGTCCACCAGCAAATCCGCGACTTGAAAGAGCGGGTGGAGCGTGGGCCGCGGATGGCCAAGGCCCATGCCGAGCACGTCGCCCGGCTCGAGGCCCAGGCCGAGGAGGCTCGCGCCAAGGCCAAGGATCTCCGGATCAGCGTCGACGACAAGCAGCTTCAGCTCAAGAGCCGCGAAGACGCGGTGGCGCATCGTAAACAACAGTTGCGCGAGGCCAAGAGCAACAAGGAGTACCAAGCGCTGAAGGAACAGATCGCGGCCGACGAAATGACCAACAGCGTGCTGGCCGACGAGATCCTCGAGGGCATGGAGCGGCTGGACGAAGCCGTGGCCCAGGCCAAGGCCGCCGAAGAAGCCCTGGCCAAGGGTCGCCTCGACGCCCAGAAAGCTCAGGAGGAGATCGAACGCCAAGCCCCGCTCCTCCAGGACGACCTGGCCCGCCTGACCGAGGAGTTGCGCCAGACCGAAGAGGACCTCCCGCCCGACTTCCGCGACGTCTATCAGCGCCTGATCCGTTCCAAGGGGAGCGACGGGCTGGCGCCGATTGCGGGAGAGTACTGTGGGGGGTGCCATCAGCACGTCCCGCTGAACATGGTCAACGCGCTGAGGCTCGCCAAGCCGGTCTTCTGCCGGTCCTGCGGAAGGCTGCTCTACCTGCCGCAAGAGAATTGACGCGAAAGCCTCTGCCTACTGCCGCGCCGACGCGGCGGTCTGGCGGCCCGCGGACCCCGCGGCCTCGCCGTAGAAGCGAATCAACTCGCCGAGGTTGCAGTGCGCGTACGGCTCGTCACACGCCGGGCTGGTCTTGCCCGCGTCGGCAAACCACATGTCGAGCGTCTCCGGAGCGAAGATCGCGTTGTGCAGGTTCGACCGCATCGCCACCGGGCGCTTGAGGATCTCGATCATCGCGGCCACGTCGATTCGGCCATAGTGCTCGACCAGGCGGCGGCTGAGGTGCTCCGCGCGGTCCGGGCCCGAGATGAGCACCGTGTCGTCGGGCACGTGAGGCAACAAGGGGTGCTGCTGCCCGGGGCGCAGCACAACAAGCTGCCGTGGATCGGCCCAAACGCCGACCATGGCCTTCGACTTGTCGCTGAGCACGTAATAGTACTCGCATGTCCGCGGCGTCTGGCGGAGGATCGCCAGGGCCTCGTCCACGGTGGCGGCCCGCTCCATCACGTCGCGGAGCAGGAAGGTCATGGGCATGCCGTCCCAATCGCCCTCGCCCCGGCCGCCCATCTCGCCGACCGCCAGCCCCTTCTCGTTCATCGCCGTCACCGTGCCCACGAAGCCGGCGTAGCCCAGGCTCATCCACTTGTGCCGTCCCTCGGGCATGAAGACCACGACGGCCGCGTAGCCCTGGAGGTTGATATCGCGCATGTAGTCGAGCACCCGGGCATGGAGCACCCGGCCGCCCAGGCTCGCCTTGCCGCGCACGGCCACGCCGCTACAGTGAAACCGCTCGGGGAAGAGATTCCCGTAGCGCCCATCGCGCTGCGAAATGCCAGCCGCTTGCGCGAGCGCGTCGCACTCGGCGAGAAACCGCGGCGGGATGTGCGGCAGCGTGCGCCGCTCGATCTCGGCCATGCGGTCGAGGAACCACTGGCCCGAATGCAGACTGTCGGCCCCGCCGACCATGTACACCACGCGTTCGACCAGTTTCCGGGCCTTCGCGCCGAGCAGCCGGCCGTGCGCCGCGCCCATCTGCTCCGGTGTGCCAGACACCAAGAGCACCGTCTTGTGGCCGAGTTGGCACCAGAGGCCGTGACCCTCCGGATCGCGGCCGACAACGCGAAGCGGCGCCTCGCCTGCCAGGCTGCTTGCCGCGACAAGGCACAGCCCCGCAAGGAGACCCGCGGTGCGTACCCCCAACCAGCGACGCCGAGACGGCGCAGCGTAAGAGATCATTCGAACTGCTCCATGGCGAAATTGAACATGGCCGAAAGGATGCGGTACAGTTCGACCGAATCGACGTGTTTGACGGGCAACGCGGCGGGCGGTGCGAACGCCTCGGGCCGGGCGATCGTGTCCATCTGCCACACGCGGAACGTGACCGTGCCCTTGGCCCCCGGCACGTCGAAATCGAGCGACGCGGGGGTCGTCCGGTCTTCCCGGAACCGGAGAACGAACACCCCCTGGTTGCGCCCCTTAAGCTGGATGCGCACCGCCGCACCGGGCGGAACCGAGGGTTCCTCCGTGATGGTCGCCAGCGATTCCAACATGTCGGGCGCGAGAACCGCGCCTCCGACCGCGCCGGCCGCGACCTTCAGCCGCATCAGGTACTTGGGGTCGGCGAACGCGAGGGGGTCGGTGGGGCGCGGCGAGAACGCTGGCGCCTTCGCTCCCGGCCCCTCCCCCGCCTGCCGTCGAGGGGAGCCCCGGAACACCGCTTTGCCACCGGACGCCATCCACGGAAAGGCCCCTTGACCGATCGCCACGTCGCCGACGACCGGGGCCTTCACCTCCAGGCGGAACGTGTCGCCCGGCCCGCGAAGATAGCGCAGCCGGCCTTCGATCGGCTTGTCGCCCTCGGGCCGGACCACGACTTCCAGATCGGCGAAATGGCAGCGCCCCTCGGCCGGTTCCCTCGTGAAGAACGAGATGGTCTGCTGGCCCAGCCCCAGCACCATGGCGACCGGGGTACGTCGCGGCGTGGCCGGCGCGGGGGGCTGCACTCCCGGCGGCAGGTCCTCGGCGAAGAACTCGACCATGCTCGTGAGGATCTGCGGCAGCGCGGCCAGCGCCGTGTAGTGTCCCAGGCCGTCGAGCCAATGAACGCGGCCGGTCATGCCCAACCCATCGGCCAGCTTCTCGGTGCAGGCGCGGGGGATCACCTCGTCCTCGGCGGCGTTGATCATCCGCACCTTGCCCTGCTGGGCGCGTTCGCGGAGCCGGTCGGCGCGCCGCAGCGGATCGACATCGGCCAGGGCGTTTTCGACCTCGGCCCTCTCGTCCGGCGCAAGACGGCGGATCAGCTCGCTCAGCTCGCGGGTTTCCCGCGCGTGGTGGATGATCGCTACAAGGTCGCCGCCCGCCAGGATCAACAGCGCCCGGTGGATTCTCGGGTCCATCTCGGCCGCGGTGGCCGCCACGATGCCGCCCAGGCTCACCCCGGCGATGCCAATACGGCCCGGATCGACCTCCGGGCGCGAGGCCAGCACATCGACGGTCCTCCGCACGTCGGCAAACGCCTGCGACACCGCGGCGATGAACAACCGGGCGTTGCGGGCCATGGCCTCGGGTCCCTCGGGCAAACCCCGCTCCCCATAGTACGGCAGCTTGAACAGAATGGCCGGGATGCCGTGCGAGGCGAGCACCGAGCACGTCATCCGCACCATCTCCATGTTGCCGTCGAGGATGTGCAGGAAGATCACGGCCGGACGCCTGGCCTCCCCGGTTCGTAACCCACGCGGTACGTAATACTCGGCGGGAATCGTATTGTTCTGCGGTACCGCCGTGACCACCGGCGACGGGTAGGTCAGGCGCAGCACCGTGTAGCGGTCTTTTTCGACCTGCGACTCGATGCGGTACTCGAAGGGCTGGTTGTCGTGCGAGGCCCCGACCCGCACCACCTGGGCAAACCCTCGCTCGACCTCCGCGGCGCCGGCCATTGCCGCACACCACGCCAAGCAGGCCAAAGCCGGTACGAAGAACCTCGCGGCGATAAGCAGTGTCCGCATCGATGCCTCCCCATCGGTCTCGGATCGTTTCCCTCCCACGCATTGTACCTGGCCGCCCAGGCAGCGGCTATCGCCCCGCCGTCACCTCGTCCAGCGACCGCAACAGCTCGATCCGATCGAACAGGGCATCGCCGCCCATCGCCGTGGGGGCCATGCCCGTGACCGTGAACGTGCCGAAGTCCTTCCAGAGGTCGCGGGTAACGACGGTCCACTCGCGCGGCGCTTGGGGCGAGACCTCGACCGCTGCCCAGCCCGTGGTGTTCTTCCCGGCGCAGTAGCGCCACAGCGCTTTCTGGGCGGGCGGCCACCTGCCGTCGCCGGCCAACTCGATCATCACGCCGTGGCCGCCCAGCGATTTCCAGGCGAAGCGCAGGTAGCGGTACTCGCCCGGCTCGGGGTTCGCGACAATGCGGTACTGCCAGCCGGGGATTCGGGCCGAGGACCGCTGCAACGGAACCATGCGTAGCGACACCGCGCCCGCGAAACGCTCGGCCATGTCGATCGACACCTTGCCGTCGCCCTCGTTCAGAAGCGGCAACAAAGCGGGGTCGTCGTCGAACAGCGTCACCGCCGGCGGCGGCGCCGGGCCGAACGCCGCGCGCAAGAACGCGATCAGGTCGGCGATGTCTTGCGGCGTGACCTCTTTTTCGAGGTTCTCGGGCATCATCGAGTTCGTCGAGGCGGCCATCACGTCGATGTCCTTGCGGAGGATCGTCTCTTCGGCCGACTGCTCCTTGCGCAACGTGACGCTCGTGGCCGATTCGGCAGCCAGCACCCCGGTGAAGATCCGGCCGTCCTCGGTAATCACCGTGTACTGGTTGTAGCCGGCCGTGATCTGGTTGCTCGGGGTGAGCACGTCAAAGACCAGCATCTCGTCGGATCGGCGCGTGGTGCTCGACAGGTCGGGCCCCACGGCGTACCCCTTACCCTTGACCTGGTGGCACTTCGCGCACTGCTGTTCGTGAACCAGCGCCCCGCGTTTGGGATCGCGCGGCCCCTTCAGCGCGGCGACGTACCGGGCGAGCACCGCCTCGCGGTCCTTGCGCGTGGCCTGGCTGCCCAAGAGGTCCTTGGCCCGCTTCCGAATCGCCGCGTCGGGGTTTTCCAAAAGATGGATGCGGCGCCATGCATCGAGTGCCGCGGGAAGGACGACCTTCTTCTCGATCGCGTCGAGCAGCTTGGGCAGTCGGTCCTGGCGCATGAAGATCGCGTCCATGACCGCGGCCTGGGCCTTGGGGGTGTAGCTCGGCCAGCTCGCCAGGAGGATTTCGCCCACCCCGGGGTCGTCGACCGCCGACAGGGCCTTGACCGCGGCCCATTGCACGTCCAACGGCTGGCGCGGATCGAGCAGCTTGGGCGCCGCGGCGGCCAATTCGGCATACGGCGCGCCGGAAAGCAGAGAAATCGCGGCCACGCGGTCCTCGATCGGGCGCGAGGCGTCCAGGGCCGTCTTGCCCGCGACGGCCAGAGCGGCCTTCATCGCCTCCGATTCGCGGAGCTTCACCAGCCCGGCGATCGAAAGGGCCAACTCGGCGATCTGCGGCTGGGAATCGGCCAACAGCCGCCGCAGGGCCACGTGTCCGGCGGGAGAGCGCAGCGCTTGCTGCTTGCTCTGCTTGAGCCCTTCGGCAAGCCCCTTCAAACATGCCCGGCGCAGCTCGGCGGCCGCTGGTGCGCGGGCCTCGGCGGCGGCCTGCAACACGCGACCAAGCTCCTCGTCGTTGTGCCGCGCGGCCACGATCGAGGCCAAGGGATGGACCATCGCCCCGCTTTGGCCCGGCTCGTCGTCGGCCAGAATCGCCACCAGCACCCGGTCGGCCGAGTCGCCCACCGAACTGAGCACGGCCGATCGCATCCATCGGTCGTTGCCGTATCGCGCCGCCAGCTTGCGCAGGGCGGCGATCGCGCGAGGGTCCTTCGACCCGCCCAGCGACAAGGCCGCTTGAAGGCGCACGCGGGGCGCGGAGTCGTCGGCCATCGCCACCGCCTTCTCGGTCACGCCGGCGTGCTGGTCGAGCCAGCGCTCGGCCAGGGCCAGGGCGTGCATGCGAACCGCTTCGTGCGCATCGCCCAAGGCCCGCTCGACCACCGACGGATCGAGGGCCCCTAGCCCGTCGAGCGTGTAGAGGGCGTGCATGCGGGCCTGGGGCGTCTTACCGCCGAGCACCAGCGCAACCAGCGCCGGCACCACGCTCCGATCGCCGCGCTCGACCAGCAACCGCTGGGCGGTCTTGCGATGCCAGGCGTTGGGATGGGCGAGCAGGGGGACCAACTCGGCGTTGGACCGCGCGGCAGGTGGACCGGCCGCGCTGGCTCCCAGCCTCTCTTTGGCGTGCGGGAGAGAGGCGTCGCGTGATGGCCCCTCTCCGGTTCGCGAAACAGGCGAGGCAGTCGGCACCACGCGCCAGATCCGCCCCTTGTCGGCCCCGGCCATGAGCGATTCGATATAGATCTGCTGCAAATAGCGGGGAATCGCCGAGTAGTCCTCGATGATCGCCCGGTACATATCGACGACGTACAAGGCTCCTTCCGGGCCCGTCATCAAGTTGACGGGCCGAAACCACTGCTCGGTCGACGTGAGGAACTCGGTCTTCTCGTCGTCGCGCGGCCGCCGCGCAAGGTAGCCTGCGCCTTGCGGAACCAGCACGCAGCGGTGGACAAGGTTCTGGGCATTATCGACGCTGAAGTGGTTCCCCCAGTACTCGGGCGGAAACGTCGCGCCCTGGTAGATCGTCTGCCCGCTGGCCGCCGTAAAGTATCCGTTCGCCGTGGCCTCGGCCACACCGTAGAACTGCACCCAGGCCGGGTCCTTGCTGCGCTTGAGTCGCCACGGGTCGGGCTGGCTGGTGGGATACAGCCGCGCGGGATGGCCGTAGGAGCAGATGTTCTCGGTCGTACCCGGCGCGGCGTAGTAGGGGTTCCTCGCCAGGTAGCGGTGTTCCAGCGGCACGACGTACAGGACGTGCTGCTGGTTGGCGACCATGAACCGGTCGCCCCAGTCGTCGATGGCCAGCCCGAAACCGCTCGAACTGCCGCTGGTGGGCTCCAGGGCGCTCCCGTCGGGCTTGAAGCGGAATGCCGTGGCGGGCAGGCGCACGGGCTGGGCGAGCCGCGGACCCTCGATCGTCCCACCGCTGTTGATGCCGTTGGCCGCGTAGATCCAGTTGTCAACACCCCAGCGCGGGTTATTGATCCGCGACCACAAGTCGTACCGGCCGAAGCCGGAAAAGAGCTTCTCGCGGACCTCGGCCTTGCCGTCGCCGTCGCGGTCGGCCAGGAAATAGATGTCGGGCGCGCCAAGCGCGACGACGCCGTCGCGCGCCGCCACCACGCCGTAGCAGGGCGGGAGCCGATCGGCCCACACCGCCGCCCGGTCGATCCGGCCGTCGCCATCGGTGTCTTCCAAGAGCTTGACCGTGCCGTACTGCTCTTGTTCGGCCTTCTTGATGGCCTCGGGATTGGCAGCAATGCGGCGCACGGCCTTGTCGAGCACGCCGGTCTTGTTCAGCTCCAGCACGTCGAGGTATCCCTCGAGGTTATAGCCGTGGATCTCGGCCACGAACATGCGGCCGCGCGCGTCGAAGTCGATGGCCACCGGATCGGCCACGTGCGGCTCGGCAGCCACCAACTCGATGCGGAACCCCGGCGCGAGCTGGAACCGTTTGGCGCTTTCTTCCGGCGCCAGCGGCCCAGGGGCGTCGGTGGGCACCGGAATGCCCGCGGCCACCAGCGCCCCAGCCTCCGTCACCCGTGCCATCGTCACGAACAGGACAAGCCACCGTCCCATGCACCCTTCCCCCCCACGTGGTTGAGTCTCCCGTCGTCGTGCCCCACCATGCTACTTGGCGTCCACGTCCGGAGCAAGCAACACCCGTAGGGTTGGGGCTTTGCGTCCAGGCGCCATCGGGTGCTTCCCTTGCCGGTTGGCCACGCCGGGTCAGATTTCCGTGTTGACGCCGGCGGCTTCCGGAATCGGGGGAACCAGCGACGGTCGAGCCTCGGGCGCTGCCGGTTCTTTCGGCGGGAACCGGCGGATCAGGGGCACGAACTCCCGCTTCGGCGCGCCGACGTAAAGCTGCCGCGGCCGGTGGATGCGCAGGTTCGGCGACATGCGAAGCTCGCGCCAGTGGGCGATCCAGCCCGGCAGACGCCCCAGCGCAAAGAGCACCGTGAACATGTTCTTCGGGATGCCCATCGCGCGGTAGATGATCCCCGAGTAGAAATCGACGTTCGGGTAGAGTTTGCGCTCGACAAAATAGGGGTCTTTGAGGGCCACCTCCTCCAATTCCTGGGCGAGGTCGAACAGAGGATCGGAGCCGTGCTTGGCCAGGAGCTTGTGCGCGGTCTCTTTGATCAGCTTCGCGCGCGGGTCGTAGTTCTTGTAAATGCGGTGGCCGAAGCCCATCAAGCGGAAGTCGTCGTTGGGGTCCTTGGCGCGGTCGATGTACTTGCCCAAGTTGCGGTGGTCGGCGTGCAGGATCAGCACCAGGTTCAAGGCGTCGACGAAATCCGGGTCCATCTGGTAGCGCTCGCTGGGAATCGCGAACATCATGTGCAAGAAGTTCTGCACATACGTCAGATGGTTTTGCGGATAGACGAATGGCTCGCCGATCGACTGCTTGTAGCTGAAGGCGGCGATGGTGGCCATCTTGCCGATCATGCGGTAAATGGCCAGCTCGCGCTGGTGCGGATCACGCGGGTCGAGGCTGTCTTTGCAGTAGATCGCCAAGGCCCCCACCACCGAGCTGAGGATGGCCATGGGATGGGCATCGGGCGGAAAGCCCGCGAAGATCTGCTTCATTCCCTCGTGCAGCATCGTGTGGCGGCGGATATTCCAGCGGAACTCCTCGAGCTGCTCGGGCGTGGGCAGTTCTCCGTAGATCAGCAGGTAGGCCACCTCCTTGAAGTCGCACCGTTCGGCCAGTTCCTCGACGGGGTATCCCCGGTAGCGAAGAACGCCCTTCTCGCCGTCGATGTACGTGATCTGGCTAATCGCCTCGCCCGTGTTCGCGAACGCCTCGTCGAGCGTGATGAGTCCCGTCTGGCTGTACAGCCGCGAAATGTCGATGACCTGGTTGCCCTCGGTGCCCACGCGGACCGGCAGCTCGATCGTTCGGTCGTCCAGTTGCAGTCTGGCGGTCTGGCTCATCGCGTTCCTTTCGAGAAGGCATGTTTCCAACCGGGGATGAGAACGGGGGCCATCGTGGTCAAGGACCCTTGCGAATCGGGCGGACGACGCCGCGGCGCTGGAACCATACTCCTTCGGCCGCCAAGGCCTTTTGGGGAAACTCTATTCCCGACGGTGCGGCCGGGCAACGCGACTTGAGATTCTCGCGCGCAACCCCTTGAGAAACCCAAGGTTACGAACCATCGCCGGGGGTGTTTCCCTGAGGCGGACACGCCCGGGCGTCCCGAAGGCGCGTCAAGTACACCAGTGCCAGGAAGTCGTAGAGCCCATGGGCCACGATCGGCACAAGAAGGTTGCCGGTGGCAAGCCACAGCCATCCGAGATACCAGCCGATAAGCGCAGCCAGCACGGCGTACGTTCGGGTCAGGTAGTGCGCCAAGCCGAACAGCACGCCCGAAACGACCAGCGCGACCGCCTCGTTCCACGGCCCCTCGAGACCGCCGGCGATGGCCCTTTGGAGGACGCCGCGGAAGAGCATCTCCTCGCCGAGGCCGGCCAAGGCGGAGACGAGCAACAGGTCGGCCAGGTGGCAGTTGCGAAACAGGGGCAGCACCGTCTCGTCGAGCAGGCCGAGCAGGTCACGGAAGGGGCGCCACGGGATCCAGACCCAGGCGCCCATCACGGCCAACAGCGGCATGGCCGCCGCCGCCCCCCAGGCCAAGCCGGCCAGTTCCCACGCGACGGCGTCGCCTGGGGGATAGCCCAAGGCCCAACCGAGCGCCACGGCGACCAGCCCCGTGCCGCCTTCGACCAGCAGGGCCGTGATGGCGAAGTTCGCCGGCGGGAAAGGAGCATCCATTGAGGGCGACCGTGGTGGGCCGAGGTTCTTGTGGCTTGGAATCTTGCGTCCCCAGCCGGTGAACGGTTACACCGATCCCCGCTCGTGCATCCGGCGCGCGTGGTAACTGGATCGCACGAACGGACCGCTGGCGACCTCGCGAAAGCCGAGGTGCCGCGCCGCGCGGCCCAACGCGTCGAACTCCTCGGGAGGCAGGTAGCGCTCGACCGGCAAGCTGTCGGGCGTGGGCTGAAGGTACTGTCCCAACGTCAGCATCTGGCAGCCAGCCTCCCGAAGATCGGCCAACGCGTCGAGCAACTCGTCGTGCGTCTCCCCCAGTCCGAGCATCAGGCCGGTCTTGGTCTTCGTGGCCGGGGCGTGCCGATGGATGTGCCGAAACATCGCCAAGGTCCAGCGGTAGTCGGCCTTGCGCCCGCGCACGCGCCGGTACAGCCGCGGGACCGTCTCGGCATTGTGGTTATAGACCTCGGGGGCGGCTTCGAGCACGCGATCGACCGCCGCGGCGTTGCCGCCAAAATCCGACGGCAACACCTCGATGCTCGCTCCCGCCGCGCGGCGCACCGCCTCGACGGTCCGGGCAAGATGATCGGCCCCGCCATCGGCAAGGTCGTCCCGGGTGACCATCGTAATCACCACGTGCCTGAGGCCCAAGCGGACGGCCGCCTCGGCGACGCGCTGGGGTTCGTCCGGGTCGGGCGGGCGCGTCTTGCCTTTGGCCACCGCGCAAAAGCCGCACCGCCGAGTGCACACGTCGCCCAGGACCATAAACGTAGCCGTCTTGTGGGCGTAGCACTCCATGCGGTTGGGACACCGGGCATGGTCGCATACGGTCCGGAGCCGCAGCTCCTCGACCAGCCTTGCGGTATAGTGCCTCGCGTTGCCCTTGGGCACGTTGCGCTTCAGCCATCGGGGAAGGTGGTTGGGCCGGCCTGGCATGGCAAGAAAGAAGACCCCCGTTTACCGCTCGGACAGAAACTCGTCGATCGCCGCATGGACCTCGGCCGGATTCTCCAGCGGTGCCAGGTGGCCTGCGCCCGAAATCGTCACCAGACGCGACCGGGGGATTTGCCCCGCCATCGCGCGCATCTCGGCCACCGGAGCAATCGCGTCGTGCTCGCCCACAACGACCAGGGTGGGGCAGTCGATATGGGGCAACCAAGACGTGGCGTCGGGCCGGGCCGCCATGCCCCGTTGCGCCGCGGCGATGCCGCGGGGATCGGCCGCCAAAACCACCCGCCGCAAAGGCTCCACCACCTCCGGCCGATGTGCAAGCGTGGCCGGGGCCACCAGCCTCGGGAGCAGCGTCTCGACCAGAAACCCAGGACCTTCCCGAAGGACGCGCTGGGCAGTCGAGAGCCGGGTCGTGGCCGCCTCGGGCGTGTCGGCGCCAGCCCGGGTATCGCAAAGCACCAGCCCGCGCAGCCGCCCGCCATGCCGGCGCCAAAACGAAAAGGCCACGTACCCCCCCATCGACAACCCGCACAGCACGATCGGCTCGGCCACGTCCAGGGCGTCCAGCAGCCCGGCCAGATCGTCCGCAAACCGCTCCATGGTCACGGTACCCTCGGTCCGCTCGCTGCCCCCAAACCCGCGCAGGTCGGGCGCGATCACCCGGCACCGGCCCTCCAGTGACGCGGCCAGAGCGTCCCACATCGAGTGGTCCAAGGGAAACGCATGAACCAAGAGGACCGGCGGACCGCTGCCGCGATCCTCAACCGCCAACCGCACGTCGCCGACGGAAACCGACTTGAGCATGGCACGTATCCCGCGACCGCGCCGGCACGGCGCGGACCTTCTCGGCGAAACGCCGGGGCTCTAGACCCCCGGCCACCTGGGATTCTACCAGCTTGCCTGCTCGACTCCAAGGCAATGCAGCACCGCGCGGCCGCCCCGGCCAAGGCGCGCGGGACCACTACTTCGGGCTGTAGAGAAACACCCGCGATTGGATCCCTTCTGCCGCCTGCGCCAAAGACAGACTCGTATCGACCCGGAGGGCGATCAGGTTCGTCTGGCCCGCACGCACCAGCGGCGTGATGTCGATCTCGAACTCGGCCGGACGCACGTAGGCCTCCTGGTACGGGCGGTGTCCCGCGTATTGGCCGTTGACCCAGCACCAGGCCTCCGTGACCACGACCGGCACGCAAAGCAAGATTCGCTTTCCCTGGAAGCCGGCCGGCACATCGAGCGCGAAGCGGTACCAGAGGTGTCCCACGTAGGGGTAGCCGCGCGGGTCGTCATAGCCTTGCCGGTAGAACGGCCGGGTCGTGTCGATCGGCGCAAAGCCGGCCGGCTCCGGTCCCGGCTGGTGCCATCCGGCGTGGATGCCCTCGTCGTGCGGGTCCACGCGGAAGGCGGTCTTGCGGGGCGCGAGGGCCACCAGGGTGCCGGTCTTGCCTGTGGTCTTGTCCACCAGCGACTGGTAGTACTTCTTCCGATCGGTGATCGTCCAGTACCACACGCCCGTGTGATAGCCTTTTTCGTCGGGCCAGATGAAGAAGGGGTTGATCGCGTGCAACTGCCCGCGCAGAGTCATCATGCGGTCGGCATGGGCGACGGCGGCGCGGTAGTCGCCCGCCGCCTCGGCTGCGGCCAGGTCCATGTAGGCCGCGAGGTGCTCGTAGATGAGTCGTTCGGCCCGCACGTGCAGCTTGTCGCGCGGGGTGTCGGCAAGCTGCTCGGCCTCGGCCACGAGCTGCTTGAGCCGCGTCCGCAGCTCGGGGGTATAGACCTCGGGAAGGATGCGGTCTTCGTGGCCATGGATCGGCGCGCGGGTCACCGCCTCGTCGAGGGCCACGTAGAAGGCCTTCATGGGCCCGGCGGCGCGGCCGTACCATCGGGTAAAAAAGTCGTCGAGCATGGCGTCGACATCGGCCTGGGCGTTCCATTCCAACTGAGCCCGCAGGTACCGGCTGGCGATGCCCGACTCGGCCCAGACGTTCCGCGACTCGTCGTGAAAGCCCATCACGCCCCACTTCTTCATCAAGGGAAAGTCGCGGCGGAGCTTGGTGAACTCCGGCAGCGGCGTCAATCCCGAGACGAGCATGTTGTAGTTGTAGCCGTAGATCCACACGTTCTTGCACAGCTCGCACCACCGCCGGAGCATCTGCCCCTGGCGCACCTTTTGCCAACAGTGCTCGTCGTCGTAGGCGTGAAGCGTGCAGCTCCAGATGGCGGCGAACATGACGACCATCCGGTCGTCGAGCGGGACGCCCTCGGGCGGGAGGTTGCGGTTGGCGTAGCCGTTGGTGGCGAGATAGGCGTCGGGGAACTCCTTGTGAACCTCCTCGGCCACCCGGTTGACGAAGGTCAGCCACTCCTCGGTGATGCTGGTCTCGCCGGGCACGCCCGGGCGCCCGCCAAGCGTCACGAAGCCCCGGTTGAGTTTGAGCGTTTCGGGGTTGAAGTCGCGGGGCAGGCCGTCGTCCGGGGCGAAACCGTAGGAGTTGGTCCCCGGGTTCTTGCGCAGATGGTCGCGGATGATCTGGCCGGCGATCCGCGCCGCCTCGGGGTTGGTCAGGTTGGGCAAGAAGGGGTTGCGCGTGCCATGCTCGTTGAGGGCCAGCAGGTCGGGCTTCTCCTTGCGCAGCGGCTCGGGCGCCACGATCGCCCGCGCGCTGCTGTCGCCGCACATGGCGAACATCGGCTCGGGATTCATCTTGTTCCGCAGCTTCCAGCGCGTCTCCTGGGCAGCCAGTTCGGGCAGGGCGTGCAGCCACCAGTTGCGCATCACGAAGTCGGGCTTTTCGACGCGCTCGTGCGGGAGCACGCCAATGGTCTTCTGCGTGGGCACGATCTCGCCGAACTCGCCCGGCATGAACCAGCGCACGCCCAGGCTGCGGAGGAAGTCGTACACCGCGTACTCGGTGCCGTGGTAGGGGCCTTCGCTATTGCCGGCCAACAGCAGCCGATCGCCGCGGCAAACGATCACGAATCCCTCGTCGCGCCGTGCCGGAGTCACCCCCGAGGGGATCGTCACGCCTATCGTGTCGCTCAGCCGGCTTCGGCCAACGAGCACCAGGGCCCCTGCTGGGCTTTGCGAATCGTCGACGATCGGCAACGTCGCGCCGGAGATCTTCTCCAGGTACGCCTGGAGCTCCTCGGCGGCGGTCTGCGTCTTGCGCCGGACCGGCTCGGGGGCATCCTGGGCCACGACGATGGTCGCCCGAGGTCGCCCATTCTCGACGATCACCAACTCCGCGGGCGCGGCCGGGCACGGAGCCAACGCGACCGCGACGGCGCCAAGCAACAGACGCACCACAGACGTTCGAATCGCAACATGCACGCGCGGGCGGTTCATCATTCTCCCCCCCAAACAATCGCAAACGCTTGAAAGAAATTGGCCGGTCGGCCACGCGGCGCGCCGGTGCGGCGTCAGCCGACGGGGTACGTGCCGCGCTGTTGGACAATCTCGGTGATCCGGCAAATGCGGTCGATGCGCGAGCCGGGCATGGCGTTGTCGGCGATGCCGAGAATGAACGCCTTGCCCGGCGCGATCGTCCGGAATACCTCGTCGACGTACTGCTCGAACTGCTCGTCGCTAAAGGGCGACTCGAGGATCGCCGACGGGATGCCGCCCCAGATGATCACCCGGTCGTTCCAGGCCGCGCGGGCCTCCGCCAGGGTGGTCTTCACCATGGGGCTGGTCACGAAGCACTCGGCCATGCCGATGCCGGCACGCTCGATCAGCGAGAGAATCAGTCGGGTATCGTTGTCGGCGTGGAGGGCCACCACCTTGCCGCGGGCGCGCAGTCTGGAAGTCAATTCCTGGTAATATGGGAGGATGGATCGCTCGAACAGCGGAGGCGGCGTCATCTGGCTCGACAGATGGTGCCCGTGCATCAAGAGCCGCGCCGGCGAGTCGAGCATGTGCTTCCACAGCGTGTCCTTGTACCGGTCGGTCATCACGGCCACGAGGCGCTCGACCTCGTTGGCGAAGTCGTTGAGATGGTAGTAGGCCTGATCGTATCCGGCCAAGGCCCGCATCCAATGGTGCATGGGGCAGTCGCCGCAATTGACCATCGGGTAGCCGCCGTCGCCCACCTCGCGCTCGTACGCCTCGTATTCTTCATAGGCCGGAAGATACTGCGTATGCTCGACCAGGTACTCGACCACCGGGTAGTCCTCGCGGCGCTTGAGCATGAAGCCCACCTCGGCATCCTGGATGCCCTGCCGGCGCAAGTGCTCGGTACCCCGACGAAGGGTGGTTACCGTGCCGACCGGCGTGACGTATTCCGTAAGGGTCTCCAGGCCTTCCTGCCGTGTGCGGACCTCGACCCCGCGAAGCTCGACCCGATAGATGAACCCATCCCGGGCCGCGGTGCCGCCAAAGACCGCTTGCTCGACTTGACGTAAGCTCAAGCCCTGATACTCCTTGGGCAGCGTACCCCCCCGGCGGTTGGACTCGTACCAGATGGCCAGACGGGGAATCCAAGGGATCTGGTCCGGCGGCTTGCCCTCGAGAATCGCCAGGATACGCTCTCGGTTGGTCATCAGCGCACGCTCCGGCCGACGAACCGGCGGTGGCTGGCCGCGCGGTTGGATGCGGACCAAACGGGGGTGTCTTCGGTGGGGCCATTTTTGACTTTGGCGGCCTGTTCTGCAAGAATGGCCACGATGGAAAACCAGAAAACCGCCGGTCATCCCGCCGCGGAACAGCCCAGACGAACGGATTCGGCGGAAGAATCTCGCGATTTCCGCCCCGTTCGTTTGGGCCGTTTTCCTGCTTCGATGCCATACTCATTTCAACCCTGGTTCGAGGAGTAGCCAAAGTGTCCGGACACGAGCATCGCGAGATCCATCGTCGTCGTTTTCTCCAACAGACGGGCCTGGCCGCTGGGGGGCTCTTGCTTGGGGCGGGCCTCGGCCAATCCGCCGTTGCGGCAGCCGGCGAGTTGACCCGCCGCGTCTTGGGAAAGACCGGGGTCTCGGTCACCACGATGACCCTGGGCACGGCGCCGTGCGGGTTTGCCAAGCCCCATTCCACCCAGCGCGTTGCCGACTGCGTCAACGCGGCCATCGACCTGGGGATCAACGCGATCGACACCGCCCCAGCCTACGATATTGCCGAGGAGGGCGTCGGACTGGCCCTGGGCAAACGGCGCAAGGAGGTATTCCTTTCGACGAAGGTCCTTGCCGATTCCGTGGACAAGGCCGAGAAGATCCTGGCCAATTCGCTCAAGCTGCTGAAGACCGACTACCTCGATCTGGTCTACTTCCACCAGGTGGGAGACCGCAAGGTCGAGGTGGCCCAACAACCCGAGGGCGTCTTCACCTGGCTGGTCAAGCAGAAAAAGGCCGGCAAAATCCGGTTCGTGGGCATCTCGGGGCATAACCGGCCCGGCAAGTTCGCCCGGTTCCTCGAGTCGGGTGAGTGCGACGTGCTATTGACCGTCGTGAACTTCGTCGACCGGCACACCTACAAGTTCGAAGAGAGCGTGTTGCCGATCGCGGTCAAGCACCACGTCGGCGTGGTGGCGATGAAGGTGTTCGGGGGGGCCAAGAACGGGAAGTATCCCGACCCGGCGTCGGGGCCACACCTGGACACCCAGTACCTCGAACTGGCCGTGCGGTACGCCTTGGGCGTGCCGGGCGTGAGCACCCTGAACCTCGGCTGCGCCAGCGTCGAGCAGGTCAAACAAGACGTGGCCATGGTCGCCCGCTACCAGCCGCTCTCGCAAGATGAATTGGCCAAGGCCCTGGCCCTGGGCAAAGAGCTGGCGCCGCAATGGGGCACGCACTTCGGCCCGCTGGCCCGTCACGCCGGAGTCCGGCTTGGTCTGTGCTAGAGACCACCGACAATCATCGTTCGGGCGCGAAGGGGACAGGCCCATGGACCGTTTCCGATGATCCCCGCGGTCTCCCACCGAAGATCGTCTTGTGTAACCTCTGTGAGAAGGAGCGTCTGGCATGAAGGCATTGAGTTGGTTCTTGTCGATCGCAATATGCGGCGCCGCCATGATCGCGGTGGCGACCCTTGGGTGCCAGAAGGCCACGTCGGCCAAGCCGAAGGCCCGGGAGCAGGCGGTCAAGCCGGAGGACAAGCCGAAATCGCCGGCTCCCACGCCGGATGAGGCGAAGGCGCCAGGCGAACCAAAGGCCAAGACCGCGAACGAACCGAAGGCGGCGGATGAGCCGAAGGCCAAGACCGCGGACGAGGCGAAGGCGCCGTCCAAGCCCGCCGAGAAAGTCGCTGCCAAGCCCGTCGCCTATCCCGTGCCGCGCGGTCTGCCGCCGCTGCCTGTACCGGCCGACAACCCGATGACGCCTGAGAAAATCGAGTTGGGCAAGATGCTCTATTTCGACAAGCGGGTGAGCAAGGACGGCACGGTCTCGTGCGCCACGTGCCACGACCCCAAGATGGCCTGGGCCGAGAAGACGGCGACCAGCACGGGCATTGGCAAACAGGTTGGACCGCGCAACTCGCCCACCGTAATGAACGCCGCCTATGCCACGTCGATGTTCTGGGACGGCCGGGCAGCCAGCCTCGAGGAACAGGCGACCGGGCCGGTCGAGAACCCGATCGAAATGGGTCACCAGATGGCCGATCTGGTCGTACAGCTCGACAAGATCCCCGAGTATCACGAGCGGTTCCAGAAGGTCTTTGGCACCGGCGTGACCAAAGAGGGATTCGCCAAGGCCATCGCGGCCTTCGAGCGCACGGTGCTGGCTGGCGACTCGCCGTATGACCGGTTCAAAGCAGGCGAGCAGAACGCCTTGACCGACGCGCAGAAGCGAGGCCTGGCGCTGTTCGAAAACGTCGGCTGCGCCGATTGCCACGCCCCGCCGTTGTTCAGCGATTACGAGTTTCACAACGCGGGCGTGGGGATGGACAAGGAAAAACCCGACCTTGGCCGCAAGGACGTGACGAAGAAGGACGAAGACACCGGCGCGTTCCGGGTGCCCTCGTTGCGCCACGTGGCCGACACCGCGCCGTATTTCCACGATGGCCGCGCCAAGACGCTCGAAGAGGCCGTGGCGCTGATGGCCGCTGGGGGAAAAGACCACAAGTACCGCTCGGCCGACTTCGACACGGTGCGCGACGCGAAGGTCACGCCGGAGCAGCAAAAGGACCTGGTCGAGTTCCTCAAGGCGCTGTCTGGGCCAATTCCCGCCGTTGAGCCGCCGGCCTTGCCGTAGCGGTCACCCGTTGGTCGAGGTCCAACAGGTCCTGAAGCGAGTTCCTGGCGCGGTGGACATACACGGCCAGGGCATCCGAGGTCAAATCGAGTTCCTCGCAGATCTGCGCGCGGCTCTTCCCGTCGAGCAGGGCCAGACAGACCTGCCGCTGCCGGCCACGTAGCGCGCCGAGCGCCTCGCCCAAGGCCATGCGCGTCCAAGGAGGCGTGTCGGTCGTGCGCGACGGGGTGAGGCTCGCGCGGGCGAGTTTTCGCCGGATGTGGACGCGGAGGATATCGAGGATGGTCCATCGCACCGCTCGATAGAGGTAGCTCGCCTCGCCGCGATGGGATTGGCGGGTAGCGCACCACTGGCATGCGCATCGGAGATACGCCGAATGCACAATGTCTTCCGGGTCCGCCAAGTCGCGTGGTACCCGGTGCCCGCACCATTTCACCAACTGGCGGTAGTGGCGGGTGAAGACCTCGTTGAACGACTCGCTCTGCCGGGCCAAAGCCTTGCAACTCCCTCGTCAGTGTGCCAGATTGGTGCCATCCACTGCGCGCGAAGTGATCCGTCTATTAGCTACATGGCGATGGCGCCGAAAATGTGCGAAAAAAAACAGGGCGACGATCCCCCAGCCGAACGCGGCGCACCGCATGACCCCCAAGACCTGGGGGACGAGTTCCCTGAAACCGAAACCGTGGTCCTGCGCGAGGCCGCGGCGGGCCGCTGGGACACGTTTCTCCAGGTCTATTTGCGGCCGTGCTGGCGCGAGGTGGTCTCGCGCTGCGCCGAGCATGGCATCGCCCTGCCCGATGCCGAGGACCTCTTCCAGGAACTGATGCTCCGCCTCGTGCGCACCTCGGGTTTTTGCAGCAAGGTCGACGAGGAGTTGGCCCGGCTGGGCGAACCGCCGAACTTCCGCGCGAATCTGCCCGGCCGGTATCTGAAGTACCGCGAAATGGCCGACGCGGCGGGTTTGCCGCTGCGATCGGCCCGCTTTCGGGTGTATCTCAAGGGCGTCGTTCAAAACCTGGTTCTCGAATTGCTTCGGCAGCGCCGGCGCGTCCCGAAATCGGTCGACGAGACGCTCGTCGGGCCCGACGAACCGTGGATCGAGGGGTCGGTTTCGTCGGGCATGGATCGGGCCTGGCGGGCCCAGTGTTTCCAGGCAGCCCTCGTGGCGCTGCGCGCCGAATGCGCGCAGGCCCGCACCAAGGCAAACCGCCGCTTGTACAACCTCCTCTACCACCACGTGGCCGAGGGGCAGACCGCCAGCGCCATCGCCAGCCGCCTGCGGCTCGACCGCACCACGGTCTCCTCGCTTCTGAAACGCGCGCGCAACCGATTCGCGGATCTCGTGACCATCGCGGCGGGCACGACCGACCCCGACGAGCTGCGAACCCTGCTGGTCGGCTACGGCGACGACCTGGCCATTGCGCTGGGTCGTCTAGGGGCCCTCCCGGAAGCCCCCTGATCGAACCAGGAGCAGGCGCCGATGCATGCCTTCCTTGGCCCGGGCAGCAGGTTCGCGGCGCGCCCGGCAAGCGGCTGCGGCCGGCTCGCTGGTCGCCCTGGCCGTTCTGGGCTATGTGCTCGCGAACCGGCCCCGGGCGAACCCCGGCGACGAATCGGCCAGGCCGGTTGCGCGGACGTTGCCCCCGGCAAGCACGGACCGCGCGGCGGCCGAACCGTTGCGTGAGAGAATCGAAAGCCTGGGTTCAAGCTGCCATCTCCTGCCCAGCGCCGACTTGGAGCCCAAGGCGCCGTGTCTGACGATTCTGGAAAACGGTCTTCTCGGCCGGGTAGCTCCGGGCCGGCCCTAATCGCCCGCCGATTTGGTGAACAGTGAGACGAACGGGTTCGGCGCGAGTTGGTCGGCGTGGAAGTGAACCGACCCGTCGCCATAAAGGAAGTCCGCTCCCCCGGGATGGAACGCGTAGATCTCGTTGTTGTTGCTGCACCCGATCATTTGCCCGCTGCCGCAGACGCTGTGGATCCAGAACGGGGCTTCGTCGTCGGCCCAGGCGGCCCCGGTAATGGTTCGGCCGGGTTCCAGTTGGCCGAGGCGCCACGAATCGGGTCGTCCGGCGCATTCGAAGAGCATGAACGAGTTCGAAAGCCCGTCGCGGACCTCGGCCACGCCGGTGCATCGGCCCGCGACCGGTTGGAAGAGGTTGGTCCAGTCGGTTCGCTCTGCCAGGACCCCGGCGCCGACCAGCGGCTTCCATACGGCGGTGGTGATCCGCGTCGCGGCCGCGTAATCGGCCACGTGGGGTCGCCGGCGGGGGGTGCTGGGGCAGACGAAGACCCCAAGGTCGACCTCCCGCGCCGACTGGTTGGCCGCCGCGCGCCAGTCTTGGGTGAGGTCGAACCGGTCGTAGACCGACTTCTGTTCCAGATAGGGAAGCAGGAACGTGAGCAGGTTGTGGTCCGGACCGCGCGTGAAGGCCGGGGGAAAGAAGCGGTGGTTGCTTTCGTAATGGTGCAGGGCCAGCCCGATCTGCCGCAGATGGCTTGTGCATTGCGCCCGGCGGCCTGCCTCGCGCGCCGCCTGCACGGCCGGCAGCAACATCGCCAGCAAGAGCCCGACGATGGCCGTCACCACCAGCGTCTCGACCAACGTGAAACCGCGCGACCGTCGGCGGCGGGCAGGTGCCATGATGCGCCCCTCCAGCGGGCGGATTATAGCAACTCGGCACACGCCACGGCAACCACGCTCGGCGCGGCCCGTGGGGTCCCTGGCGTTCCTGCGCAAAAGCGACTAAGCTCAGAAAGAGGCAACGGGTGGTTCTGGCGGGCTGTTCTGATCCGGGAAGCCGTGAACCGAGCCATAGGCCCTCATCGACGGCGCGTTGTGGACCGGCTTCGCCCCTGGGCCGCGGCCCTCTTGGCCCTGTTGGCCGCGTCGACCGGTTGCGACGAGCGACCGCGGGCGATCGGTCAGTTGGAGAAGGTCTGGGCTCGTCGAGGGGTGTCGGACGGGCGGTTTCAAAAGCCCCGCGCCATGGCGGTCGATGCCCAGGACCGACTCTACATCGTCGATATGACCGCCCGCATCCAAGTCTTCGACCCCGACGGCCGCTTCCTTTACGCATGGACCACACCCGCCAAGGAGGCGGGCAAACCCACCGGACTCTCCATCGGCCGGGAGGGGCACGTGCTCGTCGCCGACACGCATTACTACCGGCTCTTGGTCTATTCGCCCAGGGGCGACTTGCTTCAGACCCTTGGCGGGACCAAAGGCGACAAGCCGGGCGAGTTCGGCCTGGTCACCGATGCGGTGCAGGATTCCCAGGGGTACTACTACGTCGCCGAGTATGGCGAGTACGACCGCATTCAGAAGTTCACTGCCGATGGCCGGTTCGTGCTCCAGTGGGGCGGACACGGTGCCGAGCCAGGCCAGTTCGCGCGCCCGCAAAGCATCGCGCTGGACGAAGACGAGCATCTCTGGGTGGCCGACGCCTGCAACCACCGCATCCAGGTCTTTGATCGGCAGGGGAACCTGCTTGATCTTTGGGGCAGTCAAGGGTCCAAGGCCGGCCAGTTGTATTATCCCTACGATCTGGCCCTGGCCCCCGACGGCACGATCTACGTCGCCGAGTGGGGCAACGATCGGGTGCAGAAGTTCACCCGCGACGGCCGCTCCCTGGGGGCCTGGGGCGTTCAAGGCCGCGGCGAGGGCCAACTGGCCAATCCCTGGGCCCTGGGACGCGACCGCCGCGGCCGGATCCACGTGCTCGACACCGGCAACCACCGCGTGCAGACCGTCCGCATGTGACGGGCGCATGAGGCATGATGCATGACGCACAACGCATGGCCAACGGCGATGGCCCCATGACAAGCCTCGGCCCGGGTTCCTAGACCCTCACGATGTTCACCGAATACCATCTCACCTTCGAAGATCCCTGGCTGGCCCTGGCGCTAGCGCTGGTCGTCGTGCCGGTGGTGTGGTGGATGGGTTTTCACTCGTTGGCGGCGTTGGGTTCGGGGCGTCGGTGGTTGGCGCTGGTCCTGCGCTCGCTGGTGGTCGTGCTGTTTGTCCTGGCGATAGCCGAGTTGCGCGCGGTTCGCACGAGCGAGCGGCTCACGGTGATTTACCTGTTGGATCGGTCGCAGAGTATCCCCACTCAGGCCCGCGACGCGATGGTCGAGTATGTCAACCGGGCGATCGAGGAGCACCGGCGGGAGCGGGACCGGGCCGGGGTGAT
>DYLT01000269.1 GCA_020721945.1 Blastopirellula marina
TAGGCCCGCGGAGGTCGCAGGATGGCGACCTATCGGCGAGTGTGTTCTGCCATGTCCGAACCGGAGGCTGCCATGCCCAAGCACACCTGGACACTTCTCGATGTGGATCAGGACGTGTACCTGGACCGCCTCACCCTTTCGCCGGCCGATGCTCCGGGTCTCGCGGGGACCTGGTCGGTCGCCAAGAGGACCCTCCGTGGGGGCTTGCGCGACGGCGTCGATGTGGTCGAGGTGGACAATGGAACGCTCCGGTGGGTGGCGGTGCCCACGCGGGGCATGGGCATCTGGAAGGCAAGGTTGGGCGAACTCGAAGTCGGATGGCGCTCGCCGGTGGCTGGCCCCGTCCATCCCGCGATGGTCCGTCTTTGGGAGCCCAGCGGGATCGGCTGGCTCGACGGGTTCGACGAATTGGTGGTTCGCTGCGGGCTGGAAAGCAACGGGGCCCCGGAGTTTAACCCGAACGGTACGCTCCGCTATCCACTGCACGGCAAGATCGCCAATCAGCCCGCGCGCAAGGTCGAAGTGATGGTCGACACCGATGCGAGGACGCTGGCCGTTTCGGGGATCGTCGACGAAGCCCGGTTGTTCGGCAACAAGCTGCGCATGGTCTCGACCCTCTCGACCCGATTGGGCCAGCCCGGGTTCACCGTGACCGATGCGATCACCAACGTATCGGCCGAGCAGGCCGAGTTGGAATTGCTGTATCACATCAATTTCGGCCCCCCCTTGGCCGAACCCGGATCCAAGGTGGTGCTTCCCGTGGGGAGGATGGCCCCGCGCGACGCCGTGGCGGTGAGCCATTTGGCGCAGTGGGAGACCTACGGCCCCGAGAGTCCTGGCACCCCCGAAGCCGTGTTCTTCTTCGATCTGGCCGCCGATGCCGGGGGCCGGACGCGGGCTTTGTTGCACAACGCCGCGGCCAACAAAGGCGTAAGTCTCGCCTTCAGCAAGCGGCAACTGCCCTGCTTTACCCTATGGAAGAACCGCCAGGCGGCCATCGACGGCTACGTCACGGGCCTGGAGCCGGCCATCAACTTCCCCAACCGCAAGTCGTTCGAGAAGGCGCAAGGCCGGGTGGCGGTACTCGAGCCCGGCGAAACCCGCGCCTTCGAGGTGACGATCGAGGTTCACCCCGATGCCCCGAGCGTGGCGGACGCCATCGCGGCGGTGGCGGCGTTGCAGCAGGGCGTCTGGCCGCAGATCGTGCCGAAGCCCGACCCCGAATGGTCGGCGTCGTGAGGCACACGGCCCAACACGAGTCCACGCGAGGCTCGAACCATGCACCGCCGACAACGAAGATTCCCAACGAGTTGGAGCAAGGCCATGTCAGCACCTGAATCGAAACGGTTGTCTCGTCGGCACCTGGTCGCCGCGTCGCTGGGCACTCTCGGTGTCGCGTCGGCCGCCACGTTGGGCACGGCGGCCCAGCCCAAGAAGGCGCCCACGCCGCTGCGCGGCAAAAAAGTCCTCGTGTGCATCGGCGAGTTCAGCGAGGGCATGGAGACCTATTACATGGTCTACCGGTTGATGGAAGAGGGCGTGCGGCCGGTCGTGGCCGCCGCGAAGGCCAAGACCGTGCAGATGGTCGTCCACGACTTCGATCCGCAGTATTCGAACTACACCGAGAAGCTCGGGTATCTGATCAAGGCCGACGTGGCCTATCAGGATGTCCGCCCGGCCGACTACCACGGGCTCTTGATTCCGGGCGGGCGCGGTCCGGAGGAAATCCGACAGGACAAGAAGGTGCGGGAGATCGTGGGGCACTTCCTCGACCGGAACCTACCGCTGGGGGCGATGTGTCATGGGCCCCAGGTGGTATACGCGGCTAGACCCATTCGAGGGAGAAAGATCGCCGCCTATTGCGGCATTCGGGCGGACCTCGAGTTGGCCGGTGCCGTGTTCGTCGATGCGCCGGTGGTGGTGGATGGCGCGCTGGTGACGTCGCGTGGTTGGCCCGATCTGCCGCACTTCATGCCCGCCTTTCTCAAGGTGCTTTCCGCGAAGTGAACCGCCCCGCCCGCGGCCTGTCGGGCCGGTCGGATCGGATCCTGCCATTATGGCATTTCCCTTGGGCCAGGCGGTGCCACCCCGCGGGCACCCGATTCGGATCGTCTGTCGCAACTTGCAATCTGGCAAGGTATTGTGACACAACTTCGCGGGGTGGCGCGCGACTTGCTTGGAATGGGGCCCAAATGGCCTCGGCTGCCACGGGGTGTGGCGGTATGCCGCTTTCGTACCGCGAGAGTCGCCCAGCACGGCCGGGCTTGCCCAACGCGGGGTGGATGATGTTGATCCCTCCTGCCAGCCGGCTAGTTCTTTGAAGCGCATTTCCAACGTCAAGAGGAGGAATCCGCTGTGGCAAAAAAGATGGTCTTTGAGCTGGAGGCCCGGCATCTGCTGGCCGAAGGGGTCGGCAAGCTCGCCCGGGCCGTTCGCAGCACCCTTGGCCCCCGCGGCCGCAACGCCGTGCTCGACAAAGGTTGGGGGGCCCCGAAGGTCACCAAAGATGGCGTGACCGTGGCCGAGGACATCGAGTTGGAGACTCCCGAAGAAAACCTCGGGGCCCAACTCGTCAAGGAAGCGGCCAGCAAGACCAACGACATCGCGGGCGACGGCACGACCACGGCCACCGTGCTGGCCGAGGCCATGTACCGCGAAGGGCTCAAGGCGATTGCCGCCGGACACGACCCGATGGCCCTGGCCCGCGGCATCCACAAGGGCGTCGAGACCGTGGTCGACGCCATCCAGAAGATGGCCTCGCCGATCGACGAAAAGAACAAGAAAGAGATCGCCCAGGTCGCGACGATCGCCGGTAACTGCGACCCGTCGATCGGCCAGGTGCTCGCCGACGCCTTTGTTCGCGTGGGCAAGAACGGCGTGATTACCGTCGAAGAAGGTCGCGGCGCCGAAACCGAGGTCGAGGTGGTCGAGGGGATGCAGTTCGACCGGGGGTTTCTCTCGCCCCACTTCGTAACGAACCAGGACGAGCAGATCGTCGAACTCGAAGACTGCTACATCCTTATCCACGAGGAGAAGATCTCCAGCGCGAGGAACCTCGTTCCGCTGTTGGAGGCGGTCAGCCGCTCCGGCAAGCCGTTGCTGGTGATCGCCGAGGAGGTCGAGGGGGAGGCCCTGGCGACCTTGGTGGTCAATAAGATGCGGGGCATTCTGAGCTGCTGCGCCGTGAAGGCCCCCGGGTATGGCGACCGCCGCAAGGCGATGCTGGGCGACATCGCCGTGTTGACCGGCGGCCAGCCGATCTTCAAGGACCTGGGGATCAATCTCGATTCGGTCAAGCTTTCGGACTTGGGCCGAGCGAAGAAGGTGATCGTCGACGCCGACAACACGACGATCGTGGGCGGCGCGGGCGAGAAATCGGCGATCGAAGGCCGGGCGAACCAGATCCGCGCCGAGATCGAGACCACCACGAGCGATTATGACCGCGAGAAGCTCCAGGAACGTCTGGCGAAGCTCGCCGGCGGCGTGGCCCAAATCAAGGTCGGGGCCGCCACCGAGACCGAGGTGAAAGAGCGCAAATTCCTGCTGGAAGACGCCCGCTCGGCCACGAAGGCCGCCTTGGAAGAAGGCATCGTTCCCGGCGGCGGCGTCGCCTTGCTCCGTTGCGCCAAGGCCCTGGACAAGCTCGAGGTCGATGGGACCGAGGCCCTGGGCGTTCGGATCGTCAAGAGCGTGCTCGACTCGCCGCTTCACGCGATCGCCGAGAACGCCGGCCAGGATGGCGCGGTGGTCGTCAACCGCGTGCGGAACCTGAAAGGCAAGGCCGAGGGGTACGACGCCGAGAAGGACCGCTACTGCGACCTGATCGAGGCGGGCATCATCGACCCGGCCAAGGTGGTGCGCGTGGCGCTCCAGAACGCCGCGAGTGTGGCCTCGCTCTTGCTGACCACCTCGTGCCTGGTGACCGAGATCCCGAAGGAAGAGCCCCCGCGGCCCGGCCACGGCCACGGCCCCGAGGGCATGGGCGGCATGGGCGGCATGGGCGGCGACTTCTGACGCCCGCGCGCCCGGCGGCGAACCCGGCCCCTGGGCTTGGGCTCCGGCCGCTTCCCCCCACCATCAACCCCGGTAGGACAAACATCACTCCAGACCAATAAGGAACGAAGTCATGGCCAATATCAACCTGAAGCCCCTGGATGAGCGGATCGTGGTCGAGCCGGTCGAGGCCGAAGAGAAGACGGCCGGCGGCATTGTGCTGCCCGATACGGCCAAGGAAAAGCCCCAACGCGGCACGGTGCTGGCCGTTGGGCCCGGCAAGCTCCTGGACAATGGCGAGCGGAGCCCGATGTCCGTGGCCGTCGGCGATGAGGTGATCTACGGCAAATACTCGGGCACCGACCTCGAGATCGATGGCAAGGAAGTAAAGATCCTCCGCGAGAGCGACATCCTCGCGAAGATCGTCAAGTGACCGCCGCCTCGGACCTCCCACCACTTCCCCTCAACCTTGAGGAATCGCAAACGTGCCTAAACAACTGCTCTTCGAGGACGTCGCCCGGGCGAAGATGCTCAAGGGCGTGGAGAAACTGGCCGACGCGGTCGCGGTCACGATGGGCCCCACGGGCCGGAACGTGATCCTCGGCAAGTCGTTCGGCGGACCCTCGGTCACCAAGGACGGCGTGACCGTCAGCAAAGAGATCGAACTGGAAGACAAGTTCGAGAACATGGGCGCCAAGCTCGTCAACGAGGTCGCGTCGAAGACCTCCGACGTGGCGGGCGACGGCACCACGACGGCCATCGTCCTGGCCCGCGCCGTCTACAAGGAGGGCCTGCGCAACATCACCGCCGGCAGCAATCCCACCGCGATCCGGCGCGGCATCGAAAAGGCCGTCGAGGCCGCCGTCGGCCACCTCGTCTCGATGGCCAAGCGCGTCACGAGCAAGGAGGAGATCGCCCAGGTCGGCGCCATCAGCGCCAACAACGACCGCAAGATCGGCGACCTGCTGGCCGAGGCCATGGAGAAGGTCGGCAATGACGGCGTGATCACCGTCGAGGAAGGCAAATCTTCCGAGACGACCTACAAGATCGTCGAGGGCATGCAGTTCGATAAGGGCTACCTCTCGCCCTACTTCATCAACCGCGCCCCGGAGATGGACTGCCTGCTCGAAGACGCGCTGATCCTCATCCACGAGAAGAAGATCACGAACATCCGCGATCTCATTCCGCTGCTGGAGCGGGTGGCGCACGCGGGCAAGCCGCTGTTGATCATCGCCGAGGATGTCGAGGGCGAGGCCCTCACGATGCTCGTGGTCAACAAGCTCCGCGGCGTGCTCAACGTGGCCGCGGTCAAGGCCCCCGGGTTCGGCGACCGCCGCAAGGCCATGCTCCAGGATATCGCCATCCTGACCGGCGGCACGATGATCAGCGAAGACCTCGGCATGAAGCTCGAGAACGTCACGCTGGAGCACCTTGGCAAGGCCAAGAAGATCACGATCGACAAGGACAAGACGACGATCGTCGAGGGAGGCGGCAAGCAGGCGGACATCAAGGCCCGCATCGATCAGCTCCGCCGCATGATCGAGGAGACCGACAGCGACTATGACCGCGAGAAGTACCAGGAACGCCTGGCGAAACTCGCCGGCGGCGTCGCGGTGGTCAGCGTGGGCGCCAGCACCGAGGCCGAGATGAAGCAGACCAAGGCCCGGGTCGAAGACGCCTTGCACGCCACCCGCGCCGCGGCCGAGGAAGGCATCCTGCCCGGCGGTGGGGTCGCCCTCCTGCGCTGCCGCGAGGCGGTCGAGAAGGTCCGCAACACGGCCCGCGGCGACGAGAAGATCGGCGTCGACATCGTGCTGAAGGTCCTTTCGGCCCCGCTGCGGCAAATCGCCGATAATTCGGGGGTCGACGGCTCGGTGGTCGCCGATGAGGTGGCCGACAAGCCGGTCAACGTCGGATTCGACGCCAATACCGGAAAGTACGGGGATATGTTCAAGGCGGGCATTATCGACCCCCTCAAAGTGGTCCGAACGGCCTTGCAAAATGCCACGAGCATCGCCGGGTTGATGTTGACCACCGAGACCTTGGTCACGGACCTCCCCAAGGAGGATAAGAAGAAAGAGCCCACGGTCGAAGGCGCCGTGCGCTAGTCCGACCGCCGAGGTGCTCGTGCACGCTAACCCGAAGCGCACGTGAGGGTAACGAGTTGCCTGCCCCTTGTGTTGGCGGCCCCTCGCGGGCGCTTCGGGTTCGTATGGGTTCATGCTGGGCCCAACGCCCGCGGCTTGCCAGAAGTCCCATGCCAGCCAGCCATAACCTACGGTAGAATGAGGTGGTTCTCCTTCGAACCCGCACCCGAACATGGCTACGATGGCCGGCAAGCGTGACTACTACGAGGTCCTGGGCGTGGACCGCAACGCCACGGAGAAACAGATCGCCGAGGCGTACCGCAAACTCGCCCTGAAGTACCACCCCGACCGTAACCCCGGCGACGAGGAGGCGGTCGCCAAGTTCAAAGAGGCCGCCGAGGCCTTCGAGGTGCTCAATCACGCCGAGAAGCGGGCGATCTACGACCGGTACGGTCATGCCGGACTCGAGGGGCAGGGGGTCGGCCCCCAGTTCCACGATATCAGCGACATCTTTCAGGCGTTTGGCGATATCTTTGCGGATGGGCTGTTCGGCGACTTTTTCGGGCGAAGCCGGCGCCGTCGCGGTCCGCGCAAAGGCGGCGACGTCGCCTGCGAGGTCGAAATCGAGTTGGCCGAGGCCGCGACCGGCGTCAAGAAGCCCGTCACGTTCCGCCGTCGCGAATACTGCCCCGCGTGCGACGGTACCGGCGCGAAACGCGGGACCCGTCCCGAGACCTGCCGCTATTGCGGAGGGCGCGGGCAGGTCATTCAGCAGTCAGGAATCTTCTCCATCCAGACGACTTGCCCGTCGTGTCGAGGTGCCGGGTCCATCGTGCGGGAGGCGTGCAGCCAGTGTCGGGGGTCGGGCGTGGTCGTCACCGAAGTGACGCGCGAGGTGTCGATCCCCGCGGGGGTCGACGACGACATGCAGGTCCGACTTCCCGGCGAGGGCGAGCCCAGCCCCGAAGGGGGCGCCCGAGGCGACTGCTATTGCTCGATCAAAGTCCGCCCTCACCCGCTCTTTCGCCGCGACGGACGGAACCTGCTATGCCAGGTTCCCATCGGCTATGCGCTGGCGGCGTTGGGCGGTACGGTCGAGATTCCCACGCTGGAGGGACGCCACGAACTCGAGATTCCGCGAGGCACGCAAAGCGGCACGCAATTCGCCGTGAGAGGGTCCGGCATGCCGGACCCCCGCCGGCGAGGACGTGGCGATTTGATCGTGCAGGTCACCATCGAGGTCCCGCAGCGGCTCACGCCCGAACACGAACGGCTGCTCCGCGAACTGGCCGACCTGGAAAACCGGCAGGTCGGTCCCGAACGCCGGAGCTTCTTCGGAAAACTCAAGGAGTACTTTCAAGCCGGGTGAAGCAGACGGCCGGAAGGCCGTTTCGAGACACGGAGTAGCACGCGATGGCACACGACGACCCCAACCAGGCGACGCCGCCGGAGGCAGGGCCCGCAAGTGGCCCCAACGGCCCGTCGCAGCCGCCCGCCGAGCCCCCGACCGGCGAGGCTCCGGCGCAGGCG
>DYLT01000007.1 GCA_020721945.1 Blastopirellula marina
GGCGGCGGCAGCCCCGAGGCGCGCGGCCCAGCGTTCCGGCGGAGGCGTCACATAGTAGGTCGCGTCGTCGTCCAAATGGTCTTCGAGCCGGCGAATCTGCTTCGACTGGATGACGACCAGGGGCACCACCCCCGCCAGCGCGATGCCCAACAGCGCCAGGGCCACCTGGAGTTCCAGCATCGAGAACGCCTTGGATGGGGCGGAAAACCGGCTCGGGCAGCGCACGGCGGCGGCTCCTATTCGAAGGCCGGGGTGATGGCGGTTTCGCCTTCGGCGGTGACACGGCCGGCAAGGGCGCCGTCGGCGCCGATGGTGAACTGGCCGGACCATTTCGCGCTGCCGATGCGCGTCGCCGCGGCCAGGAACGAGCCCGCGTCGGCCGAGACGATCGCGTACGCATAGTACGCAGTGCCTGCCCGGATGGTCGGATCGAGCAGGCCGGCCTCCTCCAGGGCGACGAAGTCGCCGGCATACGCGCGGTGTTCGAGCCAGTAGATCCGTTGGGCCACCCAGATCGCCCGGAGGTTGGCCCCCGCGATGTCGGCCCGCGAATGCTCGAGACTGCGGCGGAATGACGGGGCCGACATCGAGATCAGGACACCGACAATGGCCAAGACGACCAGCACCTCGACCAGGGAAACGCCCGATGCGGGCCGGTTCCCCCGGCTGCGGGCTCGGGATCCCACGCGCGCCTTTCTCGGTTTGGTGTTGGTCGGGGTTGGCGGTTTCATGTTCCGCGGCCTCACTTCACGGCGCCGGCCATTTCGAACATGGGCAGGTATATCGCCAACATCAGCCCCGCGATCGTTCCGCCCATCACGATGATGATCGCGGGCTCCATGAGCTTGGTGACCTTGGCCAGAAAGCTGTGCATTTTTTCCTTGTAGTACGGGGCGATCTGTTCCATGACCGGCGCCAACTGGGAAGACTCCTCGCCGATGCGGACCATGTTGGTCATCATCGTGGTAAACAGCCTGGTGTCGACGAGGGAATCGGCCAGCGGGTGGCCGGTGGCCACGCGGCGGTGGACCTCGAGCATCGCGTCGCGGTAGATCGGGTTGCCGCGGAACACCGTGCTCATGGCCGAGAGCGTTTCGAGCATGGGCACGCCGCTTTTCAGCAGCAAGGCGAGGTTCGAGGCGAAACGGTACATGGCCGACTGGATAATCAAGTCGCCGAACAGCGGCAACGAGATTCCCATCGCCAGGACGCGGCGGAGGCCCTCTTCGCGGCGGAGGTAGTAGCGCACGCCGGCCACCAGCGCCGCCACACCGCCCACCAGGTAGAGGCCGTTGGCCACGATGAAATCCGATGCCTTCAGCACGTATTCGGTGATGGCCGGGAGCTTGGCGTTCATCTCGCGGAACATGGCCGCGAAGGTGGGCACGACGAACCAGAGCATCGTGACGACGACGCCCACGGCGACGACGAGGAGGACGATCGGGTAGATCAAGGCACCGGTGACCTTGCGTCGGGCCTCGCGCGACTCGCGGATCTGCTGGTTCAGCTCGCAGAGCACCATGCCCATCTTGCCCGACACCTCGCCCGTGCCGATCACCTCGATCCAATGGTCCTCGAAGATGCCGCGGTAATCGCCCAGCACCGAGTACAGCGACCCACCGCCGGCCACGCGCTCGGCGATTTCGGTCAGCACGGTGCGCATCCGCGTGCTCTGGCTCTGCTCGGCCGCCATCTGGAGGGCTCCCAGCAGCGGCGTGCCGGAGACCACCAAGGTGGACAATTGCTGGAAAAACGCCATCTTGTCGTCCAGCGTGATGCGCGTGTGCTGCTTGGCGGACGTACGGGCGTGGGCGAGGCACCAAGCTTCCAAAGGCATCGTCGCAGGCTCCCGGGGCGGGCGGAACGTCAGTCGTCCTCGGAGATGGTGATGGCCAGGGCCTCTTCGAGGCTCGTGACGCCCTGGCGCACCTTCTCCAGCGCGCTGGCGCGGAGCAACTTGATCCCGTGCTCGACCGCGGCCTGGCGCAGCGCGGCCAGAGGCGTGCGAGTCTGAATCAGGCTAGCCAGCCGGCTGGTGATGGGCACCACCTCGAACACGCCCACACGCCGCCGGTAGCCTATGTCGCGGCACTCGCGGCACCCCCGTGGGCGATAGATGCGTTCGCCCGAACCAAGGCCATACCGCTCGGCCGTCTCCGGGGCGCAGTCGTACGGCTCGCGGCAGTGCAGGCACAGCCGGCGCAAGAGGCGCTGGGCGAGCACCACGCGCAGCGTCGAGGCCAGAAGGAACGGCTCGGTACCCATGTCCTGAAGCCGGTTGACGGCGGCCAGCGCGTCGTTCGTGTGGAGCGTCGAGAGGACGAAGTGGCCGGTCAGGGCCGCCCGCAGGCAGATCTGGGCCGTCTCGGCGTCGCGGACCTCGCCCACCATGATGATGTCGGGGTCCTGGCGCAGAAACGCGCGCAAGGCGCTGGCAAAGGTCAAGCCGATCTGCGACTTGACCTGGATCTGGTTCACGCCCGGCATCTTATATTCCACCGGGTCCTCGACCGTGCAGATGTTCTTCTGCGACCGGTTCAGCAAATTGAGGCATGCGTACAGAGTGGTACTTTTGCCGCTGCCGGTCGGGCCGGTCACCAGGGCCAGGCCGTGAGGCGTCTGGATGCCCGTCGTCAGATCGTCGCGCTGGCGTTCGTCCAGGCCCAGATCGGCCAATTGCAGCGACACGGCGCTGCGGTCGAGGATTCGCATGACGACTTTCTCGCCATAGATCGTCGGGACCGTGTTGACGCGCACATCCACGCGTTTCTCGCCGGTCTTCAGCGCGATGGCGCCATCCTGCGGCAGCCGCTTCTCGGCGATGTCCATCTTCGCCAGCACCTTGATGCGAGAGATGATCGGCACGAATAGGGCCAGGGGCGGGGGAGCCACCTCGGTCAGATTGCCGTCCACGCGAACCCGCACGCGGCATCGGTCCTCGAACGGCTCCATGTGGATGTCGCTGGCGCCGACGCGGAAGGCCTGCTCGAGCACCTGGTTCACATAGCGGACGATGCGCCCGTCCCGGCCGGGCGGAGGCGGCTGGTCGAGGTGGACCACGTCCTCGTTGGACGCCGCCGTCGTGGCGTCCGCCTCGTCGCGCTCGGCCACCTCCTCGAAACTCGTCGTGCGCTCCGGGGTCTCGGGCGTTTCCGGCCACTCCGAGTTCTCGTAGAGCAGCCCCAAGAGTCCCTCGACCACCGAGAGCGGAGCGATCCACGGGCGGATCTCCATGCCCGTGATCAATTGCAGCTCGTCGATCAGGTGCAACTCGTTCGGCGTGAAAAACGCCACCTCCATGGTCCGGCCGAAAACGGCCATCGGGGCCATGAGATGATCGCGGCAGAGCTTTTCGGGAAGCCGGTGCGCGATCTCGCGGTCCACCCGAATCGGCTTCTCCGCGGAATCGAAAAGCGGCAAGAGGAAATGCTCGGAATACGCCCGGGCGATGTCGCGGTCGCTGGCCAGCCCCTTGCGGATCAGGATTTCCTCGAGCGTGAGCTTCTCGCGAGCCTGCGCCTCGCGGATGGGCTCCAACTGGTCCTCGGCCAGTTGGCCGGTGCGGAGCAAAAGCCGGATCACCAGCGGCAGGCGATCGCCCGGTTCCCAGCTCTTATCGTTGATGATCGCCACGCTTCGCCGGGCACCCACGTAGGTGCCCGACAACGTCAGGCGCGCCAACCGGTCGGCAAGGCTCTTCTCGGGGACGTTGTCCTTGGCCGCACCAGAAGCTTTCAAGTCCCTGGAGGACTGGGCCGTGGTGGAAGGCCTAACCGCGGTGGAGGGTTTGGCTGCACCGGCCTGAGCGGCTGGTGCCGCCTTGGCCGCCGGTGGCTCGCCGCGCGGCGGCGCGTGGGCAAGCTGGAAGGGATTGCGGCCCGTGCCAGGATCCAACACGGGGTTCCATAGCGCGGCGGGCAGCTTGGCCGTTTCGTCGGGCCGCGATGGGGTTGCGCGGGGCGTCGCGTCCAGGTACGGCCAACTGCACCACAGCGCCATCGCGGCGACGATTGCCGCCGGAGCCGATCTCGCGACGTGCCCTCTCATGTTCCGCTCCGAAGACCCCAAAGGACCAGTTGCATAACCAGCCGCCTCTCGTCGCCTTTGGCCGGGGCGATCTTCGCCGAGTCGACGCGAAACAAACGCCGGTTGGTCTCGAGCCAAGCCAGGAACGCATCGAGATCGCGGTAGTTCCCCTCCAGTTCGACGGTCAACTGCACCGCCTGGTAGGGGCCCAGACGCTCCAGGGAACCCGCGTCCAACGCGGTCATCTTGAGCGGGTACTTCCGGACGCCTTGCAGTACGTATTGAATCCACTCGTTGTTGTCGGTGTTGGCCGGCACCCGGTCCGCGAATCGTTCCACTTGCAGGCGAAGGCAATCGGCCTCGGTAAACAGGGCCTGGCGTCGGCGTTCGTTCTGGAGGGTGCGGCCGGTCTCGTCGAGATGACTGCTCAGCGGTAGATAGACCCCCAGATATCCTGCCGCCAACATCACGACCGAGACCAGGACGCGCAGCCGGTTGGGATCGCGGAACTGCTCGGCCAGCGATCGCGCGAAGGACTTGGTTTCCTTAGCGTCCATGGCTTGCCTCGGGAAGCTGGGCGATTTCGTCGGGCGCTTGCTTGGCCGCCTTCTCCTTGGCCTCCTTGGGATGGCAGACCACGGTGAACCAGGCGGCCGGAGATTCGGTCCCCAGGCGGCGGACTTGCTTCAGTTCCGTCAGCTCGACGATCGGGAAGTCGCGCCGCAGCCGCGGATGGGACCGAAGACTGTCGATCATTCATGGCCTCGTGTTCCCCGAGAAACAGGCGGAGGACGACCTTGGCTCCGCGCGGGGCGCGATAGGCCCGAAGCGCCACGCGCCGCAAGGCGCACGGGCCGGGCTCGATGCGCACGGGTCGAAGCCCCCGCGCGCCCAGCGCGGCCACCACATCGCTCACGTACTGCCCGTCGCACGCCGCGATACTGGCCACGGGCCGGCGGTCGGGTTGCACCTTGAGCACGTCGACCACCATCTGGCCGACGGAAATGTTCGGCGACCGCAGCGCTTCACGAAGCAAAACATGCGGGGACGGGTCGCGGCTGACCGACTGAATCGGACGCGTGGCAAAGAACACCTTGCGCGCCGAAATGCTGACCGCCACCGGCACGTGACCTCGGCCGCGCGGACCGAGAAACGACCGAAGCAACTGGTCGAGGGCCTCCTCGTGTTCCCCGTCGGCGAACGGCTCCGTCCGGCGGACCACCTCGACCGGGCCCAGCGGCGTGGCGACCGCCTGGCTCAGCGTGATCGTGCCTTCCCCGAGGTACAGGCCGACGGCCTTGGGCAAGCCGATCTTCGCCAAGACGGACTTCATGGTCACACCTCCCGTTCCATCCCGGCGTCCAGGCGGCCGCCTTGGAATGCGCGGGGGCACCGTCTCCTTCCCGTTTCCCGCGCATTCGGCAAGGAAGCAATCGTGGTCTAGCCCGCGATGCCCTCAGGTCGTTGCCGCGGCCCCGTCCGCATTAGGTGCCTTGCGGGTTGATGTCGGGCATACTCTGGATCGTGCTGTTGACGGAATCGTACCCCTCCTGGGTAAACGTGACCGTGTACGCACCGTAGCCTGCCGACGCCCCCTGGCGCGTGAGCGTCAACGACCAGGAGTCCTCCAGCGAACCCGAAGCCCCAGGCTGGATCATGCCCACGGTGAAGTACTTGGGGGCCGATTGCTCCATATCCAAGTCGGTCAGGGTCGCCGCGTACGTACCTTGACGGGCCTGGTACCGCTCTTGGGCGGCACGCACCGTGGCGAGGCACTGGAACGCCTCGGCCGCCTTGGACCGTTCGACGCTCTTGAGCATCCGGGGGATACCAAACGTCGCCAACACGCCGATGATGATGACGACCACCGACAACTCGACCAGCGAAAACCCTTTGCGGTTCGAAACCGCCTCACGCGAACGCATGTTCTTCATGGAATGACCTCCAACCTTGCCTGAATCCACGCAGCCGTAACCTTTGGTACCGCCCGGGATCACATGCCCAGCGGCTCAAGAAATGATCGAATGATCCTCCAACGAGGGGAAATCTAATCCTCTCGGTGGGAAGGACGCCGAGGGAACCGCTTCGGGTTCTTCGGGACTGGAGCCTTGCGGTGGGCACACCGATTCGGCACTTCGGGGCTGGTGGCCCCAGTGCGGTGGCAGAAGTCCGCGCGGATTGCGCACCGCGTCGGGCAGCATGGCCTCGCCAGGCCGCGCGCACCGCTCCAAAGCCCCGTGAAACAACGGCGTCTCGGCACGCTGGACCTCGAATCGCTCCCGGGCGGCGTCGTCGGGCGTGTACGGCATGACCCGGGGTAGCAGCGTGATGACGATCTCCGCGCGGCTCTTCGTGACCGCCTGCTTCTGAAACAGCCGCCCCACCAGCCACAAGTCGCCGAGAAACGGAATCTTGCTTTGTTGGGTGTCGTCCTTTTCCTGAATCAATCCGCCGATCAACATGCCCTGGCAGTCGTTCATCATCACGTCGGTCTCGGCCTGGGTGGTTTTCTCCTCGGGCAGGGCGGTTTCGGTGTTGATCTTGCCGCTGGAGACCTTCGGTTTGACCCGCAGCGTGACGTGCCCGTCGCGGCTGATCCGCGGCGTTACCTCGAGTACCACGCCGACCTCGAGGAACTTCACGTCCTCCATCGACGAGGTCTCGGTCGTCGTCACGACGCGGTAGCCGAGCCGCTCGCCGATCTGGATCTGCGCCTTCTGGCCGTTGAGCACCAGAACCTTGGGCGACGCGAGCGTCTTCGCGTCGGTGGTCGTTTGAAGGCATTCGATCAGCGCGTCGAAGTTCGACCCGTTGATGTTGACGAAGAACGCCTGGGGGGCCGCGGGGTTCGCGAACCCCTGAACCTTCAAAGTGACGTCGTTGTTGACCACCCGAAAGATATGCTCCCAGTTCACGCCGCTCCGTTTGTCGTCTTTCAAGTCGATCTGGAGGATGTGGGCCTCGATAAGCACCTGGAGCGGCGGTTGATCGATCTGGCGGAGGTACTGCTCGACACGGCGCAGGGGGTCGGGGCCATCGTCGACCACGAGCACGTCGCGGGTCCGGCGGTTGTCCTCCGGATCGCTTTGCGTGATGTAGCACTTTCCGGCGGGCGAGAGCATGCCCCGGACCGCCCCCTCGACATCGGTCGCGGCCACGTGGTCCAACGGAAAGACCCGCAGCATTCGCGTGGCCTGGGCGTGTTCTTCCGGCGTGCAAACGAAGAGGATGCCTCGTTCGCGGTAGGCCACGAGGTTGCTCAGTTTGAGGATGCTCTGGAAGGCCTCTTCGGGGCTCATGCCCCGCAAGTCGGCTGTGATCCGGCCGCGCACCCCGGGCGACACGAGCAGATTCTCGTTTCCCTCGCGACTGAGCATCTCGAGGACCTTGCGCACCTCGACATCGTCGAGGTGCAGGCTAACGAGGCGTCGAGCCGCCGAGCCCGCGCCTCTTGAGGGCGCGGTGGCGGCCGCGTGCGCGACCATGCGGGTGTCTGGTCCCTGTGCCCGACCTGGCCCCGAGCTTCGGCGACCACGCCGAATGGGAATGGGTCGCGGTCCACGTGCAAGGCCGGGACGACCGGCACGTCTCGGCCGGGCCGGGCCGGCAACGGCACTTGGGCAAGCGGCTACGACGAGGACGCCAGGGGAGTCAAGGCGAGGTCCACGGCGTTCGGATTTCCATCGCGGCCAAGCCTCACCGGTGCAATCCGAGACACCCCAGCGGCCTCAGTGGTCTCGCCCAGCAGGTTGCCGAAGAACGTGACGGGGGGCAATCGGCGCAGGCATATCGGGGAGGTTCTTGGGTCCGCCACCGGGCTCCGCAAGCTCGGCGTATCCGGCGGGACATGGCGGGCCATCATTGCCCCGAGCAGGAAAACCGACATCGCCACGGTGAGCAAGCCGCGCAAGCGACCCGTCGAGGCACCCAGCGCAAGGCCGCGACGCGAGGATCGCCCCAACTCCGGCAGGACGCTCGCATCTCGGGTTCGAATGCTACCCCGTCGGTGGTGCATGGTGCGATGCCGAGTCGAACAGCCCAGTTCGGGACGATTGCCATACGGCACCTGCACCTTCGGGGACTGCGTGCGGTCCCCAACGCGGTGTCTGTCTTTCCTGGAATCGGGTCGGTCTAGACGCACCTTGACGAATTCTCCGTCTGCCCCCTCCACATCGGGGGATAAGGCCGTCCCGAGCCACGCTCGAGCGAACCATAACCTACGGTTGATTAAGACTCGTCGACGCCCGAGCGAGCGCTGCACGCACCTCGGTGGCGGCGGTACCGACGATTCCGCCGCCCGGCCACAGCGGCCTTGCTTGGCGATGGCGGACCCATTCACGGCGATCGCCCGAGGCCCTTTGGGGAGATCGCGAGCACGCGTATGACCGAATTGCGAACCATCCTCGCCACCTATGAACATCTGTTGACGGCCGACGTTCCCACGAACGGCCATCGCCTGCTCGACACGCTGAATGACCGGGCGAGCGATTTCCTTCGCGTGACCAATGTGCAGCTTGTGCAGCGCGACGGGACGGGGTGCGTCGCTTCCGTTCCCTCGGCGGCAATCCGCAAGGCGCAGATCGGGTTGGCGATCCCGGCTTCCGAGTCGCACGAAGCCCGCGACAAACGTCTGGCGTGCTTCGTTCAGAAAAAAGAATACGAAGCCATCTTACTGGTCCTCGGCTATGTGGTGCGCGGCCGGCTGCAACTGCGCGACACCGACGACCCGGTGGTCGCGCTGTGCCACGAGCTTCAGACCTTCTTTCCGATTCCGCACGCCAGTGTGTCGCTTCCCGGTGTGCCCGACGACGTAAGGACCAGAGTCGTCCTGGTCAACAGCAGCTTCGTCTCCTTCTTCCACTTCGACGCCCCGACACGCAGCCGCGGGTGAGTCGCCATACATGCCGTGCGGAAGGGGAGGCTCGGCGCAATACTCGTACGGCACGCAACCGCACGGGTAGGCATGATACGCACGGGCGCAGCCGCATGATGCGGCCAACAGGGCCACCGCAACGAGCAGCCAGACGACGCGAGTCGACAACATGGTCAGGTTCTCCTGGGCGAATCGCGCGGCGTCAAGGGCGCGCGGAGTCCGCGTGCTGGGCCGGAAGCTCGCCACCGACAAGGCGTTCCAAGGTTGCCAGGGTCTGCTGTCGCTGGCTTTCCAGTCGGGCCAGCGCCACCTGGAACCGCAGGACCTGCCGCCAGTTGTCCAGCAGTTGCAAGAAATCGGTCCGGCCCGCTTGGTAGGCGGCCAGCGAGGCCTCGAAGGCCTGTTCCGCCTTGGGAACGATCTCGCTCCGGAAAAGCCCGATCAGCTCGTGCTGGCTGGTGGCCCTGGCGTACAGGTCCTTGACCTGTTCGACGGTCCGGTCGCGCAGGGCGTCGTACTGCCGCGCGCTGGCCACGGTCTGGGCTTCGGCCTCGCGCACCGAGGCGTCCAAGCGCTTGCGGTAGATGGGCACGTTGACCATCATGCCGATGCCTACGTCGTCCAGACCGTCCGCCGTGGGCGCCATCGCCCTCGAGCGCGACATCTCGGCCCAATCGACCGTCAAGGCCAGATCCGGAAAGTAGCCCAGCCGCGCCAGGTCGAGGTTCTGACGATCCCGCTCGATCATCGCCAGTTGAGCGTGGAGTTCGGGCCGCGAAGCGACCGCTTGCTCGTAGAGGCGTTCCAGATCGGTGGGACCCCGGTCGTCGGTCAGGCGTTCCAGGGCGGCCAAGGGCGTCTCAGGCGAGACATGAAGCAGCCGGGCGAGCTGGGCCTGGGCACTAGCCTGTTCTTGACGCAGGCGGATCAACTCGTTCTCCAGGTTCGCCAACTCCAATTGGGCCCGCAGCACGTCCTGCTGGCTCACTTCTCCGGTCTGGTATTTCACTTGGGCGATCTGGACGATCTCGTCCAGCAGTCTGCGCTCCTCCGTCGTGATTCGGATGGAACGCTGGACGAAGTACAGTTCGTAGTAGGCCCGCTTGACCTGCTCGATGACCTCCAGCTCGGCGGTCGCCAGTCGGCGCCGGGCAACCTCGGCCTCCGCCTCGGCCGCGGCGGCCCGCGCCCGCAGTTTGCCGACCCACGGGATCTCTTGGGTGGCCGACATTCGCACCGTTCCGCGGCCCGAGGCCGTCTGCGGCACATTCGGCACGAAGGGGAACCCCATGACCGAGAGCGTGGGATCGTCCAGGCTGGCGGCTTGCGGCACCCGGCAGGCCGCGGCCTCGACCTCTTTGCGGGCTGCGTGGATCTCGGGGTTCTGAGCCAGCGCGAACTCGACGTAAACCTCGACGGGCTGCGGCCCTGCAAGACGGTCCACCACCGGAGGAATCGCTTCGGCCGCCGGATCGGAACTGGTCTGCGAGCGCGCGATGGCACGGGCGAGTTGGGCGTACTCGGGATCGCGCACTACCCTAGAGGCATGGCACCCCCCAAACCATGATAGCGCCACCACGAGCACTAGCGGCATCCAGCGGCACGGCATCTTTGGCCTCTCCGTGGCCAGGCGGCGCGTTGGCGGTCCGAAGACATGAATGGCCTGAAGCGCACGTCACGCGAGTGCGGAACAACCCGTAGCACCCGCTCAATTCCGATCGGATGCATCACCCGAAGGCTTTACCGGATTGTCCCGCTCCTCCTAATCCTTCCCTGTTTTCCTATCCTTTCACGACCAGCAAAGTGAAGAAATCGGTCGCGGCACCCGATCTGCGGGTGTTTCAGAGGATGAAACGCGGTCCTGGGGACGAGAAACGCCAACCGCCACGGGCTGGCTTCGCCGCGACCACGGGCTGGCAGGGGACCGTCTGCCGGTCAACGGTCACGTTGCGCCCAGCTCGGCCCGCAGGCGAAGGATCTCTTGTCGGGCCGTGTCGAGGTCGCCCGACAATCGGCCGAGGTCGTGACGCAGTTCGGCGACCTGGGTCTGAAGATCGCCGATGGCTTGGCGCAATTCGTCCAGCGTGGGTCCGTGGGAGGCGGCCGCCGATGGCGGCGCGGCGGTTGCCGAGGTGTCGGCCGGGACCGTCGCCCGAAGGTCCCCTTCCAGCGCGGCCGCTGCGCCGGCGCACTGGGCTCTGAGGTGTTCCAGCTCGCGCGCCGAGTACAGGGCGTGCGCGACCACATGGCCGCGGCCTTCGGGGGTCAGGGGGACCACCAGCCCCTTGGCCTTCAGCGAGCCGAGCACCGGTCGCAAGGCGGTCAAATCGGCAATCGGCTCCATGCGCGCCACGTGTCCGCGCAGTTCGCCCTCGGTCTGGGCGCCGCGCAGCAGCAATTCGGCCATCACGGCCGCCTCGGCCTTGTCGATGCCGAGCCATTCGTAGAAGTAATGCCGGTATTTCGCCACCCGGCCCATTCCCTGCACCATTCCCACGGCGCCGAGGTGGCGGAGACGCTCGAGCGATTCCTCGACATCTTCCGGCGCAAGCTGCATAAGCGGGTGGCGGTTGCTCTTTTGGTTGCAGCCGGTCACCAGTGCATTGAGCGACATGGGATAGGCGTCGGGCGTGGTCTTGGCCTTTTCCACGAGCACGCCGAGCACACGGCGGTCGATCGGCCCGATCGGCTGCCATCGCAGACCACCCGGCTGCGCCTGAGGTGCTGACTCGTCAGTCATGAAGGACCCTCCCTAGGACAAGCTGCCGGCTTGCCCAATGGTTCCATCGGGTCCGCCGGTGTTCCACCTCGACGGGATGCTCTGGGCGATCCCGCGATTGCCCCCATTCATACTTCAGCGCCGCTGCGATGTAAATGCACTTGGACGTGGCGTTGCCCTCGCGGGCATACCAGGACCGCGGTACATTGGTATTGCATGGAAAAACCGGCCTCCCTTATCCGCGCAACGGTCCTCGGCATTGGCTTGGTTCCTCCAGCGGGCGCAGCCAGACGCGAGGCCCTTGCGCGGCTACAAGGGGGAGCTGGGACCCCCTGCGGCACGGCTGCGTGAAGGTCCGACGACCGGAGGCACTTTGACGATGAATCTGTTCTCCCGACCGTTTCCCCTAGTCACCCCGCTTGCGTGCCTGGCCGCGATGGTGGCTTCTGGCTGTCGGCCCTCCTCCGCCGTCGAGGAGGACACGGAGGCTCGGTCAGAACTCGTCTCGGCGGGCGGCGCGCCGCCCGAGCAGCCGGTTATCGTGCTGACCGGCTTCGAGCCATTCGGTCCGGGGCGCCCGCCGAACGCTTCGTGGGAGGGCATCGCGGAATTGGACGGCCAGACGTGGAAGGGGTACCGGTTGGCGTCGAGACGACTCGAGGTAGTTTGGGGCGCCCCACGGAAACAGTTGGACCAGGCGATCACCGAGTTGCGGCCCGCGGCCGTGTTCGCGTTGGGTCAGGGGTTGCCTGGCGCGTTCGTCTTGGAGACGAGAGCGTCGAACCAGCGAGGCAACGGACGCGACAACCGCGGCGATCTGCCGCCCGGCCCCACGGTCGTGCCGGGCGGACCGGACGTGTTTCAAGCGACGGCCGATTGCGATCGGCTGGCCCGGGCCCTGCGTGACCAAGGCTATCCGGTGCGGGTTTCGACCGATGCCGGACGCTACTTGTGCGAGGAGACGCTCTACGTCTTGGAGCACCTTAAGGCGAAGCGCCAGCTCCGGTTTGTGCTTTTCTGCCATGTGCCGCCGCTCGACAGCGCGATCGGCTCGCAGAAGGTCACGGCCCCGTACGTTCGGCAATTCGTGCTCGACCTCCTCGAGGCCTGGCATGGCGGCAGCGCGGACGCGCGGTCCCCCGCGGCAGCCAAGCAGCCGCCGGCCAACGACCCGCGCGTGGCCGAGGTCGAGGAACTCATCCGGCGCTACTTCCGCACCTGGTCGAACCAGGACCTCAAGGGCTACGGCGAGTGCTTCATGCCCGGCGCTTGCGTGCAGTTCATCGGCCCCAACGGACAGATCGAACCCTCCGACCTGGCACCGTTTCTGGCCAGCCAGGCCGAATGCCATCGCGTGGCCACGCACCGCATGATCGAAACTCCGCAGACGATCGACATCCGCATCGAGGCCCGTTTGGCACGCGCGGTCGTCTATTGGAAACTATCCGCCGGACCGCGCACCGAATTCGGGTACGACCACTTCACCCTGATGAAGCACCGGGGGCAGTGGCGCATCGTGAATCTCGTGTTTTACGGGACGAAGCCGGATTGAGATCGCCCGCCGGGCGCCCCTCGTGCCGGCGGCGGGCCTCGACGCAAAACCGGGCGAGCCAGCCCTCATGCCCGGGCCTTGGCGACCATGCGCTCGAACAACTCCCGCTGTTCCACGAGCGCCGCGACCAGATCCTTGGGCGTATCGTGGGCTTCCATGAGGACCCAACCTTGATAGTCCGTCTTGACCAGCAGGCGGATCAAGTCCTGAAACGGGTAGTCCTTGCTCTCCAGCCGTCGCACATGGACCGTGGCCCCGAACCGCTTCCGGACGAGGTTGAAATTGGCTTCCAGGCCGTCACCTTGGAGATCGGCGCCGTTGGAGTTCCAGCAGACCGTGGCGTTGGGGTGGTCGGCCACGTCCATGATTCGTTTTATGATCGGCAGGGGCGAGCAGGCGCCGTGGACCTCGAGGCGCACTTGTTGTCCGTAGTCGGCCCCGAACGCCGCGACCGTATTCATCGCCTTGCCGATCTGCTCGATGGTCTTTTCCTGCGGGACGCTCTTGGGCAGATCGTTCGGGCGAACCTTCACGCCGCTTCCGCCGACATCATGGCTAAGCTTGATGAACGCCTTGGTCTTCTCGATGGCCTTGGCCAGCGCCTTGGGGTCTGGATGGTGGAAGGCCTCGGCACTGCCCAGCCCCACCAGCTTGACGGGGCTGTCGGCAAATCGCTTCTTGACCTCGGCCCGCTGGGCGGCGCTGAGCGTCGGCTCGACCTTGTGGGCTCGCTCGGTGCGCAGCTCGACCCCGAACACCTTGGCCTTGGCAAGCAAGCGAAGCAAGGTCGGCAGGTCCTCGTCCTTGCCCCAGATGTAGGTGACCATGCCGAAGGCCAGATTCGCCCCCGGGTGGTCGGCGGCGCGGGCGATCGGCCGAGGCCAGGGCGAGGCCAGTACCGCGGCAGCGCCCAGACCAAGAGGTGTCTTCAGGAAATCGCGGCGGGTAGGACGAAACATCGGCGTTCCTTTCGTACAAGAATCGTGGCAGGCCGGGCCAACGGCCCTTCCTATTGTGCATGGCCCCCCAAGCGCACGCAACCGTTGGCCGCGCGCGTGCCGTTGGTTCGGGCCGATGGCTTGCCGCGACACGCCGCGCGGCCGGCCTCAAGAAAGGCGCAAGGCCGCCCGCGCAAAACCACCGCCACCCGCCTCGACGTGCTTTCTTGCCCGCTGGCTACTGGGTCGCCTCGGATGGCTCCTACTGGGGCGGGAGGGCTTCGATCACGATGGGCAGCGTCGCCTCGGTTTGGCCGTAGAGGTCGAGCGTGTCATACGAAATCGTCGCCACGAAGGTCTCTTGCTTGCCGTTGATTTTCAGGCCCTTTGGCACTCGCCACGAGTACCCACACGTCCCCCCTCAGCCAAAGGGCATGCGCCCCTGGGCCACCTGTTCGCCGGCCGCGTTGCGGATGACGATCTCGGGATCGAGCCGGGCGTACTCCGGCACGGTGACTTCCTCGCCGCCCATCCGGTACTTCAGCTCGCCGATTTTCTTGGTCGTATCCCAAAGGCCCGTGATCATGATCTTCTGCCAGGGCTCCGAGAGCATCGCGCGGATGGCCACTTGGCCCCCCGGCTTGAACGTCCGATCCTTGGGGGGGCCGAGGAAGACCACCTCGGGCTTGCCCGAAAACTCGAGCACGCAAGGCTTGTCCTTGCGCACCTGCACCGAGAATGCCGGCGACTTGGAACTCACTGCGGGCAAGTAATCGGTCGCCGGCCGGCACGCAAACCGCAACCGCCCGTACTGGATGATCAGCGAGACGGGCTGGTAGTCGCCGACGGGCACCTGGTACCGGCGCGGCAGCGTCTTGGGGGGCACCAAGGTGGGCTCGCCCAAGGGAACCGTGCCCTGTTTCGACACGAGCGTTCCCACGATCCCCAGGTCGGTAATCGTGCGCCCGCCGGGACCGACTTCGACGATCCCCGTGTCGCCCCGGTACGGTTGGAGCGTCAGCTTGTCGCCCATGGGGCTGGCGCTGAGCGTCGCCAATTGCCCGTCGATCCAACGGAAGTCGCCCAGGCTGCCCGGGCGAAAAAGCCGCCCGGCGCTCGAGGCCGGTGCGACTGGATACAGTTCGAGCTGCACCCAGAGGCTGTCGTAGCGCCCGGTGATCGTCCGCGACTGGGTCAGCAAGGCCACGTACTCCGCGCCGCCGAGCTTGATCTTCCCCTTGCGCATCGTCGCCGGGATGAACATCACGATCCCTTGGTCGCGGGCGACCGAGGCCAGCCAGGGGACGATCCGAAACGGCTTCTCGCCCAGGGGCGGGCCGAAGTCGAACGGCACCTCCAAGGCGTCGAAGACCTGCGGCAAGACGGGGCTTCCGGGACCGAAGGGATCGGCGTCTCGGCCCGCCTTGAAAGGCGACTGTCTGGCCAGCGTGACGACCCCGTCGTTGGTCAGATCGAGGTCGCCGTTGCGATCGAAGTAGAGGCGGTCGAACTTCGCCGCCGGGTAGCTGGCGATCGCGCGCGAGGTGCGCCGCTGGGCGTCGGATTGCACCGAGTCCTTCGTGCCGCCGTCCTTCTTCACGTCCTTGGCGGGTTCCTTCGTCGTGGTCGGCGGCGGCTCTTCTCCTGACGCGTCGAGCACGAAGTAGAACGTCTTTCCCGACTTAGGGTCGAGCGGATCGCCCCCGAAGTTGACTGCCCCGTAAAGCGGGCGCTGGGCCTTGAGCTTGGGATAGGCCTTCACCTCCCTACGGGGCGAGGCAGTGCATCGGGCGTACGGCCCGCGCGGAATCGGGTACCGGCCCGGCGTGTCCTTGCCGAACTCGAAGGCCGACACCTCTTGCATCGTGAAGACCACCGGCCGCTCAAGCCCGGCCCTCTTTTTCTCGGCCGGGGCTTTTGGCTTGGCTCCCGCCTTCTTGGCGGGGCTGTCTGGCTCCGCCGGGCGGGCGGGGGGGCCCAACGCCAACATCGTCAGGACGAGTCCGGCAACCAGCCAGATCTTCCTCATCATCACCTCCTTCTCCCAGAGGGGCTGCCTCGCCATCGGGGGTCCGAACGTCTTCCGGAGACTTTGGCCCCGCGTGCTCCGAAGTCCGTGCGGGAAACCCGGGCAACGCATCGCCCGACAGAAAGGACCCCAGCGCCTTGTGGCCAGGGCAATAGAGCACTTCGCGGATCGTCGGACACTCGACACGAGCGCCCAAACCGCGCGGCTCAGCGGAACTGAGACCGCCGCGCCAGCAGGCTGTTGGCCCACGGCACCTCACGGACCCACCGCGCCGAAGGTTGCCCCACGTCCGCCGTGGGAACCCCGTGCGATGCGGGCTGCCGGTTTCGAAGACATGCCATCACGTTGGCCATCCCGCGCGATAACCCACTGGGTCGCGCGAGCCCTCGCCCCCGCGAACTCAGGGGATAACGACCGCCAGTGTAGTCGATTGCCTCGGGGTTCACAAGCACCCTTGGACGGAGAAACACGGGACTGGCGGGGGCGGCTTGCCAAACGCCTTGAGGGGGGCTATAACCGGGGTCTTCAGGTCGTCCGGCGACCACGCATCACTCGAGTTCAGGGAGTCGAATATGGCGGCTGATTATCGGTTCTCGTTCGGTCCGTGGAACATTCATGAGGGGGCCGATCCGTTCGGGCCCGCAGTGCGGCCGCGTCTCGAGTTCGGCAAGAAATTGGCGATGTACAAGCAACTCGGGTTCGACGCGGTGCAGTTCCACGACGACGACGCCGTGCCCGACCTCGAGAGCCTCTCGCCGGCAGAGATCGCCAAGAAGGCCGGCGAGGTGAAGAAGATGCTCGATGGCGAGGGGCTGGTGGCTGAGTTCGTGGCCCCGCGGCTCTGGGAGAACCCCAAGGGCATCGACGGGGGATATACGTCGAATTGCCCCGAATGCCGCCGATGGGCCATCGAACGCACGTTCCGCGCGGTCGACATCGCCAATGCCCTCGGTACGAACATGCTCGTGTTCTGGCTTGCACGCGAGGGCACCTATGTGCGCGAGTCCAAGAACGCGATCCAAGCCCACCAGCACCTGGTCGACGCTATGAACCAGGTGCTTCAGTACGACAAGAAGATCACGATCGCCATCGAGCCGAAGCCCAACGAGCCCATGGACCATGCCTATTTGCCCACGATCGGGCACGCCCTGGCGATCGCCACGCGCACGGTCGACCCGAGCCGCGTCGGCGGGTTGATCGAGACAGCCCATGCCCTGTTGGCAGGGCTCGATCCGTCGGACGAGATGGCGTTTGCCCTGTCGATGGGCAAGCTCTGGAGCGTCCACTTGAATGACCAGAACGGCCTGAAATTCGATCAGGACAAGACCTTCGGCGCGGCGAACCTCCGCGCGGCCTACAATCAGGTGCGCGTGTTGGAGCTGGGGGGCTATCCGGCCACCGGCCGGTTTGTGGGCCTCGACGTGAAGGCCATGCGCACTCAGAAGGCCGAGGCCGCTACCCGACACCTCGCCAATTCGCGGACGATCTTCCTCGCGCTGGTCGAAAAAGTCCGGTCGTTCCCCAAAGACATCGAACGGCAGTGCATCGCCGACCGCGACTACGAGGCCCTCGAACTGGCCGTCGTCAAACACCTGCTCGGCAAGTAGCCGTTCGTCGGCCGGGGACCGCTCCATTTTGGCGGGCTTCGCCGCGAAAAAGCGCGGCGCCCCCGTCAACGCGGACGCCGTCGATCGCTAGGAGAATCCCATGCAGCGCCATGGTTGGGTCATCGGCTTGCGTCCCGAGAAGGTCGAGGAATACAAGCGTCTGCACGCCGCAGTCTGGCCGGGCGTGCTGCGGATGATCCAAGCGTGCCATATCCAAAACTACTCGATCTACTTGCGCGAGATCGAGGGCAAGCCGTACCTGTTCAGCTACCTGGAGTACACGGGCGACGACTTCGAGGCCGACATGGCCCGCATGGCCGCCGATCCGACGACCCAACAATGGTGGGAGCACTGCAAGCCGTGCCAGGCGCCGCTGCCCGACCGCGCCCCCGACGAATGGTGGGCGACGATGGAGGAGGTGTTCCACCTCGACTGATGGGTCGATCGGCGCACCTTCTGCGACCAGAGGCTGCCGCGCCTACTCGGTGTTGCGGTCCGGGGGGGACGACCCGCGCGGTGGTAGTCCGTTAGACTCGCAACCGATCCATCTCAACCACGATTGCGCCGCCGCCTGCCACCGCCGCGCTGCCTCCACGTCGCCCTTGCACTCGAGTTCGCGTGCCAAATAGAGGCAACGTATCGCGTCAACGGCCGAGAGAATCTGGATTTCTTGGTCCTTTTCGTCGTCGTTCATGACCCATGGCGATCGGTATCTGCCGTTGTCGGCGAGCCCCTTGGATTTCGCCAAGGTCGGGGTCGCCCCTTCGAAACGTGTTCAACGATAGCACATTGGAGCGTTCCTGTCACCATGTTGAAGCCTGGACCCGGCAGCTCGAGGATCGCCGAGCTTAGGCCGCGTGATCTTGCGCAACCACGCTCGGAAGGCCCCGGAATGGCCGTTCCTCTGGAAGTCGGCCATACGGCGAGCAACCGTCCGGAAGGCCTCTTGAAGCACATCCTCGGCATCGGCGGCCTGCAATTCAGCACGCAAACCCCAGCCGTACACCCAAGGCGCGAACACACCGGTCGTGCGGGCCCAGGCGTCGGCCGCATTGGCGCGGACCGCTCGCAGTAGCCCGGACGAAAGCGTGCCCGGGGTGCCACGCGCGCCGTCCTCAACAGGGAGAAGGGCTGAGAATGTCACGGGTTGATGGGGGAGGCGTTAGCCCCCCATCGGGCCCCTTACACCCGCTCCTCGATCACCCATGGCTTGCGGTACTCACGCTTGAAGAGCTTCATCGCCTCGGCATTGCCGACGATGTGCTCGGTCTTGGGGTCGATCGTCAGTTTCTGGCCGCCGAGGCGGTAGCTGATGTTCGCGTAGTGGGTCAACAGGGCGCTACGATGCCCCTTCTCGATGTCGGCGTTGGGCAGCGCCCGCGACCGCAAACTCTGCACGAAGTTCTCTTTGTGCTCGGGGTCGGGAAACTTGCCGTTGCCCTCGGCGATGACGACAGGCGTCTCGCGCTTGGGCCGGCCGAAGACCTGCCAACCGCCGCCGTGGCGGCCCACGTACATCACGCCTTTCTCGCCATAAATCTCGATCCGCGTGGCGCACTGGGGCCAATACGGGTACTCGGTGAGCGACTCGCGGATCTGAGGCGAGATTTTGAGCATGTACGGGGTGTACAGCGTCAGCTCGAAGGTCATCACCAGGTTGTCGAAGTCGTAGACGGCGATCTGGGTATCGGGCGTCTCGGCGGCCCCCTGCGAGTTGAACCGTCCGCCGGTGCTGTAGACCGACTTTGGGTGTTCCACGCCCATCAGCCACCGCGCGAGGTCGAGCTGGTGGCTGGCGTCGTTGGCAATATCGCCGCCCGAGTAACGCCACAGGTGGTGCCATCCGCCGTGGAGCGTGGGATTGTACCGAGCCTCGGGCGCGGGGCCGTTCCACATGTCCCAGTCCAGGCCCGGGGGTGGGTCGCAATCGGGACGCTGGGGAAAATTGCCCCATGCCTTCTGATTGAACACGCGGCACAAGTGGACTTTGCCGAGCTTGCCCGAGGCGATGTACTCGCGGGCCTGGCGATTGTGCTCGGCGCTGCGGCTCTGGGTCCCGACCTGGACAACGCGCTGGTACTTCCGCGCCGCCTCGACCATTTTTTGACCTTCCCAGCAGCTATGGGTGGCCGGTTTCTCGACGTACACGTCCTTGCCCGCCTGGCAGGCCCAAACCGTGGCGGGGGCGTGCCAATGGTCGGGCGTGGCGACGATCACCGCGGTGACCGACTTGTCTTCCAGGGCCTTGCGGAAGTCCTGAACGGCCGCAGGCGCCTTGCCCTGGAGGGCCGCAAGCGACTTGGCCAGCCCCTTGGCCCGGTTGATGTCGGGATCACACGTGAAGGCGTACACGCAGTCACCCCGCTCGACGAACCCGGCGGCCAGATTGCTGCCGCGCCCCCCACAACCGACCTGGGCGAGCACAATCTTGTCGTTGGCCGGCGCCGCCCAGACCGACTGGGCGTTCGCCAGAAGCGTCACCCCGGCGGCCAGGCCGAGCGAGGTCTTCTTCGAGCGATCGAGGAACTGGCGGCGGTTGAGCGAACGCTTCATGGCGTGGTCTCCTGAGGAAAAAGGGACGTCGCGGCTCCCGATCCCCGCGGGCTGGCCGAGGAAACGCGTCCCTGCTGGTCGGATTATGCTTCCCATGCCAAGGGCATGTCAACCAACAAGGGGCTCCACGCCCTTACCTCGCCGGGAAGACCTGGAGCACCTTGCCGGTGCGTCGGAACGCCAGCCCGGCCGGCGTGAGCAGGGCCTCGAGCAACTCGTCCGCCGTGGCGTTCGCGACTCCGAACGAAACGGTCTGGTCGAGCGAGATTCCCGCGGCCTCGATGGCGTCGCGGTCGATCCGCAGTTCCAGCCCGAGCTTCTCAGCCAGTTGGCCCAGCAACACCCCGACGGGGCCTCGAGTGCGCTTCTGTGTGAACCGCACCTCGGCAGGTCCCACCGAACGCCTGCCCGGCGCGGAGCGATGCGCTGGGGCCAGCCGCCGCGGGGCCGAGGTCTTGGCCGCCGCCCGCGCCGGTGGAACCGCTTCGAGTTCGTCGGGGATGGGAACGAGCGCGACCGAGGCGCCGTCCGGCGCGATCTCGAACGTCAAATCGAACTGAATGGCAATCAGCGTCAGACGATCGACAAGCGATAGCGGCGCGAGATCGGCCGCGGCCCAGAGGTCGTGCGGCACACGGTCCAAGCCCGCCACGGCAAGGCCGCCCGAGCGCGCCAACTGGCCGAGCAATGCCCGAGGCGTCGCGAAATCGTCCCACTGGAGCCGATCGAGCCGCAGCAGGGCGTTGGAGGCTTCGGCGGGCAGACGCTTGGCCTCGGCCGAGCGCACCTGCGACAACGGGCGCACGAGGGCCGCGGCGTGTGGAGGGCCCAGATAGACCACGGGGCCCAGCAGGGCAAGCCCCAGTCCTTTGGCCTCTGCCACGCGAAGGAGCACTTCTTCCAGCGGCACCCCGGCCGCGCGGAGCTGCAAGCCCTGCTCGGGGTCCACACGGCGGTCGATCAACACGGCCACACCCTGCCCAGCGCACAATTGAGTAACGGCCCGGCGCAGCGGATCACCGGACCAGAACACGGCCGCTGGCGCGCGAAGTCGCTGCGCGAGGGCCGCGGCGGTGGACGCGGTCCGGCCACTCGCGGCGGGTGCCGCGCCGGCCGTGTCGAATCGCACGAGCACCAGCGCTATCCCAACCGCCTGATACACCGTGGACCACCCACCAGTCGTCATGTGCTGAATCCTCGTCGGAGATGTCGGGGGCCGCGCCAGTCCATTCTCCATCAAACGGGGGACAACGGAAAGGGGAAACCCTGGCCCGGGCGGCGTTTTTTGCTGGTCTTGGCGGACGACTCGATTACAATCGACGATATGGACCGCGCCCGAACCGCTCGTTTCGGACGGCGCTGGAGCGCCAAAGCCGCCGCGGGCGCCTAACGGAGTCTTTGCCGTGAGTCGAAGCCACCGCAACCCTCGCCTGTTGGACCTTTACCAGGAATACCTCGACGACCAGAACGCGGCCGCCTTTGTCCGCAAGGTGTCGCGGTCCTACAGTCAGGGCACGCTCGAGCGCCTCGCCGAACACGACGCCCCAGAGGTGCGCAGGGCAGCGATCTTGGCGCTGGGATTTCTGGGCGACTACACGGCAAATCCGACGATGGGGCGGGCCCTCCACGACGAGGACCGCACCGTGCGCATGCTCAGCGAGAACGGCATCCGCAACGTGTGGGTGCGGGCTGGGGGCGATCAGGAACGCCGGCAGTTGAGGGCCATCATCCGCCTGAACACGGCGCAGCGCTACGACGAGGCCCTGCGGCGCGCCACCACGCTGTTGAAAACGGCCGGCTGGTACGCCGAACTCTGGAACCAGCGCGCGGTAGCGCACTTCGCCTTGGGCCACTATACCGAGTCGATCCGCGACTGCCACCAGGCCCTGGAGCTCAACCCCTATCACTTTGCGGCCGCGGCCGGCATGGGCCAAGCGTATCTGAAGCTAGGTAACCACGTTCTGGCGCTGGAGAGCTTCCGCCGCGCGCTGCGTCTGAACCCCGACTTGGAGGCCGTGCGGGTCCAGGTCGCCCGTTTGACCCGGCTGATCGAAGACCGCGGCACGTAAACGGGATGCCACACCGGCGGCAAGCGGCGCCATGATGGCACGTGCGTCGTTGAGGCTCCTAAATGGTGTTGCACGATTCTGGGAAATGCCGGAGCGCGGGCATCTTGCCCACACCGATGCGGCCGAGACGGCCGCGCTCCAGGATCCCGCAAGTCCATTTAAGATCGCCAACTCGGCGCGGAATGCCGGGCGTTGGGTTGCGACCCACCCGGATAGGGTGTCGATGGCGCAGGTGCCGAAGCCTCCGGCCCAGCCTCCCACGGAACGGCCGATCGCCAAGCGGGGCCCCCTCCGTTCGGCGGAACGACGCCCTGGTCGTTCGTGCCAATGGGCGAGTCGGAACATCTGGCCGTGCTCGCGGCGGGTTGGACGGTCGGGCTAACATACCGTTTGGGATCCTGGGCAAACTTGGCGTACGAATCCTCGCTGGCGAACAAATACACCCTGCCGCCGTACCACGCCCCGTGTTCCCGACGGCCCGCGACCGTCTGGCCCCGATCGGCCAGAAGCACCACGTCATTGCCCGACATGGCCGGCGCGAATCGTTCGGGTTCTTCATAGAACCGGCGCGCCTCGTCCGGCCCGGCGAACAGGTAGGTTCTCCCCTCGTGAATCACTCCGAACCGCGGATTGCCTTTCACCCAGCGTTCCTTCTCGGCCAGGCTGACCGCGCAATAGCCATCCAGGGCCAACGGGGGATTTCCGGCGGCTGGCTGCGGTTTGCCCGCCGTGCCCGCCATCGAAGTGGACGAGGCCAACCCAGGGCCCGTCCCAACCTGACCGACGGAGGTCAGTGGATCGTCTTTCCCTCTCCCATATCCGTACGCCGATGGGGCGGACGACAGGTTCGCCGCTGCCGGGGTATTGGGTAAAGTGCCGCCCGCCACGGGACCGCCTCCCCACCGATCGGAAGATCGCGTGGGCTGAGGTGTGGACGATTGTCCGGCGCGGTTCGTATAGGTCGGCTGGACCTGCCATGATGGGGGGGGCATGTTTGGGTCTGTCGATGGCGACGTCATCCCAGCCAGCGGATGGGTGTCCGCCCGTGCGGCGGTCGTTGGTGGGGTCGTCCCTGATGGATTGTACGGAAGTGACGGTTGGCCCATAGGTTGCGTTGTTCCTGCCAGTCGGCGTTCGGCGGACTGGGGAGTGCCCACCCTTGGGGTGACCGGCCCGCGAGCGGTCATGGCAAGCTGTTTCAGACGGCCCAAATACGCCGAAGCGGGCTTGAAGCCGATGCTCTTGTCGAGCACGTTTCCGTGGACCGTGACGACCACATCGGTCGGCCAGCTCGTGATGCCGAACTGCTGAGCCGTCGCAGGGTAGTGTCTGACATTGACCCGGACCGGGACATAATCGGTCTCCAAGGCAGCGGCCACATCGAATCTCGAGAACACGTCGCGGTCCATTCGGGCGCAGGGCTCGCAACCCTCTGCCCAGAAGTGGATAAGGATCAGCCGGTTGGTTTGCGCGGCAAGTCGCCGTGCCGAGTCGAGATCGGGCTGCCAGCGGACAGCTTGTTGGGCCGAAGCCGACAAGGCCGTCGCCGAACCGAGGACCAACGTGAAGAGGAACCGGAGTGTCGCCCGCATGACCTGGACCCTCAAAAAACCGCAACGGAAGAGCGTGGAAGCGGCGGATGCCGGATTCGGTTCTTTCCGTATCGGTCAAAGAGGCCAGGGACATCGGGGAAAATTAACGGAAAAGACCGGATTTGCCGATTTGGAGTGGTGAGCGGTGTCTGCGCACCATTTCGACTTGCCAAAGCGCGTAAGATAGGGTATATGGGATACAGCGGGACCAGGACCCGTCTTGGCCTGGGGATTCTGCTGTCGCGGGAATCGCTCGGTTGGGCTGAGAACAGGCGTTCTTGGGGCAGGGATTTGCAGAGATTCCTGGGCTACCAGCTTGACACGAACCGAGATACGGTTAAGATAGCCATAGTTTGAGTTCTGACTGGCAGGTTGACGCTGCGGCCCATTGATCTTGAATCTCGGGGCCGGTCTTTCGCCGGGGAGTCACCGATCCGGCAAACGAGACACAGAGGCTTCTCGACCTGGTTGTCCCGCTGTTGACCGCACCTGGAGTGCGACACCCGGTCTGGCAAGGGTGGTGCGCCGGGGTGGGGTCAGCGGATTCGCGTTGGTCGTATGGGGAGCGCTCGGAAGGCGTCCTGCTGGCCTGCGAGAGGATTTTCGTCGCCGTACGGAAATAGACCTCTTGGATAGCGTGCCCGGGTAGTGCTGCTGGTCCGCCTTGGGCTTTGGAACGTGATCCTGAGCCGGGTACCGCAGCGGAGCATTGGTGCGCCCTCTGTTTCATCTCAGGTAAGAGATCATGGCAAAGAACAAACGGGGCCGGATTCGTGGCAAGAACGGCCCACACGGAGGTTCCTATCGCGGTCGCTTCCGTTCGCCGAAGGAAAGCTCGCTGACTCCGGTTGGCAACAACGGACACGAGCCGGAGCCCGACGAAGGCGGCGAGCCGGGTGAACTCCAACCGGGCGGCGGCGTGCTGGAAATGCACCCCAACGGCTATGGGTTCCTGCGCGATCCGGCGGCCAACTACATTCGCCAGTTGAGCGATCCCTTTGTGCCCGGCAGCATGATCGAAAAATACCGGCTGCGCGAGGGGGTTTCCATCCGCGGGCTTGTCCAGCCCGCCCGCCGCGGACAGGGGCCCCGCCTGCGCGAAATCCACGATGTCGATGGGCTTCCGCCCGACGAATACCCCAACGTCAAGACCTTCGACCAACTGACGCCCATCAATCCCGAGTACTGGCTGAAGCTCGAGACCGGCCCCACGCCGATCACCACGCGGGTGATGGACCTGCTCACGCCGCTGGGCAAGGGCCAGCGGGCCCTGATCGTCGCTCCGCCGCGCACCGGCAAGACCATCCTGTTACAGCATATCAGCCAGGCCATCGGCAAGAACCACCCCGAGATCAAACAGTTCATTCTGCTGATCGACGAACGGCCCGAGGAAGTCACCGACATGAAGCGGAACGTCCCGGGCGAGGTGGTCGCCAGCAGCCTCGATCGCGACATCGAGAGCCACGTGCGCTTGTCGCAGCTTATCGTCGAGCGCTGCCGGCGCCTGGCCGAGATGGGCAAAGACGTGTTCTGCTGCCTCGACTCGATCACCCGGCTCGCCCGGGCCTTCAACAAGTGGGTCGGCAACACCGGCCGCACCATGTCCGGCGGCGTGGACATCAAGGCGATGGATATCCCCAAGAAACTCTTCGCCACGGCCCGCCTGTTCGAAGAGGGAGGCTCGCTGACGATCGTCGGAACGGCGCTGATCGACACGGGCAGCCGCATGGACGAGCTGATCTTCCAAGAATTCAAGGGCACCGGCAACATGGAGTTGGTGCTCGATCGGAAACTGGCGGACCGGCGGATTTGGCCGGCCATCGACATCACCCAGTCGGGCACGCGCCGCGAAGAGAAGCTCCTTCCGCCCGAGACCCTCCATGCCGTCACCATGCTCCGCCGCACGCTCTCCAGCATGCACCACGTCGATGCCATGGAGCAATTGACGGCCAAGCTGAGTCGCTTCAAGTCGAATCAAGAGTTCATCGACTTGATCAGCGGAGCCCATTTGGTCGACTAGGGCGGCACGCCGGTGGCTCGTGGTCAGCGCGATCTCGGTGCGGCCAGCAAGCCGGCACGCGTTGGGGGTCTGCACCCGACGCCGGGACTGACCTCGCAACCGTTCGCCCAGGACCGACAGCCCATGTTGCACGCCCTGGAGCCAAGCATAGAATGGTAAGGGGCCAGGTGGAGCAACGCCTCCACATGCCCCATACGGAGGGTAAGCGAATGGCTAGCGGCCACACTGGAAATGTGGTGCCGGGAAACCGGTTGCGGGTTCGAATCCCGTGCCCTCCGCTGGAAGTGCCTGTGAGGCGTGCGTTGGGCCAAGCGTAACCGGGCAGGGAGGTGCATCGACCGCCTTGCTCGTTCGTTCCATGGTCCACGACGCGACCTGGGTTACGGCCAAGTGGATTGGTCGCGCCCCTTTCGGTGAGGTCGAGACAGTCCATGAACTCGCTCAAAGGCCATTTCCTTGTGGCGTCGCCGCACCTGGTCGATCCCAACTTCGTCCGGACCGTGGTGTTGTTGATCCACCATACTGAGGAGGGGGCCTTCGGCGTGGTGCTCAACCGGCCGGCCGAAAGTACGGTCCGCGATTTGTGGGAGAAAGTAGGGGCCGGCCAATGCGACAGCGATGAGCATGTTCACGTGGGCGGACCTGTCCCCGGTCCCTTGATGGCCGTTCATGCCGACCGCTCGGCCGCGGAGATGGAGATCGTTCCCGGGGTGTACTTCGCGGCCCAGCGCGAGAACCTCGAGAAACTCGTCCACCAGCAGGAACATGCGTACCGGCTCTTCGTGAACCACTCGGGTTGGGGCGGCGGCCAGTTGGAGAACGAGTTGAAAGAGGGGGCGTGGTTCACGTTGCCGGCGACGGTCGAGTTCGTGTTCGCCGACTACGATGAACTCTGGAAGCGAATCACCTTCCGGATCGGCGAGGCGTTCTGGAAGTCGGTCCTGGGAGTTCGCCACGTGCCGGCGGACCCGTCGATGAACTAGCGGCCCGCATCCAAAACGCTCACGCCGGCCAGTTCCTCGGCGGCCAACCGTTCGCTTTCCTCGTGGGCCGCGAGGAAATCCTCGCGGCGTGCGACAAAGGCGTCGTACACCGCGGGGTCGAACTGGGTTCCGCGGCCTTCCTCGATGATCGACCACGCCGTCTCGTGGGTGAACGCCTCCTTGTACACCCGCCGCGTGGTCAACGCGTCGTAGACGTCGGCCAGCGACACGATCCGGGCGGCCAAGGGGATCTCGTCGCCGGCCAGGCCGTCGGGGTAGCCGCTGCCATTGAAACGCTCGTGGTGATGTCGGGCGACCTCGCGGGCCATGATGAGGAAATGCCCGCACCCGCAGGCCTGCCGTGCCGCCTGGTCGAGCGTCTCGGCGCCAATGACCGTGTGCCGCTTCATGACCTCGAATTCCTCGCGGGTCAGCCGGCCGGCCTTCAGCAGAATCGCGTCGGGAATGCCGACTTTGCCGATGTCATGCAGCGGGCTACAGCGGTAGATGTCGCCGATGAAGGCATCGTCGATCTGGGCCGTGTAAGGGCCCTGCATGCTGAGTTGTTCGGCCAGGATCCGCGCGTAGTTGCGGATCCGTTCGAGGTGGGCGCCGGTCTCCGGATCGCGCGACTCGGCCAGCTTGGCCAGTGCGAAGATCGTCAGATCGCGCATGCCGACGATCTGGGCGGTGCGCTGGTCGACGAGCCGTTCCAGGTCCTCGTTGAACGCCCGAAGCTTGGCATCGGCCTCCCAGACCTTGGCCAAGGCGGCGCGCAGGCGGAATTGCACGCGGACCTTGGCCAGCAGCTCGTCGTGGTCGAACGGCTTGATGACGTAGTCGTCGGCGCCCGCCTCGTACCCTTGCAGCCGTTCGGCCTTCGAGGCCTTCCCGCTGACCAGAATGACCTGGGTGAACGCGCCCACGGGACTGGTCTTGATCCGCCGGCACACCTCATAACCGCTGATCCCAGGCATCATGACGTCCAAGAGCACCAGGTCGGGCGCGAACTCCCGGATTACGTTCAGGCACTCTTCGCCGGTCGAAGCCGTGGCCAGGTGATACGAGTCGGACAAGATCTCCTTGAGGATCTCGACGTTGATCTCGCTGTCGTCGACGATGAGGATTCTTCCGATAGTCATGGGTCAAACCTCTGCAATGTCGAGCCGTGCTGCCGGGCATGGGGGCGGTTCCAACGGACCGCCCTCCGTCGGCGGACCCGTGCCGTCCCGGCGGCACCCAGCCGCTGTGCCGGTTGCGTGGTTGTCCCGATCCTGGGGCGGGGTGCGAGGGTCGATGGGCATCTCAAAGGTGAACACGCTTCCGCCGCCGGGCCGGTTCGAGGCCCAGATGCGCCCCTTGTGTCCCGCCAGAATCTCCCGGCAAATCGCCAGCCCCAGCCCCGTGCCGCCGGCGCCGGTGCGTGTCTTGCTCGATTGGATGAACTTGTCGAAGATCGCTTCCAGCTCGGCCTCGGGGATGCCCACGCCGCGGTCGGACACGCGCACCCACACCCGAGGTCCCGCCATGCCGGCCTCGATCTCGATCAGGCTTCCGTCCGGCGAAAACTTGATCGCGTTGCTGAGCAGATTGCGGACCACCTGAACAAGTTTCGTCTCGTCGGCGACGATTGGGGGAGTGGTTCCGGCGGGGGGCATCGCCATGCGGATGTGCTTCTGGGCAGCCAGGGGCGACAGCTCGTCGGCCACGGTCAGCAGGAGGAGCCGCAGGTCAAGCGTGGCGAAGTCGTAGGTCGCCCGGCCTGACTCGAGCTTGGCCAGATCGAGCAGGTCGTTGATCAAGACCAACAGCGATTTGCCACTCCGTTCGATCTTCTGGAAGTACTGGTAAAGGTCCTCGCGGCTGGCCGTCTGGGCCTTCTTGATGCCGAAGGCCGCGAAACTGAGGATCCCGTGTAGCGGGGTACGCAGCTCGTGCGACATGTTGGCGAGGAACTCGGTCTTGGCCTGGTTGGCCGCCTCGGCCGCGCGGTAGACCTCTTCCAGCGCCATCCGGTGAGCTTGCTCTTCCAATCGCTGGTGGTGCTCCTCGACGATCTGGCTGACAATCTCGCCCTGGCACGTGCGCAGTGTCTCTAACTCGGCCCGGAGGTGGCGGACTTGGGTCTCCAGCCGTTCTTGCCGCCGGTGCGACAGCACGGCCAGACGCGCCAGGGCGCCGGCCGCCTGGAGCGCGGGAACGAGTTCGGCCAGCCGGAGCGGGACGTCGCTGGCAGCGCGGACCAGACCGGCCAGCACCCCCCCCGCCTCTCGGTCCCCAAAGACCACGGCGAACGGCGTCTGCGAAGGCAGTTCGGCCAACGGCGCAAGCAGGCGCAACGGCCCCTCGCCGCGGTCCAGCTCCAACTGGCACCGCAGCGCCTCGGCGGTTGGCGCATCGACCGACGTGTCGAGGCTGTCGGCCGCCAGAAGCGTTCGATCCGCGTCGGTCAGCACCAACAGCGACGGGCGCAGCTCGCTCAAGAGCGGACGAATGGTCATGAGCGCTCCCGTGGGATCCCGAGGCGGCTCCTCGGCCCCGAAGAGCGTGGCGATCATCTCGTCGAAATCCTGGGTCATCCCGCCGCCGCCTCGTCGAACAGACCGCGGTTGCGCTGAATTTCCCGGTCCAGATCCTCGGCCAGCACGGAGAGATCCTGGCGGTTCATCGCCAGGTCGCGAAGGACCTCGCCCGAGAGCCGCACCAGCGAAAAACCCACCGACGACATGCCCTTGCACGAGCAGATCAGGTTCGCCAGTTCGACGCAGTGGATCACGGTTCGATGATCGCCCTCGTAGGCGTCGGAGCGGTGGTGGTATCGGATCACGTCGGTGATCAGCTCCGGGAAGCCCCACGATTCGGCCACTTGCCACCCGAGCGTCGTATGGTCGAAGCCCAAGTGCTGGCGCTCGACCTCGCAAAGCGTCTTCCCCTCGTCCAGCGTCTGGAGGACCAGGACGAAGTGGTGGTGAACGTACTGGTCCTCGAGGATCAACCCCACGTCGTGAAGCAACCCGGCGAGAAAGACGTCTTCGAACCGCGTCAGCTTGAGCCGGGTGGCGATCAGCCGGGCGCAGATGCCCGTGGCTACCAGGTGCCGCCACAAGTCGCGGCGACGATAGCGTCCGATCGTCTCCTCGTGCTTGAACAGGCGGCTGACGCTGGCCGTCATGGCCAGGTTGCGGACCTGCTTCATGCCGAGGTACGCCACGGCTTGCTGGAGGTTCGTGATCTTCGTGCGCAGGGCGAACGCCGACGAGTTGACGCTGCGAAGGACCCGGGCGCACAGCGGCGCGTCCAGCTCCATGGCGGCCTTGAGATCGCCGGCCGTGGCGTTGGGGTCCTCGGCCACGCGCATCACGCGCAGGGCCACTTGCGGAAGCGTCGATACGTCGTTGATCCGCCGCGCCAACTGGGCGAGACTCGGCGGTGCCGTGCGCAGTTCGAGGGTCGACGACATAGGGCCCCGGTCAATCCGAATGTTCAAGACCAGCGCCGCGCGGCGGACCGCGTGGCGCCGCGACCCTGGACTTCAGACAAACCTACGTCGCGCCATCGTCCGAATGCACACCGGAGGGGAATACCCCCCTAAAATCCCGGGGGAGTCCCGGCGAAAAATCGCTACCGACGGCAAGAACCGGTCGATCCAGCGGCCCGAGTCGTTTCCCGCACACCGCGGGTCAGTGCATCTCCGCCGCCACGGTGCCCAAGCCGTGCCGGTAGAAATTGAACTGCACGTTGGGATGGTCCGCCAACAGCGACATGGGCACCGCCGAATCGGGAATCCGCGTGCTGATCATCAACGTGGTCAGTCGCATGCCGAAAGGATTGTCGTGCATGCCAGCCTGCCAGATCGACACTTTTTCGGCCTTCCAGGTCTCGACAGGCCCCACCGTGGCCGCCTTGGTGGGCACCATGGCCACATGCCCGCCGCCGGAGGTGCGGGCGTTCTGGATGATGGTCATCGGGTGTAGATCGGTCACGCGGGTCGAGAGCTTCCGGTATTCCTCGGGCGGAGGCGGCGCGTCTTTGTACCGGCCCTTGCGGCGGGGCGGATCGTTGAAGGCCCAGTGTTTCACCTCGCCCTGCCCCCCTTGCATCACGGCGCAACGCACCTGATCGTAGGTCTTCGCATAGGCCGCCAGATCGCCCGTGGGAAAATGCAGGTGCGCCTGGGGCATGCGGAGCTTCGGCTTGATCCTCCGGAAACACAACTCCATGTCGGCCTTGGCGAAGCTCAGGGGGTGGGTGATGGGTACGGGCTGGCCCTGCTCGTCGACCCATTCGTCCATGCCCCAGAAGTGCGCACTGCGAACGTCCAGTTCCAGTTCATTGACGAGCCGGGCGACCAGGGGAAGCTGCTCCGTCGGGCCGATCGGCCCGCAAATGCCCACCGGGTTGTCGTCGGTCGACTGCTTCCAAGCCGTCACGTATTCCAAGGCTTCGGCAAGGTAGAAGTCCTCGAGCGTGTCGTACATGACCACGCGAAAGCCGGGCCGGGAGAGCTTCACCAGGTCCTTCGGCGAAAGCCGGGCGGCGTCGTCGAGGATCTCCGGGTCGAGGGTCGTGTAGTCCCACCATTCGGGAGCGACTTTGCTGAGGGGGCGCGACATGACGTAGGCTCCTGTCGATTGGCAAGGGCGGTTGGGCCAGGAATGGCGAAAATCGAAAGTCACAGGACCACGGAATGTCGACGGCCGAAGGACGAAACGGCCGGCCGCCGCCGAGGCCCTTCGTCATCTGGCGTTCGACATTGGGCATTCTCTCATGGGAGCATTTCCGCCAACCAATCGTCTTTCGGATAGGCGTGGCCCCGGTGCTGGACAAAGGCCTCGGCCGCCGCCACGCCGATCTGGCGTCCGCGCATGGCCGCGTGCCGGCGCATGGCCTCGAGGTACTCGTCCATCCCGTGGTGGGCCCACAGCCACTCCCGCTGGCTGGCGTGGCAGGCAAGCATCTCGGCCTTCTTGTCCACCTGGGCCGTGATGTCGACATAGGTGGTCGCCGAGACCGGTTGGCCGAACGGATCGATGGCCTCGATCGGGTCGCAATAGTACAGGTACGGCACGCACGAACCCTCCAGCACCGGGAACGCCGAGACGTTCGGGCCGGCGTAGAGGAAACTCGCGGCCCGGGCCAAGAGCGACGCCTGCTCGTGGTCGAGCATGTAGTCCTTCGGCGCGTGGGTGAAGACCAGCGACGGGGCGACGCGCCGAAACAGGTCGTAGGTCTTCTGCAACGTGGGCTTGTCGTAGACGATGAATCCGTCGCGCTCGTCGAGACAATGATAGTGTCCCCCGATCTTCGCGGCCGAAGCCGTCGCCTCGCGCGTGCGCCGGCTGCTGATGTCCCAGCGGTTCTCCGTGGCCGTGCCGCAATCGCCCGGGGTACACGTGGCGATGTGGACTTGCCATCCCGCCTCCGCCAGGCGGATCAACGTTCCGGCGCAGAGCATCTCGGCGTCGTCGGGATGGGCCAAGAAGGCCAGCACGGTGCGGTTGCGGACCACGGACCTCTTGCTCCTTGGGACGTCGCGTTGGAAGAAGGACCCTGGCCGCCGACGCGCATCGGCAGCCAGGGATGGACCTCCATGTACCCAGGTTCTCCGTGCCCGATAGTATACCCGGCCGCGGCAAGGCCACAATCCACCCCGGCGGAACAATCCGTCCCGTGGTCGCCCCTCGGCCAGGAAACCGGCGCGGTCAGTAGTTCGGCGTGGGAGGGCGGTAATGGGCCATGTCGATCGAGCGGAACCACTCGATCGTCCGGCGCAAGCCCTCGCGCAACGGGACCTTGGGCTCCCAACCCAGGCGCGCGCGAGCCAGCGCGATGTCGGGCTTGCGGCGCTCCGGGTCGTCGGCCGGCCGCGGATGGTACACGATCCGCGATCGCGACCCGGTCAGCTCGATGACCAACTCGGCCAACTCCTTGATGGTGAACTCGCCCGGGTTGCCGAGGTTCACCGGTCCCGGGAAGTCGTCCGGGGCAGCCATCATCCGCAGCATCCCCTCGACGAGGTCGTCGCGGTAGCAGAACGAGCGAGTCTGCGAGCCGTCGCCGAAAATGGTCAGGTCTTCGCCGCCCAGGGCCTGGCGAATGAAGTTCGAGATCACGCGCCCGTCGAACGGGTGCATGCGCGGGCCGTACGTGTTGAAGATCCGCACGATGCGCACGTTAACTCCATTCATCCGGTGGTAGTCCATCACCAGCGTCTCGGCCGCGCGCTTCCCTTCGTCGTAGCAGGCCCGGGGGCCGAGCGTGTTGACCGCCCCGCGGTACGTTTCGGGCTGGGGATGGACCTCGGGGTCGCCGTAGATCTCGCTCGTCGAGGCTTGGAGCACCTTGGCCCGGCAGCGTTTGGCCATGCCCAGCACGTGGATGACGCCCAGCACGGAGGTCTTCATCGTCTTGATCGGGTTGTATTGGTAATGGCCGGGCGCGGCCGGGCAGGCGAGATTGTAGATCTCGTCGACCTCCAGGAAGATCGGCTGGGTAATGTCGTGCCGGACCAGCTCGAAGTTCGGCCGGCCCAGCAGATGGGCCACGTTCGACTTCTGGCTGGTGAAGAAGTTGTCGAGGCAGATCACGTCGTGCCCGCGCTCGACCAGCCGTTCGCACAAATGGGAGCCGAGAAACCCGGCCCCCCCGGTGACGAGGACTCGCTTCAGGGCCGCGCTCATGCGTGGGGTCCTTTCGCAGATCGTGGTCAGTTCACGATGTTCCGCAGGGGCAAGCCGAGAATCGCCCGCCGGCACGCCTCGGCGCTCTTCCGCCGCATGTCCGACAAACCCTCCTCACTGTAGAAGGCGGCGTGCGGGTTGAGGATGAGCCGATGGTGGGCCGGGTGGTCCGGATCGCGCCAGGCGACCAGCAGGGGGTCGTCGGGCAGCGGAGGCTCGTTCTCGTACACGTCGATGCCCGCCCCGGCTAGCTGCCCCGAAGCGATGGCCTCGGGCACAGCCTTCGTCTGGACGATGGGGCCCCGGGCGGTGTTCACCAGGAACGAGCCGCGCGGCATCTGGGCCAAGGCCGCCGCGTCGATCATGTGCCGCGTCTCGTCGGTCGCGGGGCAGTGAATGCTCACGATGCGCGACTGCGCTAACAGCGCGTCGAGCGTCTCGCAGCGGCGGATGCCCAGGGCCTTGTCGTAGCCGTCGGGCTTGTAGGGATCGTAGAACACGACCGTCATGCCCAGGGCCTTCGCCCGCAGGGCCGCGGCCGTGCCGATCCGCCCCAAGCCGACGATCCCGAACACGCTGCCGCGCAGCCGCGCCAACGGAACCGTCTGAAGGTACGACCACGGCCCCAAGCCCGCGCGAAGCCGCGAATTGAGCAGGTGGACGCCCCGGGCCAGGGCCAAGGCCATGGCGATGGCCGTGTCGGCCACCTCTTCCGAGCCATAGTCGGGCACATTGCCCACGGGAATGCCCTGGCGGCGCGCGAAGGCGCCATCGACGTTGTCGTATCCCACGCCGGCCCGCACGATCAACTTGCACCGCCTGAGTCGCTCGAGCGTCCGGCGCGTGAGCATCATCTCGTGAAAGAGAATGATCGCGTCGGCATCTTCGATCCGGCCGACCAGGGCATCTTCGGTTCGGGCGCCCAGGGCGGTCACGTCCGCCAGATCGCCCAGCACTTGCCGCTCGGGCTGCAACTCGTCCTGGATGAAATCGGTGACCACGACGTGGTACGGTTTGCTCATGCCGGCGCTACTCCCACGAGTCCTCGAACGAAAGCGCTTAGGATACTGCCCGCACCGCGTGCTGGCTAGGGTGCGGTTGCACCGAACGGGGTGGGGCTTGTCCGTCGGGCTCCTGCCTCGGGAGGGCTTGAGTGACCTATCCCGGCCAGGTAGATTCAAAGCACCTTCCACCGCAGGGAATTGCCGCGATGTCTCGACCCTCCCACGTTCGGCACGCCATCCTCGCTGGGCTGTTGCTGCCCACCGCCATGTCCGCCGCGGCCTTGTCGGAAGACCGTCCGCAATGGGGCGAGCGCTACTCGCGCAACATGGTGTCGGACGAGAAGGGCCTACCCGACCGCTTCGATCCCAAAACCGGCCAGAACGTCCTCTGGTCGGTCGCCCTGGGCACCGAGTGCTACTCGACGCCCGTGGTGGTCGGCGGCAAGGTGCTGATCGGCACGAACAACAGCAACCCGCGCGACCCCCGCCACGAGGGCGACCGGGGCGTGATGATGTGCTTCGACGAGAAGGACGGTCGGCTCGCGTGGCAACTCGTCGTGCCGAAACTCGAGGGCGACATCTATCTCGACTGGCCCAACGCGGGGATGTGCTCTCCTGCCACGGTCGAAGGGGACCGCGTGTACACGGTCACCAACCGCGACGAGGCAGTGTGCCTGGACCTCTTGGGACTGGCCAACGGCAACGACGGCCCCTATCGCGAGGAGGGCCGACACATGGCCCCGCGCGAAAAGGCCGCCATGGAGCCGGGCCCGCTCGATGCCGACATCCTGTGGCTCTTCGACCTGCGCAGCGGGGCCGGCGTTCGACCGCACGACTCGGCCCACAGTTCGATCCTGCTCGATGGGCAATTCCTCTACGTCAATACGAGCAATGGCCTGAACAGCCAGCACACCGGAGTCGAAAAGCCCGAGGCCCCCAGCTTGATCGTTCTCGACAAAGGTACGGGCCGGCTCGTGGCGAAGGACGCCGAGCAGATCGGCCCGCGGATCTTCCACTCGACGTGGTCGGCGCCGGCTTGGGGCCAGTGGCAAGGTCGGCGCATGGTCGTTTTCGGTGGCGGCGACGGCGTCGTGTACGGGTTCGAGGCGCTTGGCCCGCTCGGCACGGCCGACGAACTGCGCGCGTTGGCACGCCTGTGGCGGTTCGACTGCGACCCGACCGCGCCCAAGGAGAACGTCCACCGCTACATCCGAAACCGCCGCGAGAGCCCCAGCAACATCAAGGGAATGCCGGTGTTCCACGAGGGCCGGGTGTACGTGGCCGCCGGTGGCGATATCTGGTGGGGCAAAAACAAGGCCTGGCTGTTCTGCATCGACGCCACCCAAACCGGCGACATCACGAAGACCGGCCTCGTCTGGACCTACCCGCTCGACCGCCACTGCTGCTCGACGCCCGCGGTCCGCGAAGGGTTGGTTTACATCGCCGATTGCGGCGGGAAGGTTCATTGTGCCGATGCCCAGTCGGGCAAACCCTATTGGGTCCACGACGCGCGCGGCGAGATCTGGGCCTCAACCTTGGTGGCCGACGGCAAGGTCTATATCGGCACCCGTCGCGGCGACTTCCTGGTGCTGGCCACCGGCAGAGAAAAACGCCTGCTCAGCTCGATCCGACTTCCCGATCCCGTGATCAGTACTCCTGTCGCGGCCAATGGGACTTTGTATGTGGGAACCATGTCGCGGTTGTATGCACTACGAACTGGGGCCCACGGCACCTCGGCAACCGTGTCGCCCTGATCCTCCCTCCACGTCGACCGCTCGCTCCAATGCGGTAAGGCTGGCACTGGACTTGGGTCGATAATATACTATATTGATCGCTCTGGTATAGATTCTTTCTTCTCGGGCGTATGCGGTATGGCGTTTGAAGCCTGGTATACGTTGGCGGTCGTCCTGCTGATTTTGGGGTTGCTGAGCAGCTCCAAGTTCCCGCCAGATGTAATTCTCATTGGTGGATTGGTCATTCTACTTCTTGGGGGCATTTTGACCGAAAAGGAGGCACTGGCCGGCTTCGCTAACGAGGGAATGATTACCATTGGGGTGCTGTTTGTGGTCAGCGCTGGCATCATCGAGACCGGTGGCGTGGCCTGGATCGCGGATCGGCTATTCGGCCGGCCGAGATCGACGACCGATGCCATCGCCCGGATAGCACTTCCCACAACGGTTCTTTCGGCCTTTATGAACAACACGCCCCTGGTGGCGATGCTCATTCCGGCCGTCAACGACTGGGCCAAGCACCACCGCATCGCGCCGTCGAAGCTGATGATTCCGTTGAGCTACGCGGCGATCCTCGGGGGCACCTGCACGTTGATCGGCACGAGCACGAACCTGGTGGTCAACGGGATGCTCCTCCAGGCGTATCAAATCGGCGACGGCAGATACGGCTCGATCGCGATTCCCAACGGCCTGGGCATGTTCGACATCACCTGGGTGGGCCTGCCCGTGGCCGCGGCGGGCCTCGGCGTGCTCTTGGTCGCTGGCCGATGGCTCCTGCCGGAGCGGCTTCCCCCGATCAGCACGGCCGCCGACCCGCGCGAATACACCATCGAGATGCTCGTCGAGCCCGGCAGCCCACTGGTGGGCAAGTCGATTGAAGAGGCGGGCCTGCGCCACTTGCCCGGGCTGTACCTTGCCGAGATCGACCGCGAGGGCGTGGTGCTTCCCGCGGTCGGACCCGAGGAGGTGCTTCGGGGCAACGACCGGCTGGTGTTCGTGGGCATTGTCGACTCGATGGTCGATCTCCAGAAGATCCGCGGCCTGGTGCCCGCCACGAACCAGATCTTCAAGCTCGATTCACCCCGGTCGCAACGGTGCCTGATCGAGGCCGTGGCCAGCAGCAGTTGCCCGGTGGTCGGCCGGACGATTCGCGACGGGCGGTTCCGCTCGATCTACAACGCGGTGGTGATCGCGGTGGCCAGGCAAGGGGAGCGGATTCGAGGCAAGATCGGCGACATCGTCTTGCGCGCCGGCGACACGCTCCTGTTGGAAGCCCACCCGTCCTTCGTCAACCAGCATCGCAACAGCCGGCATTTCTTTCTCGTTAGCCGCCTGGAGAACTCGAATCCTCCTCGGCACGACCGGGCGGCGATCGCGTTGGGAATCCTGCTTGCGATGGTCGCTCTGGTGACCTTCGGCGAGAACTGGGGCCCGTTGCCTCTGGTCGGCCAGATCACCATGCTCAAGGCGGCCCTGGTGGCGGCCGGGTTGATGATCGCCGCTCGCTGCTGCCAAACCCGGGGGGCCCGGCGGGCCATCGACTGGCAAGTGCTGTTGGCCATCGCCGCGTCGTTCGGCATCGGCCGCGCCCTGGAGAAGACCGGCGCCGCCGACGCCGTGACCCACGCGATTACCCACGCGGTCGGCGGCAGTCCTTGGCTTTCGCTGGTGGCTCTCTATGGCGTGACGTTGCTGGTGACCGAACTGATCACCAACAACGCGGCGGCGGCGCTGATGTTTCCCTTCGCCCTGGCCACCGCCGGCAACCTCCAGGTCAATCCCATGCCCTTCATCGTTGCGGTGATGATAGCGGCCTCGGCCGGATTCGCCACCCCGATCGGCTACCAGACCAACCTTATGGTCTACGGGCCCGGTGGATACCGCTTTACCGACTATCTGAGAGTGGGGGTGCCATTGGATCTTGTGGCATGGGCCCTCACGGTGGCCATCGCGCCTTGGGTTTGGCCTTTTCATGCCACGACCTGACGCAGGAGAACGACGATGGCGGCGGTGGATGCGCGCGACGTCCGCCAGAGAGCTTTCCCCACGGCCATGGCCGCAGCGCTTGCGGCCGCCTTGGCCGGCTTGGGTGGGGCCTCGGAACCGAGGCCGGGCGAAAACCTCTTCGTGATCGGGATTCCCGACGGTCACGCGGCCGAGTTCGGCCTGACCGCCCCCGGCGAAGGCTACTCCGCCTACTTGCGCAAGTTTCCCCAGCCGATCGTCTTTGCGGTGGGCAAGAGTCGACCCTCCGAGTGGCCGTACATCCACCCCGCGCCCAAGGACCGCTGGGCAGGCGGTCGGGTCCACTCCTTTGCGATCCGCTTCGAACGTCGTGCCGAGGAGAACCGCCCCCTGTTTCTCGTCTTGGGATTGGCCGGCGGCTCGCCCAGCGAGCGGTCGAAGGTCGTGGTGACGGTCAACGGGGCCGACCTGGCCTCGCAAGTGGCTCCCCGCGGCGATCCACGCGTCGCATTCCAGCCGATCGCACCAGGCAAGCCCGAGACGATGGTTTTCGAGATCCCCGGCGGGCGAATCCGCAAGGGAGAAAACACGCTGGCCATCCGGTTGGAGGATGAGAGCTGGATCATCTACGACTACGTGGCCCTGCGCACCGAGGGCAGGCCGCTTGCCTTGATTCGACCGCCCGAACCGAACCTCTTGGCCGAGTTCTCGAAGGGGCCCATGCGCGGCATCGAGCACCTGATCTTCGCCGTCCGTGCGCTCGGCGAAGACCCCCATTGGTATGCGAACTTCGGCTTTACGCTCGATCACTCGCGCTGGAAGACCTACGGCCGGGGCGGGCGCCTGTGTCGGCTCGATCTGAAGACCGGCAAAGCCACGGTGCTTCTAAACGCCCCGCGAGGCGGCGTGCGCGACCCGGCGGTCCACTACGACGGGCGCACGATCCTCTTTTCGTAT
>DYLT01000564.1 GCA_020721945.1 Blastopirellula marina
CGAGAACGCCGCCAACAGCGCCTGGAACGGCGACTCGGTTCAGCTCATGATCGCCAACGGGGCCCAGGACACACAGGTGGCGCTGTATAACTATGCCCTCGGCGGGGTCGAAGCCGCCCTGGGCGAGGTGATTGTTCAGCACGAGGCTGGCCCCGCCTGTGCCATGGACGGCACCTGCGCCACCGAAGCGGTCGTTGCCCGAAACACCACGACGAAGAAGACCACCTACGAGATCAAACTGCCGAAGGCGGCCCTGGATCTGACCGATCTGGTTTACGGGACGCAGTTTGGGCTCGGGATGGCCATCAACGATGGCGACGAGGATACGCCGGGTCAGAAGGGCTGGGGCGGGCTAGGGGCGCACTCGATCGTTTTCGGAAAGACCCCGCAGGAAACCGCGCTGGTGACGCTGGGGGTTGGGGGCACAGCGGCCGACGTCATCTATCTCTCGGCCGTCGGGGCGAGCCTGGATGGTTTCTCCTTCCGCGTGAACAACCTGGGGACCTCGATCTGCGATCCGGATAGTGCGAAGCTGTACATTGATGGGCAGTCGGTCCCGCTGACGGTCACCCCGAAGGGCGACGCGACTGATTTCGCTTACAGCCGCGCCACACCCTTCCCTCCGGACTCCGACCACACCTACGTCATCGAGGTGAAAGATACGCTGGGAAATACGGTGACGGACACGGGCACCTTCAAGGGGGCCCACTATGCCGTGCTCACCCAAGCGATGCAGGCCGTGTCGGTGGACACGTCGAAACCCGGCTTCATTTTCAGGATCTTCCAGAACGACACCTACACCCACACCAGCCTCGCCGAGACCGAGTTGGCGCTGGCCGGCCAGTTGGTGGACGGGACCGGCGCGCCAGTGACGGAGAACTCTGCCTTCGCGCAGGAAAGAGGACCGGCCCTGGCCGACGGCGTGGTCGTCGGGCCGCTCCTGGAATACGAAATCCCCACGGTGATCAATCTGAACGCTGACACCTTCACCCCCACCGGCCCCTTCGGCAACTTCCAGCCCGACGACCAGATGCCGGGCCTCCCGGGCAACTACAACACGACGGCGGGCGCCGACGCCGAAGTGATTGCGTTCGTCGAGCTTCCCGAGGGCTGGCTCACGCTGGGCGTCAATAGCGATGACGGCTTCCGCGCCCAAGCCGGCTACATCAAGGTTCCGGCCGACG
>DYLT01000008.1:0-7194 GCA_020721945.1 Blastopirellula marina
TTTCGGCCGGGGGGGACCTTGCCGCAACGCAGGCTCGGTGGTAGCCTGCGCGTCTTGCGCAAGGGTATTCCTGGAGGTTCGCCATGTTCTGGACTCGTATGCGAAAGACGGTTCTCGCGGCCATCCTCGTGAGCGGTTGTTTGCTCGTGCGGGCAAGGGCTCTTGCCGCGGCCGACCTGCCCGACCTCGTCGTGCCCGAGGGCCTTGGGGTGAACATCCACTTTACCGATCCGAGGCCGGGCGAGATGGAGATGCTTGCCGCGGCGGGCTTCCGCTGGGTGCGCATGGATTTCGTGTGGCAGGCTACCGAGCGGAAGAAAGGCGAGTACGACTTCAGCGCGTACGACCGGCTCTTGAAGTCCCTCGACGAGCACAAGCTGCGCGCCTTGTTCATCCTCGACTACGGCAACCCCCTGTACGACAAGGGGCTGGCCCCGGCCAGCGACGAGGGACGGCAGGCCTTTGCCCGTTGGGCGGCCGCCGCGGCGCGGCGGTTCCGGCAGCGCGGCATTCTCTGGGAGATGTGGAACGAACCAAACATCTTCTTCTGGAAACCCAAGCCCGACGTCGACCAATACGTCAAACTCGCCTTGACCGTGGGCAAGGCGCTGCGCGACGCGGAGCCGCACGAGAGGTACATCGGGCCGGCCACCTCGCAAATCGACTTCAAGTTCCTCGAGGCGTGCTTCAAGGCGGGCCTCTTGGACTATTGGACCGCCGTGTCGGTCCATCCCTACCGCCAGAAACCCCCCGAGACCGCCGCCGAAGAGTACGACCGGCTGCGCCGACTCATCGACCAGTACGCGCCGGCGGGCAAGCGAATTCCGATCCTCTCGGGCGAGTGGGGCTACTCGGCGGCATGGAAGAACTACGACGAAGCCAAGCAGGGACGCATGCTCCCGCGGCAGTTTCTCACGAATCTCGCCTCGGGCGTACCGCTGTCGATCTGGTACGACTGGCATGACGATGGACCGGATCCCAAGGAACCCGAACATCACTTCGGCACAGTCCGGTTCCCTTACCACGCCCAACGCGGGCCAGTCTACGACCCCAAGCCCGCGTATCTGGCCGCCAAGACGTTCTCGACCGTGCTCGGCGGCTTCCGCTTCCGCAAGCGCCTGCTGGCCGGCGGCAAGGATGACTACGTCTACCTGTTCGTCAAGAACGACGAGGCACGGTTAGTCGCCTGGACCGCCGCCGCCCCCCATGCCGTGACGATTCCCGTCGGACCTGCCGAGTTCCGAGTCACTGCCCATACGGGCGAGAGCCTTCCGGCGGTAACCGCCTCGGGCAGGGACGTCACGCTCACGATCACCGACGCCCCGGTCTACCTCGCGCCGAAGACCAAGTTGGCGATCGACTAAGGGCCCGGTTGGTGTCGGGTGTGCTGTTCGATATCCACTGGCTTGTGGGACCACGCTGGGAATACGTTGGGGGCGTGCCCCCACGGACTGGCATGGCGTGCTAGACCCGACGGTCGTCCTAACCTGCTCGAATCCCACCGACCAGAGGGGTACATTTTCTTGCTGGAGGTGGATTTCCACCACCTCAGGGATTATCATGATGTCCACCTTGTGGTATATCGTCGATGATGTACGCGGCTGGTGCGGGGAAAGCGCGATTCTCGACCTTCGCCTGGGTGGGAGGCAATCGATGAAGCTATCGCAGAGTGTGGCCTACGCCATCCATGCGGTCTTGCGCCTGGCGCAGCACGGCAATCGGAGTCCGGTTTCGTGCAAGCGGCTGGCTGAGGAAGGCAACATGCCCGAGCGGTTCTTGCTCCAGATCTTGCGCGATTTGGCCAAGCAGGGCATTCTTCAGTCGGCCCGGGGAGGTGGGGGTGGGTTCCTGTTGGAGCGCCGGCCCGAGGACATCACCCTTCTGGAGGTCATCGAGGCGATCGATGGTCCGCTGGGTGTCAGCTTGCCCCAGAAGGCGAATTATCCGGCCGGTGTCGGAGAGCGGCTTCAGGAGGCGCTCGCTCGGATTGCGGACGAGACCCGCCGCCAACTGGAGCGGATACGGCTTAGCGACTTGGTCGTTTCGTCGGACTCGTGCCGCGTGTCGGCCGATTTCGTGGCCTGAGGGCGTGCGGCCCGCCGCCAGGGCCGGTCCGCGGTTTTGTGCCTTCTGGTTGCGGACTTCGTGCGACCGGCGTACACTGGCAGAAAGGGATAGACGCTGCCGGGGCGCGGATTCGCCCGGCGCACAAACGCGACTTTTGATGACTAGGGTCGGACCAATGAGGGTCTTGGTCGGTTGGGACAATCCGAGCGAGGCGGAAACGATCGAGCTGTTCCTCAATGTTGGGGATACGGAAGCGAAGGTGCTCACGTCGCCGAAGGAGTTTCGGGACGCCGCGGCGAACGAGATTTGGGACATCGTGCTGATGGCCCTGAACTTTCCCAGCATCGAGGAGTCGTACCCCCTGTTCGAGCAGATCCGGCATTTGCAGCGCGAGGTGCCGATCCTCGGGGCGTGCTTTCAGGGGGAGGTGGTCCACCTGGCGAAGTTTGTGGCGCATGGGTTGCACAACTTCATCACGCGCGACGCCAACGGCGAGTTCGTCTTCTTGCTCAACTCGGTGATCGAGGGGGCACGCGAGGCCGTGATGGCCCAGCGGGCGCGCCAACTAGCCGAGCGGTTGCGGGAGGAGATCGAGTCGGTGCGCCGGCTCCAGGAGTCGGTCATCCCGCAGGAGTTGCCGGTGTTGAACGGGTACGAGATCGCTGCCCGGTACGAGCCTGCCCAGATTCGCGTGCTGGGCAGCCAGCCCGTGGTCCTGGCCGGGGGCGACTACTACGACGTCTTCAGCCTCGACAGCAACACCCTGATCCTCCTGGTGGGCGACGCGGCTGGCCACGGCATCAAGGCGTGCATGTCGATCATGAGCATGCGCACTCTGATCGGCATGATTCGCGACCGGAAGTATAAGGACACCGCGTCGTTCGTGGGCGAGGTCAACCGGGGGCTGTCGAGCAAGGCCATCGTGCAGGACGAGGGCGGGTTCATCACGCTGTTGTATTGCGCGCTGGATACGACCCGAAACCAGATCGAGTTCACCTCGGCCGGCCATCCGATGCCCCTGTTGCAGGATCTCACTACGAACGAAATCCGCACCCTCGGGACCGACGAGGACTCGGGCCTTCCGCTGGGCATCAGCGAGGACGAGACCTACCACGTGGTGACCGCCGAGTTTCCGCCGAACTCGCGCCTGTTGCTCTACTCCGACGGTCTGGCCGAGGCATTTCCCTTGGAGTGCAAGGATTACGGCCAGTTCGGCGAGCAAGGCATCTTCGCCAGCCTCAGGTCGTCGGCCCATATGCCGGTCCAGGAGGCCATGGAGAAGCTCTTCGCCGATTCCAGCGCGTTTACAGGCGGAAGCGGCCGCCACGACGACACGTCGCTGGTCCTCGTCCAGCGGACCAACAACCGCTAGGGCCACGCCCCCTCAGTGGCCCGGGCCGAACATCACGGCGTTGATGAACAGGCGTTGGAGCGCCGGGTACATGGCGCGGTAGTTCGGATCGTCGGCAAAGGCGACCACGTGCCCCTCGCCAAGCGGCTGGTGGATCAGGTACGACGTCTCAGCCGCCAGGGCCAAGGTTTCGGGCCAACAGAATCCGCTCGAAAGCAGTTGGTCCCTGCCGGCAAAGGTCACCACGCTGCGGCCCTTGGCCGCTGGCGGCACGAGCATGAGGTTCCCCTTGCGGAACACGTCGAGCGAGTCGCCCAGGCCGAACGTCAGCCAGTGTTCCTCGAAGACCGTCGCGCGGAGGAACGCCCCGGGCACGGGATCGGGGGGCTCGCCCGATTCCTCCGCCGGCGCTTCGGACGGTCGTTTGCCCAGCGCAGCCGGCTCGCCCACCCCCGGCTTCTTGCGCACCTGGCTGCGCAAGAGTCCCACCTTTTTGTCGGCCGCCCAGGCCGCGGCCCCTTGGATCGCAATCAACGTGCCCCCTTCGCTGATCCACGATTTCCAGCGGGCGATCTCCTTCTCGCCCGGCGCCCCGGCACCGCCGTAGTCCCCGTCGGGCAGGATGAGCACGTTGTACTTCGTTAGATCGAGCCGGCCCAGGTGGCGCCCCGCGACGCGCGTGACCGGGTACCCGAGCGACTGATCGAACAGATGCCACGTATGGCCGACGGTGTAGCGCGCCGGTTGATCCACGAGCAAGACGACCTTCGGCGGACGGACCCAGCGCACATGCGGTCCGCCGAAATGGGCCCCCTCGGTCACGAAGCCGGTCTGCGCCGCGTGGATGCGCAGTCCGAACCGCTTGGCCGACTCCTCCAGGCGCGCGGCAAGGTCCTCGGGATTCTCCGCGGTGCGGAGGATCAGCGTCCCCCGCGCGAAATCCTCCTTTTCCAGACGGAAGGGTTGATCGGCCACATGGACGCGCAACCCTTGGCGCAGCCACACGGCCAGCGCCCGCATCGCGCGATCGCTTCCCGGCACAAGGTACGCCACCTTCGCCTTTCCGCCAACGATCTCTCCCGGCGGCAAAATGGCGTCGCCCGGTCGGCTTTTCACCTCGACGACGTCGCCGGTTGCCAGGCACTCGACATCGAAGGCCAAGGGAAGCGACCAGGCGGTCACGTCGTAGATCTCGTCGGGAAAACGCTGCTGCTTTCGCTGGAGTTGGCGATTGACGAACTCGCGGCCCATGTCCACGTGCCGGTCCAACAAGGCCCGCGCGAGGCGGCTGGCCGGCTGGGCCAGCGGGATGTGATAGCTGCCGGCCGGCACGGTTTGCCTGCGCTTCTGGCCCGTGCGCGCGCTGGTCGCGACGACCTCCACCGGGGCCGACACGCGCCGTACTTCGACCCCGTTCCGGCCGAGCAGGGCTGCCAAGTCCGCGGCGCGGTCGGGATGCCTCTGGGCCAGGAGAAAGTAGTGCCGCACCGGGCCTTCCTTTCCCTGTTGGATGCCGCGCAGGCGAGCTTCGTAGAAGTCCTGGGCCAGACGCTGGCGGTTCTGGGCGGCGAACTCGATCGTCGCGATCATGCTCGTGTAGTGGTGCCGGACCGCGTCGTGCAGCGCCAGTTGCGTTTCGTCGGAGCGGTCGACGACCAGGCCGCGCACGCCGGCCTGTTCCCACAGCACGCCCAAGGCGCCGTGGAACAGCGGCCACGACGATCCGTAGCCCGGAAAGAAGTCGTCGAACATCTCGCGCGTGGTGTAGGCGAACCCGCGCTCGTCGAAGCGCCCGCCCAGGTGCCGCCCGAGCCGCTCGAGCCACTCGACCTGAAACGGCAGCACGAGGGGATTCCTCGGCCCGGCCGGCGGAACGAAGTAGTACGTCGCGTCGTGCCCCATTTCGTGCGCGTCGCAGTACAGGTGCGGCTGCCACCGCAGGTAGGCGGCTGCCTTGCCCAGCGTCTCGCGCTGGCTCTGAAGGAACCAGTCGCGGTTCATGTCGAACCCATAATGGTTGAACCGGCCACCCGGCCAGCGCTCGGTGCGCTCGCTTGCCAGGGGACTGGGGTCGGGCACGGGGCCGCGCATCTCGCGGTACGCATTGACGAAGCGTTCGTGGCCGTCGGGGTTCTGCATCGGGTCCAGAAGGAAGACCACGTTCCGAAGCAGCGCCTCGGTTTCGGGCCGCCGGTCCGCGGCCATGTGGTACGCGGCCAGCATGGCCGCCTCGGGACTGGAGGTCTCGTTGCCGTGGATGCAGCAGGCGATCCACACCACCGCGGGAACGGATGCCGCCAGCGACCTGGCCTTCTCGGGCGGCGTCGCGCGCGGATCGGCCAGCGCGAGGTTCGCCGCCCGAATCGACTCGAGCCGGCGCAGGTTCTCCGGCGACGTGATCACGAGGTACCCCAGTCTTCGTCCCTCGTAGCTCTTGCCATAGGACACCATCGCCACGCGGTCCGACGCGGCCTTCGCCAGCGATTCCAGATACCGCTCCATCTCGGCATGGCTGGTGATGTCTTCGGCCCAGGCGTGCCCCACCACGTCCGCCAGCGCCGGCACGCGAGGATCGGGTTTCAGCTCGGGCACGGGCAAGAGCCACCGCGGATCGCCGCGCCGCGGCGTTGCCGGCGATTCGGCCCCCGGGGCCTTGCCGAGGGCCAGCGCGATCAGTACCCCGCACGACACGCCTGCGCGCAGCACGTTCATGGTGGCTCGACTCCCAGGGCGGTCATCCCGCGCCGCACGCGACATGCCGCGGCGCGGAAAACCCTCTTGATTATGGTTGGGCGCCGGGCGGTGTCAATGAAATCGCCCACGCCGTGCGGCGACGGGGCTGCGGGCCGGCCGGCGCCTACGCGAAGAGCATTCCCGCGTAACCCACCACGTGCTGGCGGTCGCCGCCCGAGTCGGCGCTGGTCCGATAGCCCACCCGCTCGCAGCGGTTCAGGCAGCCGAGCCGGCGAAGGGTTTCCATGACCAAGACGGCGGGCAGCACGCCGCACATGCTGATGCCGTTCCGGAAAACCGTCTCGTAGAGGCGCGCGGGATCGAGGGCTTCGATCGCCTCGAGGGCCAGGCGATCGAGGGCCCGCGTGCGGTCGTCGTCTTCGTAGTGGTTCATGTCGGTCGAGATGACCAACAAGGGACGTTCGGGCAGTTCGGCGAGCACGCCGGCCATCTCGTCGGCGAACCGGCCAAGGCGACGCAGGTCGCCGTCGCGCAGGACCATGCCCACGACCTTCGCGTGCGGGGCCAATCGCGCGAGGATCGGCAACTGGACTTCGATCGCGTGCTCGGCGCGGTGGGCCTCGGCGTCCAGCGCCAGGTCGGTCACCCGCTCGGCCAGACGCCGGGCGAGTTCCGGATCCGATTCGACATGGCCACCCGGCAAGGCCCATAACGGATGGGGGGCGACAGCCCAATGGGCGCCGCCGGCCGTGTGTTTCGGACAGACGATGATGACCCGCGAGGGAATGCTCACGCGGGCCAAGGTCGCCGCGGCCAATTGGCCGGAAAACCTCCATCCCGCGTGGGGCACCATCGCCCCCGCCCACGGCTCCGGCCGCCGCTCTTTCGGCAGCAAGGCCTCCAGCGCGGCCTCGACGTCGCGCGGGTTGCCCGGGTAGAAGCGTCCGGCCACCGCCGGGGGCCGCACGGTGGGGTCGTGCTGCGGTCGGGCAGCGCTGGTGGCGGTGATCCGCGGTTCGGTCGAGGCCACCGCGGCGCTGACCACTTGGACGCCCGCCGAACCGCGCAGCCGCGCCCGGCCC
>DYLT01000008.1:7252-39226 GCA_020721945.1 Blastopirellula marina
CGCCACGGCCCAAGTCTCCGAGGCGACGAGCACCACCGCGCGGCGGGCCGGGTCGATCGCCTCGAGACGGGCCTGCCCCAGCGTGCCATGCGAAACCGGGTCCCAAAGCACCGAAACCCCGCAGGCGAGTCGGGCAAGCGATCCGGCGCCATGCCGGGCCAAGGGGATGGCCCCGGCGGCGGCCTGCGTCACACGGAACAGCGTCGCCTGGAGCGGCAGGTTCGCACCAAGCGAGACTTTGCCCCACTCGATCGGTTCGTCGGACCCCGGCAGCCGCACGCTCAGCACGACGCCGCAGACGCTCCCATCGAACCCGCCGGGCAGATAAAAGTTCGGCGTGGCGCCCAGGGCGAGACGTTCGAGGTTGCCGCGGCAGAAATCGGCCAGTTCGAGCAACTCGCGCCGGGTCGGGCCGCCCGGCGCCTCGGCCAATGCCTGCGCCGATTCTCCCAGCGCGGCCTTCAGACGGCCGCGAATCGCGTACCCCTCGAACGTCATCAGCGTCGTGTCGTCGTCTTTCCACGCGTGGGCGGGCAAGCCGGCCTTCAGGCACACTTGACGCAGAAAGCCCACCGCGTCCAGGCCGTGTTCGACGGCCACGCTGGGCAGCAACAATCCCCGGTTGCGTCCCCGCGCGATTTGGAGACCGTGCTTGCCGATGACCACGGCCTTGGCCCGCTCTTCGCCGTGGTGCGTGACGGGCTTGCAGCCCCACAGCAACCACACCTCCATCTCGAGATCGTCGATTTCGGCGAGCGAGATCGGGGGAAAACGTGGGTCCTCGCGCGCGGCCCGAACCGCCGCGTGCTCGAGGGCCTCGGCCAGAGGCACCGACGTTCCCAGGTAGCCGCAGCACGACCGGAGTTGCCCGGACCGCTTCAAGCTGACGAACGAGCCGAACACGGGGGCCTGGGACACGTCGCCGAGGACTTCCTCGAGGCGTTCGGCGGATAGGCGCCGCACGGCGGCGGCCACGCGCCGCCCCGCGGCCTGGAAGATCTGTTGCTCCTGCGTTGGGGTCAGTTCCGGGCGCCGCGAGGCGGCGCCGCCAGGCTCCGAAACCTTGGACGTGTCGGAATCCATGGTCGCTCCTCCCTTCGACTCGCTTCTCGGCGCGACGGCCAGCGATGTCCCGAGAGAGAGTCATTCCCTCGCAGGTCAGCCATTTATCATGGTATGCCTTTCCCCAGGGCAAAACCAGATCACCACGGCCAGAACCACAGCAACAGGGCTCCGCCGGCAAACGGGATGGCGAAGAACGCCGCGGCCTGGGCCAAGAGCCGCCGGTTGCCCAAAGCGCCGATGACGGCCGCCTTGAACACCAAATTGGCCATCGCCGCCACGACGATCAGGCGCCAGCCGCTTTGTGCCACGAACGCATCCTGGGCTGCCATCTGGACCGTGGAAAGCGTGATCGCATCCATGTCGGTCAGTCCCGACAGCGCGGCCACCAGATACATCGCCTCGGTGCCGCGCTGGCCGAAATGCTCCTTGGCCGCCGCCAAGGCCAACAGAACCAGGGCATACATCGCCCCGAAGAACATGGCCGACTGAAGCTGCGTCGGGTTTTGCGGCTCGGGCAGGCCGCCCGGCTCGTGCCGCACGCGGCGCCAGGCCCAAAGGGCCGGCGCAAGGCTCAGAACCAAGAGCACCGCAAGCGGCGGGGCCATGACCGGCAGGTACTCCGATCCGACGACGCCGATCAGCAGCATCACCCGCACAAACACCACGGCCGAGGCAATCATGATCACGATGGCCGCCACGCGCGTCCCATCGGCGGCCTGGCGGGCCTGGCGCGAGTAGCTGACCGCGGTCGCCGTGCTGGAAATCGCGCCGCCAAGACACCCGCCCAGCAGAATCCCCGCGCCGCGCCCGAGGAACTTGTAGGCGATGTACCCCCCCAGGCTGATCCCCACAATGAGCACCACGAGAAGCCACGTCCGAAACGGATTGAACACGCCGAGCGGACCGTAGGTGGCGTCGGGCAAGACAGGCAGGATGATACAGGTGATCAGGACGAACTGCATGATCGCCTTCACGTCGCGGTCGCCCAGACGGTGGACGAAGCCGTGCAATTGCGGCTTGAATTGCAGCAGCACGGCCACGCCCCCGCCCACGGCAATGGCGGCCTCCATTGCGGTCGGTCCCAAGGCCAACAGCGCGCCCACGCCGTACATCACCAGGGCGGCCGCGTGGGTGGTCGTCCCGGGATCCTCGCGTCGCTCGCCATCCTTAAAAAGATCGGGGAAGGTGAGCACGGCGACCACGGCCAACAGTCCCGCCGCGACGATCCAGCCGCCGAACGTCGGTGCCAACAGCGCCGCCAACGTGCCGAGAACGGTAATCAGGGGGAACGTCCGTACCCCAGCGACCCGCTTCGCCACGTGTTCGCGCTGGAGCCCCACGAGCAATCCCAAGAGCAGAGACACCCCCAGTTGCTTGAAGACCACGTAGGGATCCACAAGAAGCGCTCCACGGTCCGGCCCCCATCAAGGGTAGCATTCCGAATCGCTCGTTGCCAACTTGCCCTGCAAGGCAGAAACTTCGGCAAGGGGTTGACGTGTGGGGGGCCTATCGCTTACGGTGGTGGCTGCCAACGCGGAGGATTTTCCGGCAATGCGGATGGGTCTCCCTGGTTGCGCGCCCGGTGGCAATCGCGCCAGGGTGGACGTCCGGTTCGGAGGGCCCCGTCGCGTTTCGGCGTGTAGTCCGGAGGGTTGCTGAGGTTCACTAGAACGAGGGAGATCGACATGGTACGACTGTTGGGGACCTTGATGGTGGGATTGGCCGCCGTCGCGATTCTCGGATGCGGTGGAGGAAAGACGTTGGATACCGTGCCCGTTTCCGGTACGGTCACGCTGGACGGTGCCCCGGTCGAGGGGGCAACGGTCGTGTTTACCCCGACCACGGGTGGGGGGGCGGCAGCATCAGGCAAGACCGATGCCTCGGGCCGGTACCGGTTGACCACGCGCGATCCCAACGACGGTGCTTTGGCGGGGACCTACCTCGTGATCATCCACAAGACGGAGGTGAAGGACCCGACCGCCGGCGCCGTCAAGCCTGGCATGACGGGCGAGGAAGCCACCAAGGCCGCGATCGAGGCCTACGAAAAGAGCGGCAAGGCCGAGCCCAAGGAAATCGATCATCTGCCCAAAAAGTACAAGGATCCCGGCTCGTCGGGATTCAAAGTCGAGGTCACCAAGGGTGGCAAGAACGAGTTCGACTTCCCGTTGACCTCGAAGTGAGCCTCGGCGTTCGGCGGTCGAACAGACCGGCGTGGGCCGAGATCGCGGCGAGCCACCCATCGCGGAGCCTCCCGATCTGATCACGGTGTTCGTGCAAGATTTTGCCTGGCAAGGACTTATGGCACTCTCGACGGGCCATCGCGGGCGATGGGGCCCATGCAAAACCGTCGGGGGGGCAAAACTTTTCAACCGTTTCTTGCTTTCGCTTCGGCGCCGTGTTATAACGAGGCACGTGGGGAACCTGTGCCGGGTACTCCGCATCCAATCGAAGGGGAGAGAAGAGGGGAAAGGCAGAGGTGTGATTGTCGTCCCCCAACCGGGGCAAGTCACAGTTTCTTTTTTCCTCCTATGTTCGGGGAGTCCTGCGCTATGGTCATGTCTCTTTTCAAGCGTCGCTCGTGGCGTGGTTTCACGCTGGTCGAGCTGTTGGTGGTGATCGCCATCATTGGCATCTTGATCGCGTTGCTCTTGCCGGCGGTTCAGGCCGCCCGCGAAGCCGCACGCCGGTCGCAGTGCTCGAACAACATCAAGCAACTCGGTCTGGCACTGCAAAACTATCACGATGTGTACAAGATGTTCCCGGCGGGTACCAAGGGAACGAACCCCACCGGGTGCGCGTGGAATTCGCGGACCGGCACATGCAACGCGGCCGGCCCGATCTACCACATGCTGCCGTTCATCGAACAAAAGCCGCTTTGGGACCAGATCTGGACCGCGCAGACCGCGACCGACGGCGTAACGATCCCGCCTGGTGGCGACTGGGTGAACTACGGCAGGGACCCGCCGTTCATGGTCAAGCTGAACAACGTCATTTGCCCGTCGGACGGCAAGGCGCAGGCCGCCCGACATGCCAGTCACGGCCAAATGACGAACGTCAACTACTGCTTCAGCCGAGGCGACCGGATCAACAACCTGGTGGGCAACTCGCAGTTCCGCGGCGTGTTCACGCACGACACCTGCGTGACCATCTCCGACATTACCGACGGAACCAGCAACACCATCGCGGTGAGCGAGTTGGCGGTCTACACGGGCACGCGCACCGACGTGATGGGTAGCTCGTGCATCGGCAGCGGTCTGGATACGACCCCGGTCGTGGCCCTGTCGTACAAGGGTGCTGGCGGCACACTGATCAATTGCACCCCGGCCGACAGTCACCAGCGCCGCGGCCAAGGCTGGCAGTCGGGATACCCCCTGTGCACGGGCTTTAGCACGGTTCTCCCGCCGAACAGCCCCATTGCCCAACCGTCGAAGGGCGAATGGAACTGGGGCTTGTTCCCGCCGCAAAGCTACCATCCTGGTGGCGTGCTCGGCGGCATGGTCGATGGCTCGGTGCGGTTCATCAGCGAGACCATTGACTGCGGCAACCTGGCGTCGCGCGAGGCGACCGCGTTAGGCGTGAAGCAGAGCCCGTACGGGGTGTGGGGCGCCATGGGGAGCATTCGCGGCGCTGAGCCGACCTCGAACTAAGGTTTTTGTGATGTTTTCGGTTCGCTGCCAGTTCTGGCAGCATCGAGAAGGGCCGGAGCCTTCTCCGGCCCTTTTTTTCGTGCAGCCATGGTGGACCTTGACCGGCTTCGTGGCCGTACCGACGATCGAAGGGCTATGGAACGCATCCGCCTGCACCATGTCTGGCAGTACACCGAGGTCGATCGCCGTTTCTGGGAGGAACACCTCGAGGGGTTTGTTCCGCGGCGGGTCTTCGATGCCCACACCCACGTCAACGAGCCCGAGCACCTCGTCGAGGAGATGACCGACGAAAAGCGCCGGCAATACTGGGTCAACGAGGTGGCCGAGCCGATCGGCGCGGTCGAGGCCGACCGTTGCCACCGGCTGGTGTTTCCCGGTCGCGCGTTCTCGTGTCTGGCCTTCGGGTTTCCGTCGCTGGAATACGATGTCGAGGCGAGCAACGCCAGTCTCCACCGGGCATGTGTCGAGCGGGGGTGGCGCCGGCTGGCCGTGGTGCGCCCCCAATGGTCGGCCGAGCGGGTCGCACGCGAGCTGGACCAGCCGAACGTGCTCGGCGTGAAGGTCTACTATGCCCTGATCAGCCACGACTCCACGACCCGCGACAAGCACCTCGACGCGAGTCTCTTCGAGTTCCTGCCGCACCACCAGTTGGAGCTGCTCGACGAGCGCGGGGCTTGGGTGACGCTCCACGTGTCTCGGGCGGGCCGGCTGGGGGATCCGGCCAATCTGGCCGAGGTTCGCGAGATTCGCCGTCGCTATCCGCGGGTGATCCTGGTACTGGCCCACCTTGGGCGCGCCTACACCCTGCCGCACGCCGAGGAGGCGCTGCCGCCGCTGGCCGACGACGAGGGCCTTTACTTCGATCTCTCGGCGGTACTCAATCCCGACGTGCTCCGCCTGGCGCTCACGACGCTGGGCCCGGGGCGTCTCTTGTACGGCACCGACAATCCGATCATGTACATGCGCGGCCGCCAAGAATGGGAGGGCCGCGCCTACCGAATCCGCACGAATTACCCCTTCTTCTTCAATCGCCAGCGTGAGCCGCCCGAGGTGGAGGCGGGCTATACGCTCTTGATGTACGAGGCCCTGCGCGCGCTACAGCAAGCCAGCCAGCAGGTGGGGCTGGATCCGAGGGACATCGAAGCGATCTTCCACGGAAATGCCGAGCGATTGATCGCCCGGGTCGAGAAGCGCGCCACCGCGGCCGGCGACGCGTCCTGAGGAGGGGCACCGCGTCGCCAACCGCGTGCGCTGGTCACCGTTGACGGGGGACGGTCCCGGTCCACGGTGACGAGCGGTGTTTCTCCGCACGCGCCCCTATTTCTTCCCCAGTACCTTGGCCACTTCCGGCTCGATCGCCTCGGCCCAAAGCCGATAACCCTTGGGGCTCAAGTGGAGCAGGTCGGGCATGATCTCCTTGGTGAGCGTGCCATCGGGCTGGAGAAACGCCTTGCCGATGTCGAGGTAGACGACTTGCTTGCCGTCGGCGAGCTTGGCCGCGAGGGTATTGGTCTTTTGGTTGACCTGACGGAGCCGGTCTTCCGGGGTCGCGCCGCGGGGGAAGATGCCCAAGAGCAGGATCTTGATCTGGGGCACCTTGGCGCGGAGCGTCTTCACGATGGCTTCGATGCCTGCCGCGATCTCCTCCGGCGGGTAGCCTGCGGCGTTGTTCGTGCCGATCATGACCACGGCGAGTTTGGGCGAGATGCCGTCGAGATTGCCGTGTTCCAGCCGCCAGAGCACGTGCTGGGTCTGGTCGCCGCCGATGCCCAGATTGACCGCGTTGCGATGGCCGTAGAACTCCTTCCAGACCTCCTTGCCGGCTCCTTCCCAGCCCTGGGTGATCGAATCGCCGATAAACAGCAGATCGGCATTGCCCTGTTTCACCCGGGCGTTCATCGCCTCGTGGCGGTCCACCCACCACTTGTCCTTGCGCGGGAGCGGGGTGGTCGTGGAGCTTCTGACCGCGGGTTTTTTCTGGCGGGCCTTGGTCTTGGTGGCTTGCCCCAAGACGGCCGACGGCAGCAGCAGTCCTAGCCCCGCGACCAGAATCAGCCCCACGAAACATCGCCGAATCATCAGTAGACCTCCCAAATCGATACATGGTTCAACCCACGGCGGCGGAGGGATCCGCTGCCGCACGATTGCCCCCACCATACCCGAAGGACCATCGCGGTGCAAATCGCGTCGCGGGAAAGACGCGGCGCGCCCGATGCTGGCACCGGGCGCCCTCTTGGGTTATGATCGCCAGGGCGTGCCGCCCGTGCATCGGCACCCCAACCCGACGAGGCATCTGCCATGCGACCTACGACGGCCATTTTGCTCCTTCTTGCGGCGATTGGCGGTCCCGGCGCCTCCGCCTGGGCCGCGGCTGCCGGGCCCCAAGCCCGCAAGCCCAATGTCGTGTTCATCCTGGCCGACGACCTGGGCTGGACCGACCTGGGCTGCTACGGCAGCCGCTACTACGAGACGCCCCACATCGACCGACTCGCGGCCGAGGGGATGCGTTTCACCCAGGGGTACACGTGCGGGCCGAACTGCCAGCCCACGCGCGCGGCCCTGATGACCGGCCAGTACGGTCCCCGCACCGGTATCTACACGGTCGGCCGCACGGACCGCTTCGACACCTCGATGCGACCCCTGGTTCCCGTCGAGAACGTCACCAAGCTGGCCCCGGAGAAGACGACCTGGGCCGAGGCACTTCGGCACGCCGGGTACGCGACGGGTTTGTTCGGCAAATGGCATCTGGGCGAAGACCCCGAGCACCATCCCCTGGCCCAAGGGTTCGACGAGGCGATCGTCAGTATGGGCCGGCACTTCGACTTCAAGACCAATCCCAAAATCGAGATCCCGCCCGGCGCGTACCTGGCCGACTTTCTCACCGACCGGGCGATCGGCTTTATCGAGCGGCACAAGGATCGGCCGTTTCTCTTGTGCCTGCACCATTTCGCGGTCCATTCGCCGTACCAGGCCAAGGACGCCACGATGACCCGGTTCGACGGCAAGCCGCCCGCCGGCGGGCACAAGAGCCCGGTCTACGCCGCGATGCTCTCGAGCCTTGACGACAGCGTGGGGCGAGTCGTGGCCCGGCTCGACGAACTCGGGCTCTCGCCGAACACCCTGGTGGTCTTCACCAGCGACAACGGCGGGGTCGGCGGATATGTCGCCGCGGGGGTCAAGACCAAAGAGGGCATCACCGACAACGCCCCGCTGCGCGGCGGCAAGGGGATGCTCTACGAGGGCGGGGTGCGCGTGCCGTTCATCTTCCGCTGGCCCGGCCACATCCAGGCGCAAACCCTCTGCGACGAGCCGATCCTCAGCGTGGACTTATTCCCCACCCTGCTGGCCCTTTCTGGCGCGCCGGCCCCTGAACACCAACCGCTGGACGGTCTGAGCCTCGTGCCCCTGTTCGACAGCGGCGGCAGCGCCCGGCTTGCGCGCGACGCGCTGTACTGGCACTTTCCCGGCTATTTGGGTTCAGGTCCGAACATCTGGCGCACGACGCCGGCCGGCGCGATTCGCGTGGGCGATGACAAGCTGATCGAGTTCTTCGAGGACGGCCGGCGGGAGTTGTACAACCTCCGCGACGACCCGGGCGAGCGACGCGACCTGGCCAAGGAGCAGCCCGAGCGAGTACGCGATTTGCACGCCAAACTCGCGGCGTGGCGGCAGCGCGTGGGCGCACCGATGCCGACGCCGCGAGCCGTCGCCGGGGATCAGGCTCCCTCGAAGAAAGCGAAATCGACCCCAGGCGGCCAGAAACCGCGGCGGCGTGCCAAGAGCAAGCCCCTCGCGTCGTAACGAGGCCTTCCGGCAGCTCGCGCGAGCCGCCCCGGTGTCAACGCATGTCCGAAGGAACCTCGACGGTGAAGCGCTTCGGCATGGTCGCCGTCAACGGCCACGCCAGCGGCTCGTCGTACCCGGGGACCGTCTGGAACACGTCGTGGACGTTGTCCAAGAGGTTTTCGTTGGGCGGGTTGGTCTGGTGGCGGTACTTGACCACGGTGCGCCCGATGGCCAGGGCTTTTTCCTGCGGGCGGGCCCTTTCGCGAATGCAGGTCTTCTTCCTGGCCTCGGGGCTGGAAACGTGTTGCACCTTGTCGGAGAGGACCTTCACGTGACGGGTCATCCGTGGCGTCGGGCCACAAAGCGGTTTGGGCCCCCTTGTATCGGGAGCCCCGAGGACCAACCACCGGCGAGCCTTTCGATGCGGCAAGACGACATCCGTGGCCGTCCGCCCTGGATCGCTGACGCAGGCGTGACCAGCTTGGGCATGGTGGTGTCTCGCATCTTGGGGATGGTCCGCGATATTGCCACGGCGGCGCTGTTGGGGATGTCCGGGGGTGGGGTCATGGACGCCTTCGTGGTCGCGTTCCGGGTGCCGAATCTCTTCCGCCGGCTGTTCGGCGAGGGTGCCTTGGCCGCCAGCTACCTGCCTGTGTTGGCCGCCGAATTGGAACGCGACCGAGCCCAGGCGTGGCGACTGGCCAGCACGGCGATGGTGTGGCTCGCCGCGGTGCTGGCCGGGCTGGTGCTTGCCGCCGAGTTGGTGTGCGGGCTCGCGTGGCTGGTCTGGGGCGATCTGCCCGGCGTGGGCCTTGCCGCGGGCCTGTCCGCGGTGCTTTTGCCCTACGTGTTGTTGGTCTCGCTGGCCGCCCAGGTTGCCGCGACGCTCCACTGTCTGTCGGAGTTCGCGTTGGCGGCGGCGGTCCCCGCGGTGTTGAATCTCGTCTGGATTGCCGCGGCTTGGGTGGTGGCTCCGTGGTTTGCCGCGAAGGAGTCGCAAGCCTATGTGCTGGCCTTTGCGGTCCTGGGGGCCGGCGTGCTGCAACTGGCCGTACCGTGGCCGGCGCTTCAGAAACACGGATTCCGCTTCGCCTGGGACGTACCGGCCAGCCGCGCGGCGCTGGGGCGGGTCGCCCGGACCATGGTGCCGATGGCCTTCGGCCTGGCCATCACGCAGATCAACACGGTGGTCGACAGCCTGATCGTCTGGGCGTTTTCCGCGCCCCCGGGGTCACCGCCCGGCGCCTGGCCAGACCACGGGATCGCGCATCCCGTCCAAGCGGGCGCCGCCGCGGCGATCTACTTTGCCGAGCGGGTTTACGAATTCCCGTTGGGCATCGTGGGCGTGGCCGTGGCCACGGCGATCTTCCCGCGCTTGAGCCGGCACGCGGCACGGGGCGAGCGGACGAGGCTGGGAGCGGATCTGACGCTCGGGCTGCGGTTGGTGATGCTGTGGGGCGTGCCTGCCTCGGTCGGTCTGGCGCTCTTGGCCGAACCCCTGGCGCGACTGCTTTTCGAGCACGGCGAGTTCACTCCGGCCGACACCCTGCGCGCCGGGCGGGTCATCGCGATGCTCGCGGCGGGCGTGTGGGCGTCCTGCGCCGTGCCCGTGCTGGTGCGCGGCTACTATGCCCTGGGCGATTCGACCACGCCGGCTCGCCTGGGCGCGGCGGCGATCGGCCTGAACGCCCTGTTGGCGCTCGGCCTGGTCTGGCCATGGGCCGAGTCGGGCGTGGCCGCGGCCACCACCGTGGCCGCCGTGGCGCAGGCCATCGCGTTGGCCGCGCTGTTTTCCCGCCGCCTGGCGCCGTTGGCATGGAAAGCGCTCGGGGCCACGGCGGCGCGTGCGGGGGCGGCCTCGGCCGTGATGGGCGCGGTAGGCTTTCTGATGGTGCGCGCGGTCGTGCCCGCCGGGGGACTCGTCGGCCGCCTCGTGGCCGTATTCGTCCCCCTGGCCGCCTGCCTGGCGGTGTACGCGGCCACCTACGCGATCCTCGGCGGCCGCGAGGTAGCGAGCCTATGGGGGCGCCATGAAGACGGCCCCTGAACAGCCCCTACGCGCGTCCCGGGGTAAACGACGTCAGGGCCTTCATGTAATTGCCGCGTTCGAAGGCGGCGGGGTGAGGGCAGTTCTCCTGGCTCATGCTTCCCTTGAGCTGCTCGACCGACTCGTACTCCTTCTCTTCCATGAACTCGGCGACGCCCTGGAGCATCTTCCCGACCTCGTCGAACCCCTTCTTGTAGAGCACCGAGGCGACCATGCCCACGTCGGCCCCCGCCATGAGCGCCTTCAAGAGCCCATGGTGGTCGTGGATTCCGCTGGTCAGCGCGATCGATGCCTTCAGCCGGCCGTGCAGGATGGCGGCCCATCGCAAGGGCAGAAGCTGCTCGAAGGGCATGCTGAGCACCAGGCGCGGCGCGATGTCCAGGCGGTCCAGGTCCATGTCGGGCTGGAGGAACCGGTTGAACAGGACCAGGCCGTCGGCCCCGGCATCGACCAGCTTTCGGGCCATGTAGCCCGGCGAACTGAAGTACGGTCCGATCTTGACCGCCAGCGGGATGGAAATCGACTGCTTCACCGCGGCGACCAGGTCGGTGTAGATGGTTTCCACCTCCTGGCCGCTGGTGTCGATGTCGGCAGCGATGAAATAGATGTTCAGCTCGAGGGCATCGGCCCCAGCCTCCTGGATCAGCTTGGCGTAGCGGATCCAGCCGCCGGTCGAGACGCCGTTGAGGCTGCCGATGACCGGCATGGAAAGGGCCTTTTTCGCCTTGCCGATGTGTTCGAGGTAGGTGTCGCCCTCGAACTGATACTCGTTCATCTCGGGGAAGTAGGTGATGGCCTCGGCGTAGCTTTCGGTGCCGTACTCGTAGACGCGGGCGATTTCGGCCGAGTCGTGCTCGATCTGCTCCTCGAAGAGCGAGGGAAGCACGGCGCCCGCCGCGCCGCGGTCCTCCAAGCGTTTGAGATTGTCCAGCGACTGGCCCAAAGGGCACGCGGCCACGACCAGCGGGTTCTTCAGGTGCAGTCCGAGGTACTTGGTGCTCAGGTCGATCGTCATCCTTCCACCTCCTTCGAAGTCGCCTTGCCGGCGCCGTTGCCGCCGTCGCCCCCACGGCCGAATCCGGCCAATTGTTCGTAGAACGCCCAGCGGTTGTCGATATCCGCTTGGCCCAGGGCCAAGAGCCGTTGCGATTCCTGGGGCTTGGCCCGGGCCAGCATGGCGAAGCGGGCCTCTTTCATGGCGAAGTCCTTGAAGCCGCCGGTCGGCTTGCGGCTATCCAGATGGAACGGATGCGACTCGCGCGGATCGTAATGGTACAGGGGCCAGTAGCCGCAGGCCACCGCTTCTTTCTGGTGCTGGAGGCCCTGGGTCATATCGATCCCCCAGCTAATGCAATGCGACAGGGCGATGATGAGCGAGGTGCCGCGGTAGCTCTCGGCCGCGCGAATCGTCTTCAGCGCGTGGAGCGGGTTGGCGCCCAGCGCGATCTGGCCCACGAACACGTTCCCGTACGTCATGGCGATCATGCCCAGGTCCTTCTTGCCGGCGGGCTTGCCGCCGGCGGCGAACTTGGCCACGGCCCCACGGAACGTCGATTTCGACGCTTGGCCGCCCGTGTTCGAATAGACCTCGGTGTCCAGGACGAGGATGTTCAGATCGCGCCCCGAGGCGAACACGTGGTCCAGGCCGCCGAACCCGATGTCGTACGCCCAGCCGTCGCCGCCGAAGCTCCAGATGCTCTTGCGGATCAGGTAGTCGGACGAGGCCGCCAGGTTCTCGGCCTGGGGGCCGCCGATCTCGGCCAGGCGCGTGCGCAGCACGCCGACCAGCGACCGCTGCCTGGCGATGTCTTCATCGGTCTCCTGCCGGTTCGTCAACAGGGCCGTGACCAGCTCGTCGCCGAGTTGGCCGCTGAGCCCCTTCAACAGGGCCGTGGCGTACTCGATCTGCTGGTCGACCGCCAGACGCATGCCGAAGCCGAACTCGCCGGCGTCCTCGAACAGCGAGTTCGACCAGCTCGGGCCGCGGCCGTCCTTGTTGACGGTGTACGGCGTGCACGGGGTGTTGCCGCCGTAGATCGACGAGCAGCCCGTGGCGTTGGCGATGAGCATCCGGTCGCCGAAGAACTGGGTGATGAGCTTCACGTAGGGGGTCTCGCCGCAGCCGGCGCAGGCCCCCGAGAACTCGAACAGCGGCACGAGAAGCTGCGAGCCCTTGATGGTGTCGGCCTTGACCTGGGTCCGGTCGACGTCGGGGATGCCCATGAAGAAGCCGAGGCTCTCGCGCTCCTGGTCGAGGTGCTTGCGCTTCGGCTCCATGTCGATCGCCTTGTGCTTGGCAACCGCTTTGTCTTTGGCGGGGCAGGCATCGACGCACAGGCCGCAGCCGGTGCAATCGTCGGGGTAAACCTGGACCGTGAACTTCCAACCGGGATACTCCTTGCCCTTCCAGTCGGTCGCCTTGAAGCCCGCGGGCGCCGTCTCCAGCAGCCCCGGCTCGTAGGCCTTCATGCGGATCGACGCGTGGGGGCAGACCAGCGAGCAGATGCCGCATTGGATGCAGATCTTGGGATCCCAGATGGGAATGTCCTGGGCGATGCTCCGCTTCTCGTACTGGGTCGTGCCCGTGGGGAACGTCCCGTCGGCCGGCATCGCGCTGACGGGCAGCGCGTCGCCCCGGTTGGCGATGATCGTGCCGAGCACCTCCTTGACGAACTTGGGGGCGGTCTCGGGCACGGGCGGCACCATGCGCCGCTTCGAGGTGGCCTCGGCCGGCACCTTCACTTCGTGCAAGGCCGCCAGGGCCGCGTCGACGGCCGCGAAGTTCTGCTGCACGACCTTCTCGCCCCCCTTCTTGCCGTAGGTCTTCTTGATCGAATCCTTGATGTGGGCGATCGCTTCGTCCGCGGGCAGCATGCCGGCCAATTGGAAGAAGCAGGTCTGCATGATCGTGTTGATGCGCACGCCCATGCTCGTCTCGCGGGCCACGCGGTAGGCATCGACCACGTAAAACTTGAGCTTCTTGGCCAGAATCTGCCGCTGGACTTCCAAGGGCAGGTGGTCCCACACGTCGTCGGGCCCGTAGGGGCTGTTCAGAAGGAACGTCGCCCCGGGCTCGGCCACCGAGAGCATGCCGATCCGCTCGAGGAAGTGGAACTGGTGGCAGGCTACGAAGGTGGCCTTGTGGACGAGGTACGAACCCTTGATGGGCCGCGGGCTGACGCGCAGGTGGCTGGCCGTGACCGAGCCCGCCTTGCGCGAGTCGTACACGAAATAGCCCTGCGAATACAAGGGGGTATTCTCGCCGAGGATCTTCACCGTGCTGCGCACGCCGCTGACCGTGCCATCGCTTCCCAGGCCGTAGAACACGCCGCGGACCACGTCGGGGGCCTCGGTCGAGAAGCTCTCGTCGTAGGCGAGGCTCAGGTGGGTCACATCGTCGTGGATGCCGATGGTGAAGCGCCGCCGCGGCTTGGGCCTGGTCATCTCGGCGAAGATCGCGGCGACCATCGCTGGGGTGAACTCTTTCGACGACAACCCATAGCGACCGCCGATGACCTGGGGCACTGCCCCGCCGGCGTGGTCGGCCCAGTGCTCGGCCAGCGCGGCGATCACGTCCTGGTAGACCGGCTCGCCGATCGCGCCGGGTTCCTTGGTTCGGTCCAGCGCGGCGATGACCTTGGTGGTCTTCGGCAGGCAGGCCACGAAAACCCGGCCGTCGAACGGACGGTAAAGCCGGATCTTCACCAATCCCACCTTCTGCCCTTCGGCGACCAGCTTGTCGACCGTCTCTTCGACCACGCCGCCGCCGGAACTCATCGCGACGATGACCCGATCGGCATCGGGCGCACCGTAGTAGTCGAAGAGGTGGTATTGCCGGCCGAACATCTGGGCGAAACGGTCCATGGTCTTCTGGACGATGGCCGGCGCGGCATCGTAGAACGGGTTGCAGGCCTCGCGGGCCTGGAAGAAGTGGTCGGGATTCTGGGCCGTGCCGCGGAGCTTGGGCCGCTCGGGGCTCAAGGCGCGCTGGCGGTGGGCCTGGACCAACTTCATGTCGATAAAGGCCCGCACCTCGTCGTCGCTGAGCTGCTCGATCTTGTTCACCTCGTGCGAGATGCGGAAGCCATCGTAGAAGTGGATGAACGGCACGCGGGCTTCGAGCGTCGCCTGTTGGGCGATGAGGGCCATGTCCTGGGCCTCCTGCACCGAGCCGCTGGCCAGCATGGCCCAGCCCGTCGAACGGCACGCCATCACGTCGCTGTGGTCGCCGAAGATCGACAGGGCGTGGGTCGCGATGGTGCGGGCCGTCACGTGAAAGACCGTCGAGGTGAGTTCCCCGGCGATCTTGAACATGTTGGGAATCATCAACAACAGGCCCTGCGAGGCGGTAAACGTGCTCGTCACGGCCCCGGCTTGGAGCGCCCCATGAACCGCGCCCGCCGCGCCGGCCTCGCTCTGCATCTCGACCACGTGCGGCACGGTGCCGAAGAGGTTCTTGCGACCGGCCGCCGCCCAGGCGTCCGGCAACTCGCCCAGACCCGAGGAAGGCGTGATCGGGTAAATCGCCATGACCTCGTTCGTCAGATGGGCGATGTTGGCCGTCGCTTCATTGCCATCGAGGGTCACGAAGCGTTTCTGTGCCACGGGTTTGTCTCCTCAGTAGAACAAGGTGTTCCAATACCCTTCTTATCAATAACAGTTTGTCTGGAGAAAAATCCTCGGCAAACTGAGGCGTTTGCGGCGTCCCGAAGAAAACCGCCCCTTCGAGCGGACGGGCAGAGCGATCGATCCATGCGCGACGTGCGGCAGGTTCCGCTCTCCTCCAGGCACATGCCATGTGCTTCGCACACCGAGATGCCGACCCCACGAGCCGGACGCCACCTTCGCTGAGGGCCGACCGGAGTCCTTAAACTTACCGGGTCGCCATCTCGGCCACAAGGGGCCCGTCGCCTCGCCGACGCCACGGCCCACACGGCAAGGGAACGCCGGCTCCCCCTTGGGGTTTACTTCGAGCCACGACCCACCGCTTGACGCATCGCCTTACGCCGGGCACGATAGGGGACTCGCCTTCCCTGCACCCCTCCGTCAGGAGGCACCGCCTGACATGCCGCTGAGCCAACCGACCGTTTTCGCCGCGTTCGAGGCCCGTTTCGGCCGTCCCCCGCGATGGATCGTGCGCGCCCCAGGCCGCGTCAATCTGATCGGCGAACACACCGACTACAACGACGGCTTCGTCTTGCCGCTGGCCATCGACCGCGCGATCTGGATCGCCCTTGGCCCGCGCGACGACCGCCGTGTGACCGTCCATTCGGTCGATTTCCATGAGGATGCCGAGTTCGTGCTCGATCGTCTCGCGAACGAGAAGGCAGGATGGATCGAGTACCTCAAGGGCGTGGCCTGGAGTCTTCAAGACGCGGGCCATCGGCTGACCGGGTGGGACGGCGTGCTGCAAGGCGACGTGCCGCAAGGTGCCGGGCTGTCGTCGTCCGCCGCGCTCGAGGTGGCCACGGCCAGGGCTTTCGCCGCGTCGAGCGGCATCGACTGGGCGCCTCACCCCATGGCCCTGTTGGGCCAGAAGGCCGAGAACCGTTGGGTGGGCGTGCAGTGCGGCATCATGGACCAATTGATCTCCGCCGCCGGCCAGGCCGATCATGCCGTGCTGATCGACTGCCGGTCGCTCGACACCACGCCGGTGCCCTTTCCGCCCGGCACCGCCGTGGTCGTTCTCGACACGGCGACGCGTCGCGGTCTGGTCGATTCGGCCTACAACGAGCGCCGGGCGCGCTGCGAGTCGGCCGCGCGGTTTTTCGGGGTGAAGGCCCTGCGCGATGTGGACCTGGCCCAATTCCATGCCCGCGCCGCCGACCTCGACGACACCACGCGCCGCCGCGCCCGGCATGTCATTACCGAGAACCAGCGCACGCTCGAGGCCGTGGCGGCCATGCGGCAGTCCGACCCGATCGCGCTGGGTTCGCTGATGAACCAGAGCCACGCGAGCCTCCGCGACGACTACGAGGTCTCCAGCGATGCCCTGGACGCGATGGTCGACTCGGCGCGGGCCCATCCCGCCTGCTACGGCGCCCGCATGACCGGGGCTGGCTTCGGCGGCTGCGCTGTGGCGTTGATCGAGCGACAGGCGGCCGAGGAGTTCGCCGCGACGGTCGCGGCCAGCTACCACCAGTCCACCGGACGTACGCCGGCGGTCTACGTGTGCCGCGCGACCAACGGGGCCGAGGCGTTCGAGGTGTGACGGAAGCCGCCCGCGGCGGCGCGGCTACGGTCGCGGCTCGTACAGCTCGATCTCCCAGATCCGCGCGATGTTGCCCTGGGTCTTCTCGACCTGCAAGCGCACGCGGCTGGTGCGGACCGGGGCGAATCGGGCGTGCCAGTCGACGCGCGGGTTGGCCCGCGCGGCCGCGCCGGGAAGGTCGCGCCACGCGTGGCCGTCGTGGTACTGGAACGTGAAATCCTCGAGGGGATCGCCCACGGCATCGCCCCGGCAATAGCCCGAGATGACCCGCGCGGCGACCAGCGACCTGGGCGTGTCCCATTGCAGCTGGACCCAAAGGGGCGTCTGGGCGTTGCTCAGCCAGCGGCCGGAGTTGTCGCCTTGATCGGCGGTTCGATCGACCATCGCCTCGGCCGGGGCCGAGCCGTCGCGTTCGCCCGAGGTCGTCACCTTGGCCAAGGGGGCGATGTTGTCGCCCACAGCGCCGGCGAAATCTTGAGGCATCGGGATGGGGGTGGACGGTGTGGCGCGGGTGCGCGTCTTGAGCAGGGCGATGAACTCGTCGAGGTACGTGGTGTAGACGTCGCGGGGATCGGCGCCGTGGCGCTTGCACACGGCGGCGGCGCGCCCCACGACCTCGCCCATCAGCCCGCCGGTGCCCATCACGCGCACCGTGCCCAAGGCTTCGTGCGTCACGCTGATGCACCGCCCGGCCATCCACAAATTGGGCACGTTGCGGCTGTAGAGACACCAGTAGGGGACGGGGTAGGGCGCCTTGAAGTGCGTGAACTTGGCCACCGAGAGGAACTCGTTGCCGGGACTGGCGGCCGCGTACTTGGGGTCCGGGTAGTGCAGGTCGATCGACCACGTGGCCGCCACGCAGCCGTCGGGAAAGCCGAAGCCCGACAGGACGTGCTCTTGCGTGAGCACGACGTCGCCCATCAGTCGCCGCGATTCCCGCTTGCCCGCCACGTACGCGGCCCACGCCAACGCGTGGTTGGGATAAAGCCGCTTGACGTTCTTCAGGCAATCCCATGCACCGTACATGGCGCGCAGGTTATGGTCGCGGATCGCCTCGGCGTCGCGGATCGTGTCGAGATCGAAGCCGCTTTCCCAATACCAGTGGCCAAGCTGGTCGAGCCGCGTGGGAAAGGGCTTCTCGGTAAGGTCCAGAGCCCACGGGCATCGCGGGAACGGGACGGGCTTGCCCGTGTCCTTCGTGTACCAGAGGTTGCTCGTGCCCAGATGACCCGTCTTCTCGACCTCGTAGTCCGCCCCCGCGAGGAATCCCACCGTGCCGTCGCCCGTCGCATCGACGAACCACTGCCCGGCCAGGCGCGAGCGCCGGCCGCTGAGCACGTTCGTCGCGACGACCGCCTTGATCCGCTGGCCCGCACGCCAAGACGACCCAGGCCAGCAGGCCGACCCGCCCGATTGCCGCCATGTTGCACCTCCGCCAGACGATCGACCCCGCCCATGTGTCCCGTCTGATTCTGGCGGCCCTCGTCGGGGAAGTCAACCGGCTTGCGGGTTGCGCGCGCGGCGCCTAAGATGCCTCAAGGCCGAATCGTCGGGGATCTTCACCATGAGTCTGATTTGCCTGATCGCGTTGACCGTCGGCGCCACCGGGAGCCTGGGTCCTGGCGATCACCCACGCACCGTCCAGGTCGGCGGGCGAGAACGGTCGTACCTGCTGCACGTGCCGCCGAAGTACGATCCCAACAAGCCGACGCCCGTCGTGCTGGCGTTCCACGGAGGATTGACCAATGCATCGGTCATGGCGGTCTCGAGCGGTCTGAGCGACAAGGCCGACGAGGCCGGGTTCGTGGTGGTCTATCCGAATGGGACGGGCAAGGGAGACGTACTTCTGGTGTGGAACTCGGGGGGCCTGCGCGCGCCGATCGCCGCAAGGGCCGCCGACGATGTGGCCTTTGTCGGCGCGATTCTCGACGAACTGCCCAAGTGGGTTCACGTCGATCCCAAGCGAGTCTACGCGACGGGCATTTCCAATGGCGGCATGATGTGTTATCGGCTGGCCGCCGAACTCTCGCAGCGGATCGCGGCCATCGCTCCCGTGGCCGGGACGCTGGCTGTCGAGAAATGCCGACCCGCACGGCCCGTGTCCGTCATCCACTTCCACGGAACCGACGACAACCTCGTGCCGTACGAAGGACCTGACGAACGCGTCGCGCGATTCCTCGTGTTCAAGTCCGTCGAGGAGACGATCCGCACCTGGGCCGCGATCAACGGCTGTCCCAAGAAGCCCAAGACGACCAACCTGCCCGACAAGGCCAACGACGGCACCACGGTGCGCCGGGAGGCGTACGGGCCGGGCCGAGACGGGGCCGACGTGGTGCTCTATGGGATCCGCGGCGGCGGGCACACGTGGCCCGGCCGGCCTTGGCCCGTCCCCTGGCTCGGCAAGACCACCAGGGACATTTCGGCCAACGACCTGATGTGGGAGTTTTTCAAGAGACATCCGCTCAAGTAACCCCGGGGCGCTTGGTGCCTCGAGACGGCATTTCCCCGCTTCGTGGAGGTGGATTCGATGATCGCCGATCGACTCGTTGCGACGTATTTCCGACGTGCGCTGGTGACGGTGGCCCTGTCGATCGCGGCGCTTTCTTGCCCGCTGGGGGCGGCCGACGACGCCCTCCAACCGATCGACCCGCGCCAGGTGAAGGTCGGCGGTGAGATCGGCCGGCGCATCGACCTGACCGTCCAGAACAACCTGCTCAAGCTCAATGTCGAGAAGGACTTTCTGGAACCGTTCCGCACGAAGCAAGCGGCCGCCGGGTTCGTGGGCCTGGGCATGCTCGTCGATGCCACGGTGCGCCTGGCCGCGTACACCGGCGATCCCCAAGTGCTCGGGCTCAAGAAACGCCTCGTCGCCGAGGCGATCCAGACCCAAGAGGCCGACGGTTACCTGGGGATGCTCGCTCCTCAGGGCCGTATGTGGGCCCTGTGGGACATCCACGAGATGGGCTATCTGATCTACGGGCTGACGACCGACTACCGGTTCTTTCAAGAGAAACCCTCGCTCGACGCCGCGCGCAAGCTGGCCGACTACCTCGTGGCGCGGTGGTCCGAAAAACCCGATTGGGACGCGGGCGGTCTGACCGTCCACATGGCCGTCACGGGCCTGGAACGCACCATGCTGGCGCTGAGCGATGCCACCGGCGACCCGAAATACCGCGACTTCTGCCTGCGCCAGCGCAAGCTGGCCGAGTGGGACCTGCCGATCGTCGTGGGCCGCTGGGGCAAGGTCGAAGGACATGCCTATGCCTACTTCGCCCACTGCCTCGCCCAACTCCATCTTTACCGCGCGCGACCCGACGACAAGCTGCTCGGCCCCACACGCCGGGCGATCGACTTTCTCACGCGCCAGAACGGCCTGGTGATTACCGGCACCTGCGGCGACCACGAGTGCTGGCACGAGAGCCAGGCGGGCACGACGAACCTCGGCGAGACCTGCACCGTCGCGTACCTCCTCCGCGTGCTCGACGACCTGATGCGGCTCGAGGGAGACGCACGCTACGGGGACCTGATGGAGCGGGCGATCTATAACGCCTTGTTCGCGGCCCAATCGCCCGACGGACGCCGTATCCGCTACTACACCCCTTTCGATGGCCCGCGGCAGTACTTCGAGGGCGATGGCTACTGCTGCCCCAACAACTTCCGCCGCATCGTCTCGGAACTCCCCACGAGGATCTACTACCTCGGTCCCGGGGACGGCCTGACGGTAAACCTCTATACGGCATCGTCGGTCAGGCTGGCCAGCGCGCGGGGCGAGGTCTCCATCCGCCAGGAGACCGACTACCCGAATTCCGGCCGCGTGATCGTCCACGTCGATCCCTCCAAGCCCACGATGTTTCCACTGCGCCTGCGCGTTCCGCGATGGTGCGCGTCGGCCCAGGTGGCCGTCAACGGACGACCGCTCGACAAGCCTTCGCAGCCGGGGACCTTCGTGTCGATCCAGCGGACCTGGAATCGCGGCGACAAGGTCGAACTCGATCTGCCCATGACCTTCCGGTTGGTCAAGGGGCGCGCCGCCCAGTCGGGCCGGGTGGCGGTGATGCGCGGGCCGGTGGTCTATTGCCTGAACCGGGCACGGCACAAGGACCTGGCTTCCATCGAACCGCGCTTGCTGACGATCGCTCCGGAAACCCTCGAAGGACCCCTGCCCGACGCCACGGTTCGCCCCGATGGCCTGGCGTGCAAGGTCCGCGCCTGGCGGCCCGGGGCCTGGTATCCCCAGGCCAAGACCGACTTCGAGTTGGTGCTGACCGAGTACCCCGACGCGGGCGGCGAGGCGATCTACTTCCACGTGCCGAACCCGAACGCCGCGGAGTTCGTCGACGATGAGCTGATCGAGAAATGAGACCGCTCGGTGCGGCGTCGCCAGGGCATGGCCGATCCTTTCGGCCGATTGCTCATGCCCCGCCACCGTGCTATCATGCCCGCGTCCTGCAAACGATTCCTCCCCGATCTCTTACGACTTCGAGGCACCACGCGATGACCCACACGACCCAAGTTTCCCGGCGTCGGTTTCTTCAAACGGTGGCGGCCGGCGCGGCGGCGCCGTATGTCATTCCCGCTGGCGTGCTGGCCGCCGACGGAAAGCCAGGGGCCAACGACCGCATCGGCATCGCGGGCATCGGCGTCGGCCGTCAAGGCAGCGGGATCTTCTTGAGCGCGGCCGGCTTTCCCGAGACTCGGCCCGTGGCCGTGGCCGACGTCAACCTGCGGCAAGGTCAACGAGTGGCCGAGAAACTCAAGATCGAGGCCTACCAGGACTACCGCAAGGTGCTCGACCGCAAGGATGTCGATGCCATCACCACGGCCACGCCCGACCATTGGCGAGCGCTGGTTTGCATCCACGCCTGCCAGGCCGGCAAGGACGTCTACGCCGAGAAGCCCATGACGCTGACCATCGTCGAGGGCCGGCGTATGGTCGAGGCCGTGCGCAAGTACCAGCGCGTGTTTCAGACCGGCAGCCAGCAGCGATCCGATCCCAAGTGCCGCCTGGGCTGCGAACTGGTGCGCAGCGGGCGCATCGGCAAGATCCAGAAGGTGCTTGCCCACAACTATCCCAGCCCCTGGGAATGCGGCCTGCCGGCCCAGCCCGTGCCCGACGAACTCGATTGGGACCTCTGGTGCGGCCCGGTGCCGGTCGTGCCGTACCACATCGACCTTTGCACGCCGCGGGCCAAGCCGGGGTGGATTTCGTTTCGCCCCTACTCGGGGGGCGAGATGACGGGCTGGGGCGCCCACGGTCTGGACCAGATCCAGTGGGCCTTGGGGATGGACGAGAGCGGCCCGATCGAGCTTTGGGTCGAGGGCCCCAAGTTCAACCCGCCTACCTATACCCAGTCGGAATCGCGGGCCCGCGGCGAGAAGATCTGCGCCCAGCCCAAGGTGTTTTTCCGCTACGCGGGCGACATTGTGGTGGAGCTGTCGGGCGGACCGGCCGGCGGCGGTAAGTTCATTGGCGAGAAAGACTCGGTGACCATCGACCGCGGCAAGTGCTCGTCCGACCCGCCGGAGATCGCCAAGGAGCCGATCGCCCCCGGCGAGGTCCATCTTTACAAGAGCGACAACCACATGAAGAACTGGCTCGACTGCATCAAGTCGCGCCAGCGTCCAGTCGCCGATGTCGAGATCGGCCACCGCTCGGCCACGGTGTGCCACTTGGGGAACATCGCGCGGTGGGTCGGCCGGCGCCTGCGCTGGGACCCGGTCAAGGAGATCTTTCCCGACGACCTCGAGGCCAACGCGTACCTCGACCGTCCGCGCCGCAAGGGGTACGAACTGCCGGAGAAGGTGTAGCACCGCAGTCGCAGCCCAGCGACGCGGTGCCAACGAGGCGAAACGCCCCCGGGGTTGCGTGGGGTTGCATGAGGAACCCCGTCGACCGGCCTGCGGAAATGGGATATCCCCTCTTCCGTATCTTTTGACCGACGGAAGCGGGGTCCCGGAGCGTTCAAAATCTCAAGACCGGCGCTACCCGAATTACGTATTTCGGGGAACGGCAAGAATCGTTAAAGTCCGCGGGGAGGCTAGCGCACACAAACCCGAAGCGCTAGCGAGGGTGGCCAGGGGCGCGATTTGGCCCTTGAACCCTGGCTTGCGCGTCGGGTTAGTATGGGGGCTATGAATCGTTTGGGCTAAGTACCACCTATGTCGAGTAGCTCGAAACCCGCCGTCCATGCAACGACACCCCCGAGTGGATGGGATCGCGCCTTGAGTGGCATCGCCGAGTGGATCGCCGACTTGGGGGGGGTTGTCATCAACTGGATCACCGGTTTGGGCGACATTTCGCTCTTTATCCTTCGCACGTTTCAATGGTTGCTGACGCGGCTGCCTCGCAAAGAGACCATCTTGCCGTGTTTTTACCAGATTGGGGTGATGAGCCTTCCGGTCATCGCATTGACGGGAACGTTCATTGGCATGGTGCTGGCCGTGCAAAGTTACGCCCAGTTCCGTACCTTGGGATTGGAAACCCGGCTGGGGGCGGTCATTAACATGTCGTTGGTGCGAGAGCTGGGCCCCGTGCTGGCTGCCACCATGCTCGCGGGCCGGGTGGGTAGCGCCATGGCGGCCGAACTGGGTACCATGCGGGTCACCGAGCAGATCGACGCTTTGGCCAGCATGGGGGCCAATCCGATCCACTACCTGGTCGTACCGAGGTTTCTGGGGTGCCTGGTGTTGATTCCGACGCTGACCATCATGGCCGACTTTATGGGGGTGGTTGGGGCCTTCTTTTACAGCACCACGGTCTGCGGAATCGACTCGGAGCACTACTTGGAGAACTCGGCCCGCTATGTGGGGGTATTTGATCTGTTTGGGGGGGTATTCAAGAGCCTGTTTTTTGGGGCCGCGATCGCCCTGATCGCGTGCCACCGCGGGTTCAGTTGCGATCCCGGGGCCGAAGGGGTGGGCCGCGCGGCCACCTCGGCCTTCGTCCAGTCGTTCGTGGTGATCCTGGTGCTGGACCTTGTCTTGGGCATTTTCCTCGACTCGATGTATGCGGTGCTTTGGCCGGAAGGCCCGTCGATCTTCTGACTATGTCGGAAAGGGTTTCCAGCGATGACGTTTCGGCCGACCCGTTGGTGCGGGTGGAGCGGCTGGCGGTCCACTTTGGAAGGCAGCCGGTGCTGCGCGAAATCAACCTGTCGCTTCGGCGTGGCGAGACCCTGGCGGTAATTGGCGAAAGCGGTTGTGGCAAGACGGTGTTCTTGAAGGCGATCGTGGCCCTTCAACGGCCGACCCGAGGTGCGGTCTATTTCGACGGCCGTGACCTTTCGAAACTGAAGGAACGGGAATTGAGCCAGGTGCGGACCCGGTTCGGGTTCGTCTTCCAGCAGGCGGCGTTGTTCGACAGCATGACCATTGCCCAGAACGTGGCCTTTCCGCTGCGACAACACTCGCGGCGGCCAGAGTCCGAGATTCAAGAGATCGTTCGTGCCCGGTTGGCCGAGGTGGGCTTGCCGGAAAACGTCCTTGGCAAAAAGCCGGCCGAGTTGTCGGGGGGCATGCGCAAGCGTGTGGGGCTGGCTCGGGCCCTGGCCCTGGAGCCGGAGTTGATGCTGTACGACGAGCCGACCACGGGGTTGGATCCCATCATGAGCGACGTGATCAACGAACTGATCCTGCGGACCCGGCGGCACCATCCCGTGACCAGCATCGTGGTCACCCACGACATGCGCACGACGAAGAAGGTGGCCGATCGGGTGGTCATGCTCTATCCGCTGGCCAGGCTGCGCAAGGGCGAGCCGCAGATGATCTACGACGGGCCGCCGGAAGGGCTCGACGACGCCCCCGATCCCCGCGTGCGCCAATTCGTCGCGGGCGAGGCGGGAGAGCGGCTGATCGAGCTTCAGCAACTCAACGGGAGTTGACGATGGACGAACGGGTGATCCAGTTCCGCGTGGGGGTGATGGTCCTGGCCACGCTGATCATCACCGTGATCCTCGTGTGGATGTTCGGCCAGGGGTCGTCGCGGGCGGTGCGGGGCCTGTTGCCGGGGAAGCGGCCCTATACCGTGCTCATCCGTTTTCCCGAGGCCCCGGGGGTCAACACCGACACGCCGATCCGCAAGAGCGGCATCGTGATCGGGCGCGTGGTGAGTGTCGATTTTGCCGATCCCCAGTACCAGCGCGAGGTGGTGGTCAAGGCGGCGATCGACCGCGATCGCAAGCTCTTCACCGACGAAGAGTGCCAGTTGGTGCGGACCGTGGTGGGTGATTCGCGGCTGGAAATCGTGGCCAAGCGGCGCGGGGGACCACCCGCCGAAACCGTCCAACCCAACGGCGAGATTGCCGGCACAGTGATTTCGGACCCCGTGCAGGTGGTCGGAAAGCTCGAAGGAGACCTGCGCGAGACGATCCGATCGGTGGGTGATGCCAGCGACGAGTTGCGAAAATTCGTCAAGAGCGTCAACGACATGTTCGGTGCCGAAGGCGACCTGCCCCAGCGCCGCGTCCAGCTCAACGAGTTGCTCAGCGAAACCCGCGACACGCTCAAGACGATCCGCACCGCCGCCGAGAGCGCCAACGCCCTGTTGGGCGGCGGGCCCGACGGCGACTCCCAGATCCGCGACACGCTCCGACGGATTCCCCGGCTGGTCGACCAACTCAACACCACGCTGACTTCGGTCGACGGAGCGGTCCGCTCGATGGACGAGACCATGATCTCGGCACGCAAGAACCTCGACAACCTCCAGCGGTTCACGGGCCCCTTGGGCGACCGCGGCCACGAGATCGCCCAGGGGCTTTCGAGCGTCACGGGCAACTTCGACGCCCTGATCGGCGAGATTCGGACACTGACCGCCCGGCTGAACCACCAGGACGGCTCGCTGGGCAAGCTGATCCACGATCCATCGCTTTACAACAATCTGAACCGCGCGGCCGAGAACATCCAGGAGATCAGCTTGCGGCTGCGCCCGATCGTCGAGGACGTGCGGGTGTTCACCGACAAGATCGCGCGCCACCCCGACGAGTTGATCAGCATCCGCAGCGCTTTGCAGCAGAGGCCGGGAACCAAGTGGTGAGGCTCAGCCCGCGGATCGGCAAGGCGACGCAACCCGCCCTACGACAGCGTGGCCGCCACCACGGCATCGGGCGCCAGGCGGCGTTCGGCGCGTTGGGTATCCAGCGTAAGTTGCATCGCGATGCTCCAGCGGCCGTCGGCGTCGGGCTCGACGATCCAGTGCGGATGGACCACCACCGACTGGTGGACCAGCTCGAACCCGCCTTCCGAGTTGCTGACGGTTTCGATCGGGAACGTCCAGAAACTGGTCGGCTTCGACATCGACAGCCGGACGTCGATGCCCAACCACTCGTCGACCAGCCCCAGCCCCTCGACGGCGCTTAAGTCCAGACGCGAGCCGAGCTGGCCGAGGCGCTTCTCGCCGAGGTCGTGGAAGTAGCGGTCGTCGGCGCCGGCGGGCAGGCCGGCGAAGTTGAACTCGATGCCGAAGTGCAGCTTCCAGCCCTTGGGCAATCCTTCGAGCAAGTAGGCGATCTCGAGCACCGAGCGACCGGCGCTGAGCGTCACCCCCTTGGTCAGCCGGATCGACGCACCCAGGGCGTTGCCCTCGCGCACCATGAGCACCTGGACGCGGTCGGGGTTGCGCCGCACGCGGGCCTCGTACGCACCCAGGACGAAGTCGCCACGCTCGGCGGCCTGCCCGCTGCACACCTGGTCGAGCGTGGCGTCGAGATTATAGAAGTGGTCCACCAGCGACTTGCGGGGATGCCGGTCGTATTGCACCCGCTTGTCGAGTCCCTCTTGCTTGCAAACGACCACGTCGTGGATGCTTCGGGCCTCGCCGTTTCCCGTGCAACGGCCCGAAAGCACCTTGGCGTGATAGGCCTCGGGTCGCCGGGCGAGCGTGGCCAACAGATTGTGGCGAATGGCGCGCACGTCGAGTTCGTACATCGGCCCGCCCACGCCAGGCGCCAAGAGGGCCAGCAGCTTGTCGTTGGCCAGTTGCACCTCGTGGCGGCCGTCGAAGTTGAAATCTTCGGCGCGGGCCTCGACCCACGGGGCTTGGCGCCCCAGTTCCTGGTCGAGCGCTTCCTCCGCGGCGATCACGTGATGGTAGATCGCGTTGCGCAGATGCGGCAGGTAGATCCCCCCGAACGCCCCGTGCCAATACCCGCAATTGCACTGGGCCCGGTACAGTTCGGTGCGGGCCTGATCCATCAATTCGCCGCGATGGCCCTCCTCGCTGGCCAAGGCCACGCGACGGCTGACGGCCATCATGCGCGAGTACATTTCGTCGGCCTCGGGGTACTTGACCCGGAAGTTCCGCCAGTAGCCGGCCCGGAAGAACCGCCGGACCGCGGGCCAGCGCGGGTCGTGCTCCATCGTCCGCACCACCCGCTCGTACTCGATCTGTTGCTCGGCCGGCAACGCCCACTCGGTCATTTCCCGGTAGCTGCTATCGGGCAAGTAGATCTTGCCGAGCGGCCGGACGTTGTCGACGGCCTCGGCCAGCGTGGTCACCTGGAGCCAGCTCGCGTTGGCCGCCAATGCGCCGAAAAACCGCTCGAGCCACCCGTCGGTGTACACGTGCTTCTTGGTCTGCGGCCAGGTGCCGAACTTTTCGCCATCGTCGCCGAAGACGACCACGGCATCGGATTGCTGATCGGCAATGCGGCTGAGGTAGTCGATGGTTTGCTGCGGGTCGGCGAAGGGAATCCAGTAGCGCAACGGCTCACTGCCCGGAAACACGGCCATCACGCGGCCATCGTCCTCGGTCAAGTAGTAGCCGTGCAGTTGTTCCTCGGCCAACCCGGCGTTCTTGAAGTGAAAGTCGTCCAGCACGGTGTACTCGATGCCCGCCTCCACGAGGTCCCGCACGTAGGTCTGCTCCCAGACCCGTTCGGGCACCCACATGCCGCGCACCCGGGTCGGAAGGCGGTCCTCCAGCCAGCGGGAGTAGGTCCGGATCTGGCCGATTCGGTCGCGCGAGGGGAGCATTGCCAAGATCGGCTCGTAGAAGGCCCCGCCCAGAATTTCGACCTGACCATGCGAGGCCATCTCGCCCAGCCGTTCTACGTAATCCGGGTGGTTTGCATTCAGCCACTCCATGAGGCTGCCGCTGACGTGCATCGAGGCCTTCAGGCCGGGATATCGGCAGAGAACATCGAGAAACGGATGGTAGCTATCTTGGAAGGCGTTCTCGAAAACGTGCTCAAAATTGCCGACAGGCTGGTGGTTGTGGAGAACCAGGACAAGACGGATGTGTTTCGAGGTCATTGTGGCGTTGTTTCGGCGGTACGCGATGGTCTGTTGGCGGTCGATCTGCTCTTTGTAATAGTCTCGTTTTGCCCCATACAACTAGCTTTCTACATCGGCAGATACGACCTAGATTATCCAATCTCCCTGGTTAGAAAAGTCTCTGATTCATGGTGACCAGGTGCCTCCTCACGAAGCAAGGCAGCGGCCTGTTCTGGTGACACCGGATTGATATGAAACCCGGCACCCCATTCGAATCCCGCCACCCCGGTGACGCGAGGCATGATCTCGATGTGCCAGTGGTAATGTGCGAGGTCGTCGGCGTCAAACGGTGCGGTGTGAACCACGTAATTGTAGGCCGGTTGTTCCAGCACGGTCTCGATTCTACCCACGACTTGTTTCATGACACCGGCAAGCTCCTCGATCTCGGCGTTTCCGGCATCCTCGTAGTGGCTGGCGTGCCGGGAGGGTACGACCCAAGTTTCGAATGGAAAACGACTTGCAAACGGCTCGAAGGCAATGAACCCCGGCGTCGTGAGGACCACCCGAGATGGCGCTGCCAGCTCCTGCCCGATCATTGCGCAGTAGACGCACTTCCCCCGATCGCGATAGAACGCCAGGGACCCGGCGATCTCCTCCTGCACCGACACGGGCACGACGGGCGTCGCGATGAGTTGGCTATGGAGGTGTTCGAGCGAGGCCCCGGCCGCCGCCCCTACGTTCTTGAAGACCAGCCCGTAAGCCAAACGGCCATCACGCCGCAAGGCGGCCAGCCGATCGCGGTACACGGCCAGCACCTCGCACAACTCCGTTTCGGCAAGTTCTGATGTCGTGACAAGGTGTCGGGGGCTCTCGATAATCACCTCATGGGCACCCACGCCATGCATCGCCTGGTACATGCCATCTTGGTGTTGGTGGATGTCACCCTCCAACACCAACGCGGGGTATTTGTTGGCGACCACGCGAATCCGCCAGCCTTCTCGGTTCCTCTCGGTTCCCGAGGCCCGGCACGCCACGATCTCCTCGGGCGTCAGGTGCTCGTTCCCCTCGCAGAAGGGACAAGGACGTTTCCTGCGTGATTGGAACGCGGCAGTATAGTCTTGTGGCCGTTTCGCGCGGTTCTCGGCAATGATCACCCAACGGCCCACGATCGGGTCTTTGCGCAGGTCGGGCATGGAGATTCTGTTGGTTCGGGGCGCGTCGAAACGATCGATTTTAGTGGACGTGCCGCCGGACGGCCAGCCGAATCATACGGCCCCCGGACCACGGAAGCCATCGTCGATCTGGATGGCCTCGGACGCGGGCACGACGAAGATCTTGCCGTCGCCGATCGTGCCCTCGCGTCCTGTGCGCGCCACCTGGGCGATGCAATCCACGGTGCGTTCCAGGAAGTCGTCGTTGACGATGATTTCCAAGCAGACCTTGCGAAGCAACCGGGCCGTGTACTCGTGGCCACGGTACATTTCCGTGCGCCCGCGCTGGCGTCCAAACCCCTGGGCATCGCACACGGTCATGCGGGTGACCTCGATTTTTTCCAGGGCCTCGCGGACCGCCTTGAGCTTGGTCGGCTGGATAATGGCGATGACCAGTTTCACGCGATGCCCTCCCAACGAGGATTGCAGGCGGTGCTGGGCCGATTCCCCAAGAATACCCACCGCGGGCCGCCGACGGTAGGGTATGCGCCGGGGTTCCCCTCGCCAGGCTGGCAAGAGGGCCTCGGCGGCCGGGCCAAAAGCTCCTCGATCACGTCGGCCATTTCCTGGGCCGGGGGCTTGGGCATGACGAGGAAGTGATCGCGTCGCACGTGCCCACGCCGCGCCGGTCTCTGCCGCGGCTATAGAGGACGCCCAGGATTTTCCGCTCGCCCGCGTCGGCAAGGGCGTCGAACGCGGCCAAGGCCCCGGCATCGCCGCAGTCGGAGCCCACGTTCGTGTCGAACGATCACCCCGGGGCCGAAGCGGCGAGGGAATCAGGCATCGTTCAGCCACCGTGCCGCGTCCTTGGCCCAGTACGTGAGGATGATGGACGCCCCGGCACGGCGAATGGCCATGAGGCTCTCCATGGCGGCGGATCTCTCGTCGAGCCAGCCGCGTTGGGCCGCGGCCTTGACCATGCTGAACTCGCCCGAGACGTTGTATGCGGCCAACGGCACCCCAGGGAAGCGGTCGCGGACCTGGCGAATGATGTCGAGGTAGGCCAGCGCCGGCTTGACCATGACCAGGTCGGCGCCCTCGGCCAGATCGAGTTCGACTTCGCGGAGCGCCTGGCCTGGGGGCGCCGCGGGGTCCATCTGGTAGCTCCGCCGGTCGCCGAACCGCGGGGCGCTTTCGGCGGCCTCGCGGAACGGGCCATAAAACGAACTGGCGTATTTGGCCGCGTAGCTGAGGATCGGCACGTGGAAGAAGCCCGCCGTGTCGAGACGCCGACGGATGGCGCGGACCATCCCGTCCATCATGCCGCTGGGGGCGACCACGTCGGCGCCGGCCTGGGCGTGCGCGAGGGCCTGGTAGCCGAGCATCTCGAGGGTCCGGTCGTTGTCGACATCGACGCGCCCGCCGGTCGAACCCAGCGCGCCGCAATGCCCGTGGTCGGTGTATTCGCAAAAGCAGACGTCGGTGATCACCAGCAGATCCGGGGCCGTGGTCTTGGCGACGCGAACGGCTTCGGGAATGATGCCCAGGTTGCTCATCGCATCGCTGCCGAACGGGTCCTTGGCAGCGGGAATGCCGAACAAAAGCACGCCGCCCAGCCCCAGGCCGGCGATCTGCGCGATCTCTTCGGCCAGTTGATCGGGGGAGAGTTGGAAATGGCCTGGCATCGAGGCGATCTCCTGCCGGACGCCCTGCCCAGGACGCACAAACAGCGGGAGGATCAGGTTGGCCGTCGACAAGGTCGTTTCTCGCACGAGGCGCCGAACGCCCGGGTGATAGCGCAGCCGGCGCAGCCGCGTGGTGGGGAAGCCGGGGACCGAGGGATCGTCCGCAAGGGGCATCGCGGGTGGTTCTCCGTGGTGGCTAGGGCTTTGGTTTCGGGTCTGCGTCGGGTGCCGGCGTGGAGGCGAGTCCGTCGCGGGCTCGGCGCACCATGTCGGCGGCCCAACTCTTGTCCTGATACAACTGGATCACGGCATTCCAAATGGCGCGGGCCTTGGCCGGCTCGGTGGCGCGCCGTTCCTCGGCCCGCTGGAGCCGCACTTCCAACTCGCTGAGAGTGTCGGCCGCCACCCCCTCGAGCTGGCGGCGCAGGCGTTCGATCTGGCGCCGGGCCAGCTCGAGGCATTCGCCGGTGGGGCCCGACTGGTTGTCCCGGTCGCTGTACAGGTCGATCAGCGCTTGGAGCCGGGCCATGCCTTCCTCGGGATCGGCCTGGGCCGCGTGGACCGCGCGCATGTACGCCCGCTCGATCGGCAGGAGGCCCTCGCCGCCGAGGCGGCCTTTGGCGGGCGACATCAACCGGCGTTCGCGCGTATACAGTTCGATCTCGCGTCGGAACCGCCGCAGGTGCTCCGCCCGGGGGTCTGCGGGAAACCGGCTCAGGAACTCGTCGATGTCGTGCTGTTCGAACAGGAACGATTCGATGGTCTTGTCCTCGGTTCGCCGCACGATTCGTTCGTAGAGGTCGTCGGCCGACAGCGGCCGGAGGAAGTACCACGTCCCCACCCCGATGGCCATCAGGGCGGCCGCTAGGATCCACGTTTGCAGCGAGATAATGGCCGAAGGCGGTCGTTCAGGCTCGTACCGGTCGAGGTCTTCCTCGTCCAAGGCGACGAACGTGCCGGCGACGGTCGGCCTGCCGGGAACCGTCCGCGGGCCGGCAGCCGCGCGACCCGCGGGTTCCGCCACGGCGCGGATCGCCGAATCCTCGCGCGTCTCCGCGAGATCGCCGCCCGACCGACGACCGGCCGGCGCCACGGCGTTTGGCACCGGACGCGATGGCGGCTCTTCGGCGGCGGTGGGGCCCAAGGGGACGGGCGGCTCGAGTTCGTGCCGTCG
>DYLT01000270.1 GCA_020721945.1 Blastopirellula marina
TGCGTCATGCGGTGATCTGGCGGAAGCGGTCGTTTGGGACGCAGAGCGCCAACGGCAACCGCTTCGTCGAGCCGATGCTCACGGTGATCGAGACTTGCCGTCCGCAGCGCCGTAATGTCTTCGCCTTCCTGACCACTGCTGTCGAAGCGCATCTCGCCCACCAACCCGCCCCTTCATTGCTCCCCGGGGTGTGAACGGTTACGAGTTCTGAAGCGAGAAACACGCGAAGTGGCCCACCGTGCCGATCGGTCGACCACGGTACTTCGCTCCCCAAGCCTGAGCGCAGTCTTCGATCAAAATCAGCTTGTGGCGGTCGGCCAGGGCCTTCAGCGCGTCGAGATCGCAGGGGTTCCCCGTCAGGTGGACCGCGATGATCGCCTTGGTCTTGGGCGTGATGCGCCGCTCGACATCCGCCACATCGAGGTTGTACGTGCCCGCGCCCAGATCGGCAAACACCGGCACCGCCTGCTGGTAGAGCACGCCGATCACGGTGCCGATATCGGTGACCGGCGAGGTGATCACCTCGTCCCCAGGACCGATCCCGGCAGCGGCCACGGCGATGTGCAACGCCGCCGTACCGGACGAACAGGTCTGGACGTACTTGCGCGGACAGATCTGCTGGAATCGCTCGATGAGCAGCTTGGTTTGGGGGCCCTCCCAGTAGAAGAGCGAGCCCTGGCGGAGCATCGCTTCGAGCTGTTTGAGTTCGGGTTCGCCCCAACGGGGCCCGCCGCTGGGCGTTTTCGTGACCGCCTTGGGCCCCCCCTCAATGGCCAACCCGGACGTCCGGCCACCGGCTTTCTTCTCGGCCGCCGCGGCCCCCGCCCCAGCCACCAGCGCGCTGGACGCGCCGGCGACGAACTGCCGTCGCGATATGGAATAGTGTTCGCTCATCGGAATGTCCTCCAGGGTACCGCCGAACGTGTCGCGCCCGTCCCCACAGCCGCACCGCTTCTCAGTGTAGACCGCAGGCCCCCCAGACCGCAACCAGCGCGCCGCGCCCCGACTACCCGTGGTGGGGCGACCGCGCGTGGGGATCGTTCCTCAGGTCGCCGGGGGAGCGAGGGCACGCGGTCCCGAGCGAACGTCTTTGGTTTTTCTCGAACCACTCCCGGAGCAGCTTTTCGCGGTCGGTCGGGATTTTCGCCGGGGCGCGGTCGTCGCGGTCGGGGCCGTGCTCGACGCTCCAGCCGTCCCACTCGCGGAACGCGTGGTAGGCCCAGTCCCAGCCGTGTTCCTCGAAGATCTCGATGAGGTCGCGGAGGTACTGGTGGGCGCTATCGCCCGGGGCCCAGCGGATCGCGCTGAACTCGCCGATGTAGATCGGCACGTGGTAGTCGCGCTGGTAGCTTGCCACGGGCTGGAGCCGGCGGCGCAGCTCGGCCTTGTCCCACATGCTGCCTTCGACCAAGCCGGGATAGCGCACGCCCGTCGGGTTGCCGTAAATGCCCTGGTGCGTGAACTGGTGCGGCTGATACATGTGAACGCTGTAAACCACGCCCGGCACGTCGAGCGGCTCGAACCAATCGAGGGCCTCGGGGCCACCCCAGGGGGCCGGCTCGACGATGATCGCGTGCTCGGGGTCGAGTGCTCGCACCCGCCGAGCCACCTTCTCGGCCAAAGCCCGCCAGCCCAAGAGGCCGTCGGCCACCACGCCTTCGACCGGCTCGTTGACGAGGTCGTAACCCCAGACCGTCTTCTTGCCGCGATAGCGGCGGGGGATCTTCTCCCACACCTCGACGAACGCCTGCTGGAACCGGGCTTCCTTGAACATGCGGCACTCGTTGGCATCGTCGCGTCCGCCCGGGGGCGTGTGCAAGTCGATCAGCACCAGGATGCCCATCGCTTTGCACACGGGCAAGAGCCGGTCGATGTGCGCCAGGGAGGCTTCGAGCCATGCGTCGTACGCCGCCAGATCGCCCTTGTCGGCGGGACTGCGGGGAAACCCGCCCCAGGTCAACTGCCAGCGCACGTGGTTGGCCTTCCATTGGCCGCCCAGCACGCGGAGATCGGCCTCGGTCGCGCGGGGGCTGATCATCGCCCCGCGGAGCCGCGGCAAGTCGTGCCCCTTGGCGACCGGGCCCGACGGCGCCTGCTTGGGCACGCTCCGTTGTCGGCCCACGACGGTAATCCGCAGGTCGTCGAACCAGGCCCGGCCCGTGGTCTGCTCCAGGCCGAGCATCAGCCAGGCCTCGGTGACATCGCGGGGAATTTCGGCCGCAAACCGCAGCGCCTTCCAGTCGAACGTGCCGTCCACGTCGTTCTGCTGCGTCCATCGCGGCCCGCCCGGCGACACCGTGTGCAACATGCACTTCACCCCGTTGTACGGCTTGGGCGGTTTGGCCACCTCGTCGGCCTTGGCCATCGCTTCGACCCGCACACGCGTGCCACGGAGTTTCTCCAGGGGCAAGGCCACGCGCACCAAGCGGGCACCGGGGCCTTCGGCAGGCGCACGCTCGACCACCAGCGACGGCGAGTCTCTCCAGCCGGTTGCCAGGCGGGCTGCGCTGGCGGGCGCCCAGGGCTTCCGACCGCCCTGGCTATTGAAATCGGCCCGAAAAACCAAGTCGCCGGCGTAAAGCGCGGGCGCAAGCAGCGCGGCAAGAACGGACCCAAGGATGGGGAGGCGATGGCGCATGGGATGATGAACCAACAGGTCAGGGGGAATGGCCAAAACGAACCCTCCAAACGTTCTCAGGATCGCGCAACGCGATCTAGTCCGTCAAGACGAACCAGTGGGTTCCTCGCGGGGCGGGCAGGGCGATCGTGTACGTGCCGCGTGCGTACGGCACCGGGACCGCGCCCAGCGGCTTTCCGTCGCCGGCCAGGGGAACCAGCGCGAGGCCCTTGGGCGCCTGGATGGCGATCTCGCCCTCGACCGGCTCGGAGAGCATCGGCATCTTGCCGCCCGGCGATGCCACCACCCGGGCCACCGCAGTCAGCAGCACCCGGCGCGACGTGCCGATCGGCTGCCCGTCGAGACTCGAGACGGCCACGGCCGCCTTGGGCGTGACGATGCGGAACGTCACGTGGCGAAGGCGGATGGTCTCGCCGCCGATCCATCCGTGGGCGGCCTGCGTGCGTTCGGTGTTGATGGCCTGGGCCCCGCGAACCCAGTTGCGCGTCAGTTCATTCGTGTCGGAGCGGACGAAGTCCTGGCCCACCGGGATGTAGTCGCGGTCCAGCGCGGCGACCTGCTTCACGTCGGCGGCGGGCCGGGTGGCCTCGTCCCAATCGAGTTCCTTCACGTCGGGCAACCCGATCGTCACCCGGCTCTGCTCGACCAGGGTGCGTAGCGCCGTGAGGTTCCGCGGGTGGCTGGCCTCGTCATAGAGCTTCCGCCGATCGAACAACAGGCAGTAGGTGTTTCGGGCTGGGGCCACGTGCCCTTGACGGTACAGGATGGCCGCGGCGGGCATGACGCCGGTCAGGGCAAGATCGGAATACGTCGACCACGTGCTGGGCCGCGACGGCTCGAAATGCTCTTGCGAGTAGTTGTAGATCATCGGGGCGTCCCAGCCCTGGAGGGCCGAAAGCGACGCCACATAAAGCGGCGCGGTAAAGCGATCGCGCGCCGGGTACGGCACGTTCCACTCGGTGATCGACACCGGCTTGCCATCGGCCTGGCCCGTGGCGAAATAGGCGACATAGTTGTCTTCGTACCGCGGGTTGGCGCTAAGGGCCTCGGGCTCGCCGTAGGAGTGGACGTCGATGATGCCGCCCGCCGTCAGGGGAGGCAAGCCGCACATCGCCATGTCGCCCCACATCGGCGTCGTCGAGACGGGAACCTTCACGCCGAGTTTCTCCAGGTGCCCCAGCATGCGCCGGTTCCACTGGTGCTCGCGATCGGCCAAGAAGAGCTTGGCCGGCCCGGGCTCCCAAGTTCGCCCCGTCTCGGCCGGGGGAAGTCCCTTGGCGTTGGCGAACGCGGCCACCGCCTCGAGAAAGAGCTTGTGGTGGTACGGATTGCCCTTGTCGCCGAGCATCAGGTTGCCGAAATGGCAGGTCAGGTCGTTCTCGTTGGTGATCAAGAGGCCCATGATGGCCGGATCGTCCTTGTAGGCCAGCCCGGTGTAGCGGTTGACGTGCGTCAGGTACTTCTCGTTGAAGTCCTGCATGAGCCGCTCGACGCGGTCGTTGAAGTAGCAGTAGCCCTTGCCTTCGCCGCCGTGCTTGTCGATCTCGGCGAAGCCCTCGCCGATGCCGTCGGCCTCCTTGAACACCCGGCCCACGTGCAGGTCGAGCCACACGTAGACGCCTTCGTCCTTGAGGCACTTGATCCAGTAGTCGAGCCGGTCCATGACCTCGGCGTCGAGACCTTGGGAGTCGGGCCGGCTCTTGTCGATCACGGTGCGGCCGACCCAGCGCGTCGAGTCGTGGTGGTGGATGCGCATCAGGTTATGGCCGAGCCGGGCGATGCGGCTGGCCTGGGCGCGGATGGCCTCCTTGTCGACGAACAGGGCGTACGCGGCGAGATTGCCGCCCCAAAAGCGGGCCTCGGAGCCGTCGCCGTAGACCAGCCGATCGCCTTCGGCTCGAACGAAGCCCAGTTTGCCGGCCGGCTTGTGGTTCAGAAAGCTCAGGTCCACGGGGCTGGCGTCGGGCCGTAAAGCCCCCGAGAACCACTTGGCCGTGGCTTCGGGGCCATAGCGCTCGTCGAGGGTCTTGCCCACCACGCCGCCTTGGGGAAGCGTGACGGTCATCGTCACCCGGTGCGTGCCCTTGGCCAGACGCTTGCCGACGAGCATCGCCCGGATCTGCCGCTTCTGCCCCCGCTCAAAATACAACTCGGCCAGCGGCGGATCGAACCGTACGGTGACGCCGCCGGACGTGCCCACGGGCCATGTCCATCCTCGATTGCCCTCCAACAGCGCGGGTTCGGCCCGTTTGGGTCCCAGGGCCCGGCTGTCCAGCGCCAGATTGAACTCCAGCCCACCGCCAATGACTCCGTCGAGGTCCTTCTGGGCATCGAGGTCCCAGGTGAACCGCAGGACGTTGCCGGCGGGCGAGTCGACCGTGCCGGAGATCGCCAGCCCCAAGGCGCGGACCTCGCCGCCAAGGGTCTTCGTGGCACCGGCGCCTTGGACCACGCGCACATGGGCCCCGGCCCACTTCCAGTGCTCGCCCCAGAACACGTAGTGCGACCGCACCACGGGGGCATTCTTGCACTGGATCTCGACGGCCGCGGCGGGATTGATACGGACTTCCCATTCCGCCCCCGCCGCCGATCGCGCCGCCAACACGCTGACCAGAATGAGCCCACTCGCAAGAGACCTCATGGCAACCCTCCGGAACGCCGACGACGGCATCGGCCCGCACCCATGCCCCTTGGCCGTCACCGCTCACCCGCGCGGACTGGCACGTTGTTCGGCCACCGGCGCACCGAGCAACGTGCGTGTCTCCTTCACGCCCGAAGGGGTCGATCCGCGTGAACGGTTCCGCTCCCAAGAGCGTAACACGGGTCGCTTCGTCGCACCAGGCCCGGGCGCGCGACATCGGCGCAACGCGGCGTTGACTCGCGTCACCGCGAATGCGTAGACTAAGAACAGGACCCCGATGCCCGAAGGTCCCGTCATGGATCGTCCGAATACCCTCTTGTCCAAGATCGAAGCGACCGGCTTGTGGGCTTATTTTTTGCAAGGACTGGTTGCTTCAGATGCGCGTTCTCCTCAGGCCGCAGTTGCCGCCGGAGTATTTTGTGTTTGTGGAGTCGGAAGCCGTGCTGGTCGCTCCGGATCCGGCACAGGTTTCGAAACCCGTCCTGCCCGATGTCGCCCTCGCACGGCCGGATCGCGAGGGAGCAACGAAACCGTCGGCCTGGTTGGGGCGCGGGACGGCCGCGGTGATTGAACTCGACGAGCCGTGCGAATTGCTCAGCCAGTATACGTTGCTGATCCGGCGGGCACCCGACAACCGCGTGGTGGCTGTGCTTGAACTTCTGTCTCCGTCGAACAAGGGGGTCGGCAATCGCTTTGATCGGGAAAAGTACCTGCGCAAGCGGGCCACGTTTCTGGAGTCGGGCGTGAACCTGCTGGAAATCGACGCCTTGCGCGAGGGAGAGCGGGTCCTGCCGGCTTCTCTGCAAAGCCTGGCCGAATACGAACGACTCGCCTGGACCGCGTTTCATTACGACGGACAACGGCGGCTCCGCGGCTGGGGCTGGAACCAGCAAGACCCGCCCCCCGTTATTCCCTGGGCCGTCGAACAAGGCGTGGACGTCCTGGTCGACTTGGCGCAAGCCCTCGACGACGCCTGCCAGTTCAATCGGTGGCCGAGTCTTGTCGCATCGCCAAGATCCTGAGGACACCCACCTGAGCTGGTTGTCGTCAACCAGGGGCATCCGGCTGCGGACGGCTCGCCCGCCCTGAGCAACAAATCGGGCCATCAGGCTCGCACGACGCCTGTCACGCCCATCGCGGCGCTTTGGGCGTGCCACCCAATCGCTTTGGGCGTGCCACCCGATCGCTTTGGGCGTGCAAGGGCATCCCCGCCGACGCCCGCTCACTCGGCCCCTGGGGGAACACGGAGATCGAACGCCGTGGTCGCTTCCGCCGTCTGCGAAATCAGACAGCGATCGGCCGCCGTGAGATTGCCGAGTTCTGCCAGGCCGGGCACGGTCGCCGCGATGCGGCCCGTGGCCAGGTCGATGCGGACGATCCGACCGCCGGCGATCGGCAGATCGTAGGAGTCGCCGCGCCACAGGCCGCGCCCGGCTGGGACCGCCTTCCCCGGAAGGGGCGTCGCCCGCGCCTGCCACGCGGGTTCGCCATGCTCCATGCGCCGGGCCGCGACCTCGCGCAACCCGACGAGAATCGCCTTGCCTTCGTGGACGCAGGCCACGTAGAGCATCGCCTCGGCGCGGGTCGCCCAGAGCGGCTTGCCCGAGAACAAGTCGAGGCAGTGCAACTGGTCGGAATCGAACGGGGTGACGAGCACGCGCCCTTGGGCGATCGTCGCGGACGTATCGGTCCAAAGACTTTCCGGCCGAGGCGAGTCGCGGGGACCAGCCGGCTTGGGCGCCAAGGGATCGGTGCGGCGGTAGGCGTATCCCCAGAGAATCGACCGCGTCGCCGCGTCGACCCCGACGACCACGCCCGCCGACGTCGGGCAGACGATCACGCCGTCGGCCAGCGAGGCGGATGCGCCGGACAATCGCCGCACCGGGTCTTGAAGCACGCCGTCGCGGGGATGGGCGATGGGGATGTGCCACAGCAGCCGGCCAGTCGCGGCCTCGAGCGCGGCCAGCCAGATTACCCCGCGACGTTCGACCATCGCATACAATCGTCCTGCCTCCGGCAACGGCGCGCCGAGGAAGAACGCCCCGGCCAGCTTCGGCTCGGCCCCTCCGTGCTCGCCGCCGGCGGCCCACGCGGTCCGACCGTCGCCAAGTTCCAGCGCCACGAGCCGGTTGGGCATTTCCGACGGGTCGACGAACGCGGCCAGGGGCGATGCGCGCTCGGCCGGCTTCGCGCGCGACGGGGCCTCGATCGGCTCGACG
>DYLT01000271.1 GCA_020721945.1 Blastopirellula marina
GGCGGAACGGCTCCTGGTAGTGGACCGGAACCAGCCGACCCGCCTCCTTCGTCCACGCCAAGTACTGCCGGGTTCGCTCCGCGGTTTGTCGGGAGGAGCGCGCATGGCGCGGCCGGTGCGGCGCGAGGAAGTCGACCCCCACGAACTGGACGTATCGCGCCACCTCGTCTCGGGCGATATCGCCGGCGTGCGAGGCGGTCACCAGGCGCTTGGGGTCGAGCGTGCGAACCGCCGCCCGCAGGGCCCTGAGGTCCTCGAAGCTCGCAAACCGCAGGTCCTTGATGTTGCGCTCGTTGGCCAGATCGAGGTACCAGTTGCGAAGCGGTTTGAGACCCTGGACGATCGTCTCGACCGCGCGGCGATGGTCATCGAGGGTGGCCAATCGCGCCGGGCCGGTCACCCCGTTGCCGCGCGACAGGGTCACATCGACGACCATGCCCCGCCGGTCGCACGCGGCCACGAGTTGCCGGAGCCGATCGAGTTGCGCCGGGCGGGGGCGGCCCTGGCCATCGACGGCCGCCACGTCGTTGCCGAACGCGGCCCAGGTGGCCCAGACGCGGATCCAGTGGAAGCCCAAGCGGCGCAGCTCGTCGAGGTCCTTGTCGATCGTCTCTTGCGACGCGCCGAGGCCCCCGTAGTAGCTCATCCCCAAGAGGAAGGTCGGCTGGCCGTCGAGGGTCAACCGCGAGCCATCGACGCCCAGTTCGACGGCCCCGACGGCGGACGCGCGCACGCCGCCCAAGGCGGCTGCAACCACGATGGCGAAGAGAATGGTGCGGGGCACGGTGTTACTCCTCGGTTCAAGAGGGCGACGCAATAGAAGGGCGCACGGACCGTGTGGCCGACGGTCCGCAGGAACGCTTTACTCCACCTTGAACGATGTCGGAGCCTCGGGCCGTGGCACGAGCGTCGGCCAGAGCACCAAAGCCGCCATGGCCCCCCCGACGAACCCGCCGATGTGGGCGAAGTTGTCGATCCAGGGATTCAAAAACCCCGTGACGATCTGGTATCCGGCCCAGAACAACAGCACGAAGCCGATCCGCTTGTCGCGGAGCATTACGGCCTGGTGGTGGCGATAGAAGAATACGACCACGCAGCCGGCCACGCCGAAGATCGCGCCCGAGGCGCCGAGCGAGGGTCCGGGGTGCATCGCCGCGCTGAGCACCGAACCGCACAGCCCGCTTGCTAGATAGACCAGCGCGGTGCGGAGCCGGCCGTAGGCGTGCTCGCAGGCCATGCCTACGATGTAGAGGATCACGCAGTTGCCGACGAGGTGGTCGCCACTGCCGTGGAGAAACATCGCGGTGAACAGGCGCCATGCCTCGCCCTGGAGGACCCGCTGGCGCACCAGGGCGCCGGCCGCCTCGATCGCCTCGGCATTGGCCAGCGCGCCGGTGGCCACCAGGTGGCCGAAGATGGCCGTGTTCACGAGGATCAGCGCAATGGACGCCCACGGCGTGTACGGCATCCCTTGTTCGAAGTCGACCCGCTGGGGCTCTTGGCTGCCGGCCAGCATGTCCTCGCGGATCAGGATGGGTCGGGGTTCCGGCGCGGGCTGGGGCGGCTCCTGCCAGGCGGTCATGGCACGCATTACCTCCGCTCGCCCGTATCGAGCATGACGCCGATGGCCAGGGCGATCCGGCGGTCGAGCGTGCGGGCCGGATCGGCCTTCAGATCGAGCACGTAGCGGTCGAGGATCGTGAACTTGCGGTTGAACTCGCCGATGACGCGCTCCGTCTGGCCCTCGCAGATGATGAAATTGGTCCGCAGGATGCCGAACAGCGGCCCCAGGAACCGCCGCAAGAGCGAAAGGATCAACGAGTCCTCCTTGATGATGCAGCGCAACGAGCCGTCCGGGTTGAAACACTGCCAGCGCTTGCGAAAGAAATCGGTCAGCGAGTTCTTGCGCAGCCGAGCCAACACGTTGCCGGCCGGATCCTGGATCGTGAACGTCTGCACGATCGGCATGAACTTCCGGTCCTGCCGGATTTCGAGCAATTGCTCTTGCTTCGACGCGTCGCGGTAGAAGTAGACGTGCCGCTTGGGCTGGAGCGCCACCAACACCACGACGACGGCGGCAATCGCGACGAAAATCCCCAGCACGATGAACGCCACGCGCAGCGCCTCGTGCGGCATGAAGTCCGCCAGGACCACGACCAGGATTCCGACCGCGAAGAATGCCAGAACGGCCGCGAGCACCGCCAGGCACCCCCGCGCGAGGTAGACCGGGCGCTGGACGAACAGGATCGGCCGGTTCTGTTCGTCGCCGACCGTGTACTTCTCGGAAATCGCCAGGTGCTTCTGCCGCAAGAGAAACACATCGCGGTCGAACACCGGGTCGGCCTGAGGCTGGCGGGCCAAGACCGGTGGTGCGGGCAACTCGATGCGCGCAGCACACTTGGGACACTGGACGACCTGGCCGGCGTACTCGTCCCGTAGGTTATAGGTAGTTCCGCAACGGCATGTGACGGGAATCGGCATGATTGGGGCCTCCTCGCGATGCCTGCCTCGGTTGAGGCAAACGTCTCTCGAACGCGCGATACCGACCGCCGCCCCCTTTCGCCTGGACTTCGACATCCATCTTGGGGGCGGTATCCAGGCGGTGTCAAGCAGGTGCGGCACCGCGGCCGGGATTTCTGGAGGAGGAACGCATTGGCTTTGACTTGCCCGCACCGTTCTGCTACGATCCCGCCCGCTCGTCTCGGGGGAAAATCCCGCGCGCCCGATCGGTGATCGAAGGAGCGACGCATGAAGCGTCTGGAAGTGGCACTTGTCTTGGGGGTGGGCCTTTTGGCGCCGGGATGCCGGCTGTTCGACCGCGACGAAGTTGTCACCTATCCGGCGGCGCCGTATTCGGTCCCGTACTATTGCCAGCCCTGCCCGCCGGGGTGCGTGCCCGCCCCGGTGCAGTGCACGCCCTGCACCCCGGCCGCGCCGCGCCCGGTGCTGGGACGCTAGGTCGACGATCGCCGGAACGTCCGAGGACCGCGATGGGCCGATCCGGTGAGCGTGCGGTGTGGTGGAAGGGCCACCCGGTGGGGAGATCGGCCGGGCTCGCCGACCGGTTGACGCCTTCCTTGGCATCACGTACCCTTCTGGCAATGCGTCTGGCGCAGGCGACGCGACCGCGCATCTTCTGGCGTGGAGGGCCGCCGCGCCTCCTGGCGGAGTTCGCATGAAATCCACGGCGATGGCACTATGGATCGCGGCCGCTGCCACAGCGGCTCCGGCTGCGCACGGCGTGTTTCCCTACCGGCACTTCACCGAGCGGCTGCCCAACGGGCTGACTGCCATTGTCATCCCCATGGAAAGCCCCGGCCTAGTGAGCTACTACTCGATCGTGCGCACCGGCAGCCGCGACGAGGTCGAGCCGGGCCGCTCGGGCTTCGCCCACTTCTTCGAACACATGATGTTCCGCGGCACGAAGCGGTTTCCCGGCCCGGTGTATGACCGCATTGTCACCGGCCTCGGCGCCGACGCGAACGCCTACACGACCGACGACTACACCGCCTTCCACCTGACGTTCGCCAAGGAGGACCTCGAAACGGTGGTCGACCTCGAGAGCGACCGTTTCCAGAACTTGCACTACGAGCGACCGGCCTTTCAGACCGAGGCCGGGGCCGTCTATGGCGAGTACCGCAAGAGCGTCACCCAGCCGTTTTTCTTGCTCGAGGAGCGGCTGAAGGACCTCGCCTACGACGTCCACACGTACAAGCACACGACGATGGGTTTCGAGGCCGACGTGAAGGCCATGCCCGGCGCCTACGAATACAGCGTCGCGTTCTTCGACCGCTTCTACCGGCCCGACAACCTGGTGCTCTTGATCGTCGGCGATGTGGAACCGCCCCCGGTGTTCGCGTTGGTCCGCAAGTATTACGGCCCCTGGAGGCGTGGCGATCAGGCCCCCAAGATCCAGCCCGAGCCGCCCCAGAAGGGGGAGCGGGCCGGCGAGGTGAAGTACCCCGGTCGCACGCTGCCGATTCTCGACATCGCGTACAAGGGCGATGCCTTCGATCCGGCCAACCGCGACTTGGTCGCGGCCCAATTGCTCGAGGAATTGGCCTTCGGCCCGACGAGCGAGATCTACAAGAAACTAGTCCTCGCCGAGCAGAAGGTCGAGTTCATCGCGGCCGACTTTCCCCTGAACCGCGATCCACCGCTTTTCGAGATCTGCGCGATGGTCAAAAACGAGGCCGACCTGCCCGCCGTGCGCGGCGAGATCGACCGGACGCTCCAGCGGTACAAGACCGAGCCGGTCGACGCCAAGCGGCTCGACCAACTCAAGCGGCGTCACCAATATGCCTTTCTCATGGCGCTGGATTCGCCGGAGGCGGTCGCCGGGGCCCTGGCCCGGTTCGTCGCCCTTTCGGGCGGCATCGAGGTGGTCGACCGGTTCTTCGCCGAATTCGATCGGGTGACGGCCGACGACATCCTCCGGGCGACCCGCAAGTACTTCACTCCCGAGCGGCGAACCGTGGTCGTGCTGAAAGGAGCCCAGCCGTGAAACCGGCCCGAACCCTTCTGATGCGGAGGATCCTCGTGGTGATGCTCGCAGCGATGGCGATCGGGTCGGCGGCATGGGCCCACGGCGTGCCCGAGTCGGCGGTCGTGCGCCTGCCCGGGGCGAACGACCCCACGGTGAGCTTCCGCATCTGGTTCCGCGTGGGGTCGCAGAACGACCCGCCGGGCAAGGAGGGGCTCGCGGCGTTGACGGCCGCGATGCTCGCCGACGCCTCGACCAAGGCCAACCGGTACGAGCAGATCCTCGACCGCCTTTTCCCGCTGGCCGGGCAGTATTCCGCGTCGGTCCATGCCGAAATGACCGTCATCTCCGGCCGGATCCACCGAGACAACCTCGACGCATACTACCGCCTGCTGACCGAGGCGATTCTTCTGCCGGCCTTCGAGCAAGACGACCTCGATCGCCTCAAGAGCCAGACCCTCAACTACCTCGAAAACACCCTGCGCTACGCCAGCGACGAGGAGTTGGGCAAGGCGGTGCTGTACAACACGATCTTCGCCGGCACACCCTATGGCCACCTCCCCGAGGGAACCATCGAGGCCGTGCGGGGCATCACCCTCGACGACCTTCGGGCCTTCTACCAGAAGCACTACACGCGCGAGAACGTGGTGATCGGCCTGGGCGGTGGCTTTGACGAAGCGCTCGTCACGCGGCTGCGCGACGACCTGGGTCGGCTGCCGGCGGGCAAGCCCGAGCCCGTCCCACCGCCAGCGCCCAAGCCGCTTCGAGGCATTCACGTGACGATCATCGAGAAAGACGCCCCGGCCACGGCCATCAGCCTTGGCTTTCCGATCGACGTGGTCCGTGGACAGCCCGACTGGTACGCGCTGGCCCTGGCGAACTCGTGGCTTGGCGAGCACCGCAATTCGAGCAGCCATCTGTTTCAGGTGATCCGCGAGGCGCGGGGGCTGAACTACGGCGATTACTCGTACATCGAGCACTTTCCCGAGGGCGGGCGCCGACAGATGCCTCCCCAAAACGTGGCCCGCAGGCGCCAGATCTTCGAGATCTGGATCCGCCCCGTGCCGAACGACGCCCGGCACTTCGCCCTGCGCGCCGCCCTGCGCGAGCTACAGCGCCTGGTCGACAACGGGATGCGGCCCGACGACGTGGAGCAGACGAGGAAGTTCCTCGGCAAGTATGTCCTCCACTTCGCGCCCACCACGATGGACCGGCTGGGTTACGCCTTGGACGACCGGTTTTACGGCATCGCGGGGAGCCATTTGGAGATCTTCCGCCGGCGAATGCACGAGGTGACGCCGAAGGAAGTGAACGACGCGGTGCGCAAGCACCTTCAGTACCAGAACCTCCAGATCGTCTTCGTGACCCACGATGCCAAGACGCTCCAGGAGCGCCTGGTCCATAACACGCCCAGCCCGTACACGTATCCCACGCCCAAGTCTGCGGCAATTCTGGAAGAAGACCGGGAAATCGCGACGTTTCCCCTGGCGATCTCGCCCGAGCACGTGACGATCGTGCCGGTCGGAGACCTCTTCCTCAAGTGAAGCCCCCCGAGGCCGCTCGGAACGGCGTGCGAACGGTTCCCTCATTCGCCGCGCAATGCCGCCATCAGCGGAACGGCCACTGCGGCGCGCACCGCGACCACGCCGGCCAACAGGCCGGTCGCGAACACCAGTCCCAGCGTGCTCGCCAGCCACAGCACGGGCACCACGGCCTGCCCGGCAAGCCAGTGCGGCACCACGGCCACCGCCGCCGCAAGCACTCCGGCAGCCAATCCCGTGGCCAGCAACAGCGCGTTCTCGAGGGTCACCAGCCATGCGAGGGTGGCGCGGCGGAACCCGGTCGCCCGAAGCAGGGCCAACTCGCCCCGGCGCTCGAGCACGCTGCGCAGTTGCACCGCGGCCAGGCCGAGGGTTCCCAACAAGAGCCCCAGGCCGCCGAGGCTCTGGAACGTCGCCAGATAGGTGTTCTGCACCGCGAGGAACCGCGCCAGGCGCTGGCCCGAGGTTTCCACGGCCAGGCCGTAATCGCCCAGATCGCGCTCCAGAACCTGACGCACCGCCAGCGCCTCGGCCTGGGGCGTCTCGACAAGAAACACGCGGCAGCCGCTATGCTGGGGGAAGTGCTCGCGGAAGGCGCGTTCGCCGAGAAGCACGTCGCCCTGGAAGATGCTCTCCCGCAACAGGCCCACGACCTCCAGGCGCAGAGGTTGTCCCCGGCCGTCGGCGATGTCGAACGTGGCGCCGACGCCGCGGCCCAGGTGCAGCGAGTACGTCGCCGTGGCCGCGTCGAGCACGACCGGCACGCGTGGCGTGCCGTCCGGGTCGCGGTCGAGCTGGCGATCGAGCGCGCGCCAAGGGTTGTCGCGTTCCGCTGGGCCCGCAGCCGCGAAGGCCGACCAGGCGAAACCGCCACGCTCGACCAGCGAGGGCGGCACGCCCAGCACGCGCGGGCGCTGCGGCCGGTACAGGTTCAGGCAACTGGCATCGTCGCCGGGGTGGAGGCGCAGGGCGTACACCGTGGCGCCGGCCAAGAGGCGAGAGTCTTCGGCCGATAGCCCCAGCGCGGCGCGGCCAGTCTCGCTGTTCAGATCGGCATGGAGGGGCTGATCACTCTCGGCGACCAGCGAGAAGCCGCCGTCGCCGCGGGACCGATCCGGCGTACGCCGCGACACGTCGGCGCGGAACGCGCTGACGGCCACGATCAGAAACGAGGCCGCGGCGACCAGGCCGATGGTTAGCGTGCTGCGTCCTGGGTGGCGGGCGGCATTGCGCGCGGCCAGACGGAGGAGATTGCCTCGGCCCGGCGCGACCGCGGCCCCGGTAGCGCCAGCCACCAGCCGTGTCCAGAGGATCAGCATGGCCGCCACGAGCACCAGCG
>DYLT01000272.1 GCA_020721945.1 Blastopirellula marina
GCTGGAACTCTTCGCCCCCGACGGCACCTCGCTCGGCGCGGTCGCCGCCGCGGCGGGCGGGCAAACGATCTCCCTGCAATCGCTGCCGGTCGCGGAGGCCGGAACGTACCGGATCGAGGTCACGAGCCTGGCCGGCGCGGGCGCGTTCGACCTGCGGCTGAAGCTCAACGCGGCCCTCGAGGACGAAGCTTGGGGCAGCGCCACGAACCACGATCTGCCCGGTGCGCAAGATCTGGCCATTGCCTGGATCGACCTGGGAGGCGGCAGCCAGCGCGCCGCAGTGCTGGGCACAGCCGACGGCGCGGGGAGCACGCCGGATCTCTACTGCGTCGACCTGACGGCAGACGATGTCGTGACGTGGACGCTGACCGGCCTGGCTGGCGACCAGCCCACCTTGGAGGTCCTGAACTCGGCCGGCACCGTGCTGGCCCTGGGCGCGGGCGGCGCGGCAAGCGTTGGCCAGAGTGTGACCGAGCTGGTAGTCCCGGCCGACGGCAGGTACTACGCGCGGGTCCAGGGCAGCGGCGAATACTCGCTGCTGGTCGCGCGGAACACGGGCTTCGAGCTGGCCGACTATTCCTACTCCTACTTCACCGACTTCCAGAGCGGCGCCGGCGCGGAATGGTCGACCACCACCACCGACAACTCGGTGGCCGCGTTCACCCGCTTCCTGCGGCGCTTCAGCAACGGTTCGACGACGCTCACGCTGCCCACCGTGCCCGGCCAGGGCTACGTGCTGGAATTCGACCTGATGCTCATCGACAGTTGGGACGGCAACTCCTCGCCAGGTCCCGACTACTTCAATGTCGACGTCGCCGGCACGCAGGTGTTCCACCACACGTTCACCGGTTCGGGTACAAGCCAGTCGTATCCCGGCTCGCCCGCTGTGAGCGGTCAAAACTATGGTTGGTCTAGCTGGAACGACGCGATCTACCGCAGCATCAGCGTGCCCTTCGTGGCCGCCTCCACGAGCACGATCATCCGCTTCTATGACGGCGGGCTGCAAGGACTCAGCGACGAATCGTGGGGCCTGGACAACGTCCGCCTCCGCCAGCAGGACATCGGGATGACCGACCGCGTGCTGGGGTACTACGACGGGGGTACGGACCAATACCATTTCACCGCCGAGGCCGGCAATGTGCTGGACATCTTCACCACCACCCCCGGCGACGGGTCCGGCGAGCCCGTCAACACCTTCGATCCGTACCTCCAACTGTACGGGCCGGCGGGCTTGCTGGTGGCCGTCGACGACGACGGCGGCCCTCAGGACGACGGGCGCAACGCGGGCATCGCCTACACGGTGCCCGCCGGAGGCGGCGGTACGTACACGCTGCGCGTGCAGGGCTCCGGCAGCGGAGCGTACACGCTGCACGTGGCCGGCGCCACGGACGCGGTCAGCACGCTGCCGCAAGTGGTAGCCACGACGCCCACCGAGGGCCAGCGGTTCGCTGCACCGCCGGCGTCGCTCGACCTGACCTTCTCCGAATGGTTGCGCGTGGACACGCTCGACGCGACCGACCTGACGCTCGATGGCGGAGCGTCGGTCACCGGCATGCAGGTCATCGACGGGCGCACGGTCCGCTACCTGCTGAGCGTACCCAATGTCGAGAGCACGTACACCTACACGCTGGCCGCGGAGACCGTGCTCGACTTGCAGGGCGACGCCAATCCGCAGTACCAGGGGACGTTCCTGATCGACCAGACCGGCCCGCGCGTGGTAGCGCAGCTTCCGGCGCAGCAGACCTCGGCGCCCTTCACGCAACTGACGTTCGTGTTCGACGAAGCGCTCAGCCCGCTCAGCTTCACCACGTCCGACATCACGCAGGTCACCGGCCCGGGCAGCGTGGACCTGCGCACGCAGTTGACCGGCGTCAATGTCTCCGGCAACCAGGCCACGGTGAGCTTCAATGCCCAGGCGGCCCAGGGCACGTATATCATGCAGATCGGGCCGAACATCGAGGACCTGGTCGGCAACAAGATGGACCAGAACGGCAACGGCACCAAGGGCGAAGCCGGCGACTACTATCTGGCCACGGTCGATCTCCAGTCGGCCGACCTGATCGTAGCCGACGTCGACCTGCCGGCCAGCGCCGTGTTCGGCGCCCCGATCACGCTGCGGTGGACCGTGCGCAACCAGGGCACCGATCCGGCCGTCGAGGGCTGGAAGGACCAGGTCTGGCTCTCCACGGATGCCACGTACGGCACCGGCGACATCGCCCTGCTGACCACACCGGTCTCGCCGCCGACGGGCAGCGTGCCGCTGGGCACGGGCGCGGAGTATACCCGGGAGGTTACGGTCAACCTGCCCCTAAGCGCATCGCTCAGCGGCGGCGTGTACTACCTCGTGGTCGAGACCGACTCCCAAGGTCAGCAGCCGGAAAACAACGAGAACAACAACTTCGGCGCCGAGGCGCTCTCCATCGCCCTGCCGCCCCTGCCCGACCTGGTGGTGAGCCAGATCGCCGCGCCGATCGAGGGCTTTTCGGGCCAGACGATCCAGTACTCGTGGACGATCACCAATCAGGGCACGGGGCCGGCTACGGGAACCTGGAACGACCGCGTGCTGCTCTCCGCGGACGCGGCTGTCGGCAGCGACCTGCACCTGGGCGACTTCAGCTTCAGCGGCACGATCGCGGCGGGCCAGTCGATCACGCGCACGCAGTCGTACACGCTGCCGATCGCGCTGGAAGGGAGCCGCTGGTTCATCGTCCAGACGGACGTCGGCAATGCCCTCTACGAACACCTCAGCGAGGGGAACAACACGCTCGTCGACGAGGCCCCGATGGTCGTCGAGCTCTCGCCGTTCCCCAACCTGCAAGTCACCAGCGTCACCCCGCCCGCCGAAACCTTCTCCAGCCAGCAGGCCGTGATCGAGTGGACGGTGACCAACCACGGGACGGGGGCGACCAGCGCGCCGGTGTGGTACGACCGCGTGTGGCTCTCCACCGACAACGTGCTCGATGGCGACGACCTCAACCTGGGCCGGGTCCAGAATCCCAGCTACTTGAACCCTGGTGAAAGCTACCAGAGCAGCCTCGCCGTCACCCTGCCGCAGGGGATTCAGGGCGACTGGTGGTTCTTTGTGCAGACCGACGAAGTGCTGGGCGCCGACGACCTGCTCCTGGGCAGCCTCACGCATTACGGGGCGTTGGATCTCGGACAATCGTACACGCGCAGCGTGACCTACACGCTGCCCAACGGACTCACGGGCGACTACTACGTGTTGGTGAAGACCGACTCGTCGGGCGGGGTATTCGAAGGCCCGGCCGGCTCCCCCGGCGAGAGCAACAACGTCACGGCCAGCGACGCCCCGGTGCACGTCGTCTCCAACCCGCCCGACCTGGTGATCGTGCCGGACAGCTTCGAGCCGTGGACCACTGCGCAGGCCGGTAGCTTCCTCCGCGCCACCTGGGGCGTGCGGAACCAGGGCACGGGCTCGACGGTGGGCGGCACCTGGACCTGCAAGGTCTACGCCTCGCTCGACAGCGTCAGGGGCGGCAGCGATGACCGCCTGCTGGCCAGCTTCGTGCGGACCGGCGACCTCGCGGCCGGCAGCGAGTATTACGCCGTCGACAAGCAGGTCAACATCCCGATCGACCTCAGCGGCGCCGTCTACCTGTACGTCCGCACCGATGCCGACAACCAGGTCTACGAGGGGAGCAACGAGAGCAACAACGACTCCGATCTCGTCCCCGTAACCATCGTCCAGACCCTGGCGGATCTCCAAGTGAGCAGCCTGGACCCGATCGCCGGTCCGCTGCAGGCGGGCGATTGGGTGACTGTCCACTGGAGCGTGGCCAACGACGGCTCCGGCCAGACCAACGCGCTGAGCTGGCGCGACCGTATCTACCTCTCGCCCGACAGCGTGCTGGGCAACGGCAACGACACGTACCTGGCCGCCCTGACGCACGGCAGCCCGTTGGCCGCGGGCAGTTCCTATACCGCCTCGGCCAGCGTGCAGATCCCCACCAACGTGTCCGGAGCGTACTACCTGGGCGTCGTGGCCGATGCCGACGGCCAGGTCTTCGAGGGCGCCCTGGAAGGCAACAACACCCGCGTGATCGACCTGGGCACGATCGCGGCGGCGCCGCCGGGCACGGTCGTGGTGCCCGAGCTGGAACTGCTGAGCGTCGACGCCCCGGCCGAGGCCTACAGCGGCCAGGCATTTTCGCTGAGCTGGACCGTGCGCAACAACGGCGACCCCACGCCGCGCAACTGGTACGATCAGGTCTACCTGTCGCTCGATCAGGTCTTCGATCCATCGGCCGACATCTCGCTGGGACACGTGTATCGCGACAGCCTGGCCACGGAAGCGACCTACACGGCCACGGGCTCGTTCACCGTGCCGCGCGGCCTGGCAGGGCCGTTCTACGTGTTCGTGGCCGCGGATCGCGGCAATGACCTGGCCGAGTCGAACGAGCTGAACAACACGGGCTACGACCAGACGTCGATGCTGGTGACCCTGCTCCCGCCCGCCGACCTGGTCGTCGGACCGATCACCATTCCGGTCAACGCCTCGCCGGGAGTAGATGCCACGCTCGGCTACACCGTGACCAACCAGGGGGACGATGCAGCCTTGGGCAGTTGGTACGACTCGCTCTACATCTCGGCCGACGCGGCCTGGGACATCGGCGACGCCTTCTTCGGCCGCGTCTACCACTCGGGCGACGTGGCCGGCGGCGCCAGCTACAGCCACACGCTCACGGCCCCGCTGCCGGGCGTGTTGCCGGGCGACTACCACGTGCTGGTGCGCAGCGACATCCGCAACCACATCCCCGAGAGCAACGAAACGAACAACCTGGGTGCGTCGTTGGATCAGGTCGCCATCGACGCTCAGGTGCTCGCTTTGGGCGAGCCGGCCAGCGGCAACCTGGCGCAAGGTCGCGCGGTGTACTACAAGACCCAGGAACTCACCGCCGGCGAGACGGTGCGCCTGGTGTTCGACGGCGCCGACGACACCTTCAGCGAACTGTACGTCCGCCGCGGCAGCATGCCTACGCGCAACCAGTTTGATCTCGCGGCCAACCAGCCGTTCGTCGCCGACCAGGAGATCATTCTGCCGGTGGAACAGGCGGGCGTGTACTACGTGATGGCCTACACCACCGGGGCCAGCGGCACCCGCGCCTACACACTCGCGGCCGACATCGTGCCCTTCTCCGTGGAAGCGGTCGACGCGCCCACGGTGGCCAATTGGTCGTCGGTCACCCTGCGGATCCGCGGGGCGCGGTTCGACGCCAGCACGACCTTCGACCTGGTGGACGAAGTCCACGACACGTTCCTCCGCGCCGACCGGGTGCTCGTGGAAGACTCGGCCACGGCCTTTGCCACGTTCAACCTCTCGGCCACCGCGCCGGGCACGTACGGCGTGGGCGCCACGCAGCTTGCCGCCGACGGGTCCACGACAGCCGCCGCGCTCCTGAGCGACGCCGTCACGGTGATCGAGGGAGAAGGCGCCATCACCACCACCGGCGGCAGCGGCCCGAACGTGGTGCTCCAGTACCGCAACTACCGCTTCGACCTGTACTACGGCAACGAGGGCTACGCCGACGCCCTGCCGCCGCTCTTGCTAGCCCGCAGCGCCACCGATACGCCCGTGGGACTCACGCGCGATGCGATGATCACCGGGGCCCCGCTCCAGATCCTGGGACTGCCCGACGACGGCTTCCTCGATGTGCTCCGCCCCGGCGCGCTGCAAAGCCTGGGCCTGTACTATCGCAGTGGTTCGTTCAGCCAGGGCGTCAGCGTGCGCGTCACGCCGGTGAACCACGACGACGTCACGCTGATCACCGAAGAGGAGTGGGAGGAGCTCCGCGTGTCGTCGAAGCCCACGGCGCTCACCGAGGCCCAGTGGGCCGGCTTCTGGGCCAACATGCCCGGCCGGATCGGGCCCACCTGGGGTCACTACGTGCGGTTCCTCAACCGCGCGGCCGGCGACCTGGCCACGGGCCCCGAACCGATGCACCGGAACGACCTGCGCGACGTGCGGAGCATCTTCGCGGCCCTCTTCAACCGGGATCCAAACTACCTGCCCTCCTTCAGCCTGGCCGGTCGCCTGCTCGACGTTGACTCGGGCGCTCCGTTGCCGAACACCCCGGTGGCCGCCTACCTGAACCGCAGCGGGGCCCCCGGTCAGATCGAGGGCTACGCGCGGACCGACGATGAGGGCAACTTCTTCATCCCCTACCTGCCCGAGGGCAACTACAGCCTCCTCCTGGGCGGCGACGGCGCGGGCGACAGCCGCGTCTGGGACATTGACCAGGACGGCGAGGCGGACGATGCCGATCCCATCTTCGTGATCAGCCAGGCCACCGGCGACAAGGACCTGGGTGACCTCTACTCGCGGATTCCGCCCGCCCCGGCCTACAGCAACGAAAGCAATCCCCGGCTGGTGACCGACGCGGCCGGCACGGCCCACATGTTCTGGCGCGTCGAGGACGTGCTCTGGCACGCGCAACACGACGGCACAAACTGGGTCGGGGCCCACGCCATGCCGGCGCGCACGGCGGCTGACCCGCAGGGCGTGCTCCGCGTGGGCGACTTCCACGTCGTCTCCGCGCCCAACCTCGTGGACCACGGCGATGGCACCCGCGCGCCCGGCCTCCTGGTCGTGTGGAGCACGCCCGATGCCGGGGAAAACGCCTCCGACGTCCACTACCTGATCGGCCAGGCCGGACGCGACGGCTACCAGTGGAGCCAACCGCAAACGCTGGCCCAGGACGCAGTGGCGGACTACGCCCCGCAAGCCGTGGTCGACAGCCAGGGCCAGGTCTTCTTCATCTCCCAGAAGATCCACGAAGGGGTCGACGCCAACGGCAATCCGATCCAGGACGACACCGACCTGTACTACCAGACGCGCGACCTGCAGATCACCGATATCGTGCTCCAGCCCACCCCTGGAAAGGTCTTGCCTATTTTCGCATGGCGAGGATTCTCGCCGTGGAAACGTGATGGTTTGTTTTGCCACGGATCTTCTTCGGCTGTTTCCGCTTCGGCCCGCGCGGGTGTTGGACATCCTGGCGCGGATCGAGGTGCCGCGCCAGGTCGACGAGGGTGGCTGCGAACTTCTTGGCAGGCATGGTGCGGAAGACCTTCCAGTCGTCGGCCGCGACGGCGATCTTCATACCGGCGGTGACTTGGGCCACTTCCAAGGTGAGGTAGTACATCGACAATGCTTCTTCGACGTACTGCTTGCCCTGGGCCGCGCGAATCGCCGCCTTGACCACCGACACCGCGTTGTACGCCACGCACGCCGTACCGAATCCAAACAGCGCCGCCTTCGGATAACCCAACGTGTTGATCTCGCACCGCAGATCGTCGGTGAGGTGTTGGAAGCCGGTTTCGATCGTCCACCGGTCGGC
>DYLT01000273.1 GCA_020721945.1 Blastopirellula marina
ACGGCAAGGTGGCCGTGTACTTCGCGTGCTTCTCGTCGGGGGCCATTTCGAGGGCCGTTTCTTCGGTGGCCCCCTCGGTCCTCGTGAAGAGCGTGGCTGCATGGGCCGTGCCGTCGGCGTCGACGACCTCGCCGATGATGTCGAGACTCGACCCGACGAGGACCTCGGTATTGCCCGGCGCGACCCGAATCTTCACCTTGCCCACCGAGGGGACGAAATCCCAGGGCTTCAGGAGCCGGTTGGCGGCCGATCCCCAATTGGGAATCAGCATCGAGCAAGCGATGGCCACGGCGATCACGAAGCCCAGCAGTCCGAACGACTCGGCCAGGTCGCGTGGCGTCTGCATGCAGTAGAGGAACCGGCACCAACGGCTCTCCCTCGTGGCGGCCTCGTCGAATCGGACACTGCGCACCCGGGCGGCCGCGTGACTGATGGCCGCCTCGCAAAACGCCTGGTCACCGTTCTTGGCGCCTTGGGAAAGCTGGACGAGGTTGATCAGATCGCTGCCAAGTTCGGGGATCTCGGCCTCGATCCGCCGGGCGGTGGCCTCGAGGCTGCGGTCGTTGCGCGCCAGTCGCCGCCCGACGAGCACGACCAGGCCCACGGTCGCCGCCAGCCAGCCGATGAAGAGAATGGCTAACCCAACCTGCGAGAACCTCAGCAACGCGTCGCTAAGCATGAACAGCAGGAGGACGCCGAACGAGATCGCGGTGGCCAGTACGGCCGTGCTCAAGAGCGTGAACAGCCACCACTTCTGCCGCGTCGAGTCGAGCCGGTGGATAATGTTTTCTGCTGCCGGCGACATGTTCAGGCCTCGTCGGTTGCCCGGGATGCGCTGCCTACCTCCATTCTTTGAACCAAGCCGGCGGAGCGTCAAGAGCATGGGGACCTACCCCCGCGACGAAGGGGTTGCCCAGGGTCTCGCCGACCCTCAGGACGGGTACAATCCGCCTGAATTCCGTGCAATAATGGAGGGGGGGTGGCCTCGGCGACGCACATCGGAGCGAGAAGGAGCTGTACCCATGACCAAGGCATGGTATCCCCGGCGGTGGGCATGGCTGGCGCTGGTGGTCGTGGCCAGCGCGGCCGCAGGCACTCGTGCGGCGGAGGACGAGCCACCGGCGTTGAACCCCTTCGGGCCGGTCAAGCAGGACCGCGACGACGCCCTGCCAGGCTACGTCGAACTGTCCGACGGTTCGGTCTACGTCGGCAGCGTCTACATGACCCGTGACAAACGCCTGAAGATCTGGGACGCCCATCTCCAGCGCCAGCGCGAGATTCCCTTGCGGGCCGTCCATCAGATCGAGTGCAAGGTCGAGAAAGAGTGGCTCGAGCGCGAGTGGCGATTCAAGGAACTGGCCCTCGACGAGAAGATGTACACCGGCCGCAAGTACCCGGCGCGCCTCTACGTTCACACGATCACGCTGGCAAACGACGGGCGCACGATCACCGGACCTTTGGCCGAGATCATCTACGTCCGGCCGTACGCCGAGACATCGGCCGGGCTCGACGCCTCGCCGATCGAGCCCAAGCGATTTCTCCTTCACAAGCGCGACAAGGGCGAGCCGGGCACCGACCTGAAGTCGCTGGTCTATGTCAAGCGGGTCAAGCTCGGCAAGGAAGCGTACGAGGAGGGCAAGGCCAAGGCGGAAGGCTCCGCGAAGCCGAACCCCGGCAAGCCGGCCAAGAAGAAGGCCGCCAAGAAAGAGGCCGCCGTCGACGAGAACGACGCCGAGGAGCCGGCCCTGAAGCCGACCCGCAGGAAGTAACGCAGGACGGGCCAGTTCGTGCAGATTACGCTCAAGGGCGGATTCACGTTTCCGATCATGTTCGCGGTCCTGGCTGCGGCGATCGTGCTGGCCGGGGTCTTCTACCGCCGCGCGTATGGAAGCCTTGGGCGCGGCCCGTGGCAACTGTTGCTCGGGCTGCGCATCGTGGCCATCGTGATCGTGGTGCTTTTGTTGTTCCGGCCGGTGTTCAGTTACCAACGCACCTACCAGGAGAGGCCGGCGGTCGTGTTCTTGATCGACACCTCGGCCTCGATGAGCGTGGCCGACGGCGCCTCGGGCGTGCCGCGGATCGAGCTGGCGCGCCAGCAGGTCGAGCGGTGGTGCGCACGTCTGGCCCAGGATTTCGCCGTTCATTTGATGCAGTTTTCCGACCGCGCGATGCGGCTGCACGATCCATCGCAACTGGCTACGCTGGCGGCCAACGGCCGCGCCACGTCGCTCTCCACGGCCTTGCAGGCCGCGGTTCAGCAAGTCCCCAAGAAGGAACTAGAGGCCGTCATTCTCCTGTCCGACGGCATCCACAACACCGCGCGCAGCCCGGTCGAAGTCGCCGGCAAGCTGGGCGTGGTCGTTCACGCGGTGGGCGTGGGGGCGAGCCTGCGGAGCCATGTCTCGTTCCGCGATGTGCAAGTCACCGGTATCGACTGCCCGGAGCAGATGCCGATCCACAACAAGGCGAAGATCACCGGCTCGGTCGAGGGGATCGGGCTGCGCGGCCGGCCGATCCAGGTCGTGCTCGACGAAGACGGCAAGCCGATTCAAGAGGCCGAGCTGACGCTCGACGACGTCGAGGGCTCGCAGAAGGTCGAGCTCGAGTTTCGGCCCGAGGTCAAGGGACGGCACACGTACACGGTGCGCGTGGCGCCGTTGGCCGACGAGAAGATCGCCCAGAACAACCAGCGCAGCGCGGTCGCAATGGTGACCGAACCGGGGATCCGTGTGCTGTACATCGAGGGGACCACGCGCCGCGAGTACGGGGCGATCTCGTCGTGGTTTTTGGCCAAGGATCCCGACATCGAGTTCTGCTCGATGTACCAGACGCGGCAAAACACGTTCGTCGCGCGGGGGAACCTCCCCGATCTGGTGCTCAAGTCGATTCCGTCGGACGAAGAGACCATTCGCAAGTTCGACGTGTTCATTCTCGGCGACCTCGACAGCTCATTCCTGCGGGCCGAGGTGCAGGAGATGATCCTCCGCCGCGTGCGTGAGGGGGCGGGCCTGTTGATGATCGGCGGCTACCACGCGCTGGGACCGGGCGGGTACGGCGGAACGCCCCTGCGCCAGGCCATGCCGCTGCGCCTAGGCGGGCGCCAGATCGGGCAGATCACCGACCCATTCCTCCCGCAACTGACGCCCGAGGGCGTTCGCCATCCCATCTTCGCCAACATCGACGGTTTCTTCCCGACGCGTGCCGCGCCGCCGCGCGAGGCGGGCCTGCCCGAACTGGAGGGCTGCACCAAGGTCGAAGGCCCCTCGCCCGGGGCCACGGTGCTGGCCACGAACCCCCTCGCCGGCGATATGCCGGTCTTGGCCGTCCAACCTTTCGAGAAAGGCCGCACCGCGGTGTTCTGTGGCGACACCACGTGGAAGTGGCAACAGGGCCCGCGGGCCTTGGACCAGCCAACGCCCTTCTTGCGCTATTGGGGCCAGATGGTCCGCTGGCTGGCCGGGCGGTCCGAGGCGGTCGAGGCCAAGGCGAGCCTCGCAGCCGCCACCGACAAAGGCCTCTACGACCCCGAAGAACCGGTCAAGATCACCGCCATCGTGCGCGACGACCAAGGCGAAGGGACCACCAGCGCCACGGTGGTGGCCAAGGTCCAAGGGCCGTCGAACCGGGTCGACGAGGTGCCGATGGGGGTCGCGCCGGGGCCCGGCGGCCACTACGCCGCCGCCTACATGCCCACGACGGCCGGCAAGTACGCGATCGTCGTCGAGGCGAAGGTGGGCGAGACGGCGCTGGCCAGCGAGAAGCTGCCGATCGAGGTGGGGCGAGTCCACCTCGAATTCGAGAAGCTCGATATGGACGAGAAGACGCTGGCCCGCATCGCCGCCGAGGCCAAGGGCCGGTACGTCCACGTGAGCGTCGCCGACAACCTCATCGAGCAACTCAGCAAGAAGGTGCGGCAAAAGACCGAGAAGAAAGAGCGGAAGCTCTACTGGCCGCCGGGCCTCTGGACGCTGTTCGTGGCGGTGCTGACCGCCGAGTGGATCTTGCGGAGGAGGTTCCAGCTTCGATGAGCGCCCAGACCGGATACCGCTTCCTCGAGCCCGAGGCCCTGGCCCGAGTCAAGAACCTCGCCCTGGTGGCCCGGGGCGTGGTCGAGGGGTCGATCAGCGGGTTGCACGCCAGTCCGTACAAGGGGTTCAGCGTCGAGTTCGCCGAGCACCGCGAGTACACCGCCGGCGACGATCCGAGGCACCTCGACTACAAGATGCTCGCCCGCACCGACCGCCTCTATATCAAGCAGTACGAGGAAGAGACGAACATGCGTGTCCAGATCATCCTGGACACCTCGGGTTCGATGGGGTACCGGCACCAGGCGAAGATCACCAAGTTCGAGTACGCCTCGTACCTCACGGCCGTGCTGGCCTACCTCATGACGCGTCAGCAGGACCTCGTGGGCCTGACGACCTTCGATACCGACGTGCGTCTCGACATGCCCACGCGCAGCTCGCCGCGGCACTTCCACGAGATGATGCGGCAGCTCGAGGCCATCCAGCCCGGCGGCGAGACCGACCTGGCCGAAACGCTCCACCGGCTGGCCAACCGCTTCAAGAAACGCGGTTTGATCGTGCTGGTCAGCGACCTGTACGACGATCCCGACGAGGTGATCCGGGCGTTGCACCACTTCCGCCACCGGCGGCACGAGGTCATCGTCTTCCACGTGTTCGACAAAGCCGAGATCGACTTTCCCTTCCGCGAGACCGTGGCCTTCTACGACCTGGAGACGAACGAGCGGATCCAGGTCGATCCGGCCTACGTGCGCGACGTGTACCTCGAGCAGGTCGAGGCGTTCATCGAGACCTACCGCCGGGCGTGCGCCGAAAGCCACATCGACTACGTGATGACCGACACCTCGACCCCTTACGACCTTATGCTTTCGCGGTACATCGCCAAGCGGGCGCGAGGGTAGGCCGATGATTCCCCTGGCTCCCTGGTTCTTGCTGGCTGCCCTGGCCGCCGCCGTACCGGTGATCCTCCACATGATCAACCGGCAGAAGGCGAAGGACCTGCCCTTCAGCACGCTTCGATTCCTGCGGGTCAGCGTGCAGAAAACCCGGCGCCGGCGGCGAATCCACGACGCGGCGCTGATGCTCGTGCGCATGGCCGTGCTGGTGCTCATCGCGGTGGGCCTTTCCGACCTGAGGGTGACCTCCTTCAAGTCCTTCTTGGGCCGGGGCGATTCGGCCGCGGTGATCATCCTCGACAATTCGGCGAGCATGGGCCTGGTCGACGAGAACCGGGTGCGGTTCGAGACGGCCCTGAGCGCGGTAAAGCAGATTCTGGCCGAGATTCCCGAGGGGAACCCGGTGGGCCTGATCCTCACCAGCGGGCGGGTGTTCCCCGAGGCCGGCAAGCTGCACCGCACGCGAGACCCCCTCCTCGAGATCCTCAATCAATGCGCGGTCACCTACGAGGGGGCCAACCTGGGGCTGCGGCTCCAACAGGCCCGGCGCCTCTTGGCGGGCTCGGAGGCCGTCAACAAGGACATCTACCTTGTCAGCGACATGCAGGAGCGTTCTTGGCGAGCGGCGCTGGCCGAGAAGGTGCCTGACGAGCAGCTCGGCGACGACGAGCGCAAGGCCCGCGCGGTCCCCCTTTCGATCGTCGATTGCGCCCGGACGCCCCAATCGAATCAGGCGATCCGCGAGGTGAAGATCGAGGCGGCCGTGCCCGTGGCCGGGCTGCAGGGCAAGGCCCTGGTCAAGGTCTACAATGCGTTTCCCGTCGCGCAGTCGCGCCTGGTGGAACTGTACCTCGACGAGGTGAAGGCGGCCACGAGCCCCGCCTTGAACCTGCCCCCCGGCGGCGAAATCACGCACCCTTTTCCTTTGACGTTCCCGCGCGGCGGGCTGCTTCGCGGCGAGGTGCGGCTGGTCGGCGAGGACGGCTCGAAGTTCGACGACCGCTGGTTCTTCGCGATACAGGTCGACCAGGGCATTCCGATCGCCATCGTCGGGCCGGGACGGCACGAGATTTCCTATCTGGACGACACGTTCTACGTCGAGCACGCCCTGGCCCCGCGCCGCGGCGCGTGGGCGATCCAGGGTTCGGTCTACGCGGTCAAGGACCTCTTGGCCTTGCCGAGTTGGAACTTCAAGGTGATGTTCCTGGTGAACCTCCCCGCGCTCGACGCGGCCGCGGCGGAACGGCTGCGCACCTACATCGACCATGGCGGCCACGTGGTGTGGATCGCCGGCGAGAACGTCCAGGGCGACGCCTACAACCAGATGAACGAGCAAGCCCAAGGCGCCTTGTTGCCGGCGCCCTTGGCCGAAACCCGCACCGCCGACGCCGCCAGCGGGCGCGATAGCTGGCATGTCGCCTTCCTCGACCAACAGCACCCCGCGCTGGCCCAATTTGCCGAACCGGCCTCGCTGTACCAGTCGGTGTTGGTGTACAAGCACGTGCGCATCGAGTCCGGGCCGTCGGCCGGAGCCGGGGTGATGGCCCGGCTCGACGACGGCGAGCCGCTACTGGTCCAGAAGAAGATGGGCCGCGGCTCGGTCACCCTCTTGGGCACCAGCGCTCACGTCGGCTGGACCAACCTGCCCCTGCGCCCGATCTTCCTTCCCTTGCTGGCGCGCTTGACCTTCGACCTGGTCGGTGCCGAGCAAACACGCTACGCCGCGACCGCCGGGGCGCCTTGGGTCGTTCCCTTCGACCAGGCAAACCGGCCGCTCTCGGTCGAGGTGGTTCCGCCCTCGGGCGTGCCGGTCCGCCTGCCGAACCAAGGCGACGACGGCCAGGCCGCGCCCGCCTTTCGGTACGAAGACACCCACGACGTGGGCATCTACACGATGCGGCTCTTGGAAGGGACCACGCCCGGCCAGGTGGCCTGTGCGGTCAACGTCGATCCCGACGAGGCGTCGCCGGCCAAGGTCGATCTCGTGGAGTTTGAGGAGTGGGCCCGCCCGGCCGAGGTGATCCTGGCCGACGATCCCGACGACCTGTCGAGCACCTTCCGGCGGCGCCGCGAAGGCGACCAGGACCTTTGGCCGTGGTTCCTTGCCGGCGTGCTGGCCGTCTTGGTGTTCGAGACGTACCTCTCGAACCGGCTGAGCCCGAAGGTCCCGGGAGAAGACGACTCGGCCAGCCCGGCGGGAGCAAGGCATCGCAGGCTTCCGGCTCTCTCCAATCCGCAGTAGCGTACTGCCCCGGGCCCGCGGGGTTTTCCACGGTGGCCGGCGGGTGATGTCGCGGGCCCGAGACAACACGGCGACTTGGAGCCGCTTACCCAATGGCCGTGCCGGCCGATCGCTACGGGGCCCGCGCCGCCGATTGCGCTTGGGCCGTGGTTGCGGGGTTGGCGTCGGGGCCCGACACGGGCGCCCAGCACCGGCC
>DYLT01000009.1 GCA_020721945.1 Blastopirellula marina
ATCACAAGGGCGATCTGGCGCGGATCGAGGTGCCGGCCGAGATGCTGCCCCGGTTGATCGAGCCGGCCTTCCGCCGCGAGTTGACGGCCGAGCTGAAGGCGGCGGGCTTCAAGTACGTGTCGGTCGATCTGGAAGGGTTCCGCTCCGGCAGCCTGAATGCGATCTTGCCCGCCGAGAGCCTTCAGATCATGAGCCGATCCGAGGCGTGACGGGGGTCGATGGGCGAACCTCGGCCTATCCGCTCGATAGAAGGGCCAGCACCAGCAAGAGCACCGCCAGCAGACTTCCTCCGCCGACCGCGAGCCAAAGCCAGACCGGAACCCGCTGGCGGCGCCGGCGGTACGATGCGAGTTCTTCGTCGGAAAGCGCGGTCAGCGGCTCGACGCGGGGCCGGCGCGCCGCCATCGCCTCGGCAAGGATCTCGGCCAGCGGATCGGGTTCGCGGGCCGAAGGGCCCGTCTCGGCCACCGGCCTGCCGGCGGTCTGGGGACTAGAGCCACGCCGCACGGCGTCGCTGCTGCCTGGCCGTGTCGCGTGACGGACGGCTTCGTGGGGTTCGCCTCCCTCGGCCTGGGTGGGCAGATGCCGCGCCGAGGAACCACCGCCGCGGCCGGTGGCCGTTGCGGCGGCCAAACGGCCTGACGATCCGCCCAGCCCCACGCCCGAGTCGACGCTGTGCCCGTGCGCACGCAGCCATTCGGCCAAGGCGTCGGCCACCTGCCGGGCCGAGGCGTAACGCTCGTCCGGTTTCTTGGCCATCATCTTCGTGCAGATGGCGACCAGATCCTCGGGGGCGTCGGGACGATCGGCGCGCACGTCGGGCGGCGGCGTGCGCTGATGCGCCAGGAGTCGCTGCGGGAGGGTCCCCTCGGGAAACGGCGGATGGCCCGTCAGCAGGAAATACAGGGTACAACCCAGACTGTAGATGTCGGCCCGCGCGTCCACCCCATGGCTGTCCACCGCCTGCTCCGGAGCGAGATAGTCGGCGGTTCCCAGCACGTTCTCTTGATACGCCAACGTCAAAGACGACTCGTCCTCGCGGCTGAACCGCGCGAGGCCCAGATCGAGTACCTTGACGACGTTGTTCTGGTCGATCAACAGATTGGCCGGTTTCACATCGCGATGGATCAGCCCGGCCTGATGCGCGTGCTCCAATCCTTCGGCCGCTTGGCGCGTATAGTTGGCGGCCCGGGCGAAGTCCAAAGGGCCTTCTTCCTGGACCATCGTCTGAAGATCGCGCCCCTCGACGTACTCCATCACCAGGAAATGATTGTTCGCCTCGTTGTCGATATCGTAGGCCCGGACGATGTTCCGGTGGTCCAGCGCGGCAGCGGCCTGGGCCTCGCGACGAAATCGAGCCAGGTACGAGGAGTCTTCCACGCGGCTTTTCGGCAGGACCTTGATCGCGACCCGCCGGTGCATCAGCAAGTGTTCGGCCAGGTAGACATTGCTCATCCCGCCCGTGCCCAAATGGTTCAGAAGCTTGTACTTCTTCAGGAAGAACCCCTTGTACCGACCCGCCAACAACTGCTCGCACTGCCAGGGGGTCAATAGCCCCGCCTCCACCAATCGGGCCGCCACAAACCCGGGGTCGGCCTGTTGCTCGGCGGTTGCTTCTGCCTGAACCTGCGCGAGAAGCCGATTCAACGGCTCGCGCTCGACCAGGTCGCTCCGGCGCACCAGATCCAGAAAGTGATCGACAGCGGGCTTGTCCATGCCGGTGAACACCGGGTTTGAATCGAGGCGCCTTCTAGCCTATCACGAGTTGGCTGTAAACGCCAGATACCGCCTTCGCCCCCTACTCGTTGCGAACCGCGTAGACGCCGATCAATGGGACGTCGAGCCGCCACGGCCCCCATCCCGTCCGCCGAATGACCTTCACGAAGGCCGCCTCTTCTTGCTCCATCAAGCGACGATCTTGCGGGGTCCACGCGCTGGGACGATGTTGGATCACACGCCAGCGAGGCACCGCTTCGGCTTTGGCCCGGTACTCGCAACGCAGGATGCCCCAGCGGCGCAAGAGCGCCAAGTTCTCGCCCGGACCAGCCGCGAAGACCACCTTTTCGCCAGGGCGCGTGTGGGCATTGAGCCAAGCAACCACTTCCGCGTCGAACGCGTCCCAATAGTAGGCCGGCTCCATCCCCGCCGACGCGGCACCCGGCAACCCGCCGATCGCCAGATTGTAATACGACAGCCACTGGGGCGCGTACCACAAAAGACTAAGACCGCTGCTAGCCAGGCAGAAGAGCACCGAGGCCGTGGCGAGAACGTGCCCGACGGTGGGAGAACCTCGACTTGGGGCCGCATGCGGTCGAGCGGCGGCCCCGATTCCCGCCAAGGCCGCCAGAAACGCGAAACTCGGCAAGATCAGCCGCTCTGCATCGTGCGGAGGGGTCCCCGGCAGCGCTCGGACGACAAGCAGCACCGCCCAGTGCATGGCGAGGAGCATTCCCGCTCGGTCCGTCCGCCACCGCCGCACCACACGGCCCAACCCCAGGAGGAAGAGCGACAGGATTCCGATGGGAACGGTAATGCCGGTCCAGACCAGGGTGTTGTACCAGGGCAAGGGATGGTCGAGGTTGTACATGCGGCCGAAGAACTGGGTCGAGATGTTCAACCCGGGCTGGTTGGCGCGCCCCAAGTTCAGTCGCCAGAACGTGAGAAAGCCGTCGATCGGCTCACGCCACAACGGCGGGTTAAGCGCCCAGAAGGTTGCCAAGGCCAGGGGCAAGCCAATCGCCAGTGCGCGCAGCGACGGCCGATCGCGGTACACGGCAGCCCAGACGACGAATCCGACCGGCGCCATCCAGCCCGTCGCCTTGGTGCTCAGCGTCATGCCCAGGGCTATTCCCCAGACGATCGACCACCGCCCATCGCGCCGGGCCGGGGCAAAGGTCGCCCAGGCCAGAAGCCATCCACTCACCAAGGGTCCATCGATCGAGGCGAAATGGGCATGGGCGAACAAGCGGGGTTGAAGTACCAGCGCGGCGACGGCGACCCAGGCGGCGCGGGCGGAGAACTCGCGGGCCAGGCGATAGCACATCGCGCCGGCCGCGATCGAGAACAGGGTCACGGGCCCTAACCGGGCTGCCACCAAAGGGGCAACCCACGAGGGGCTCACGAGCCTCCCGGCGGCAATCACCAGACCGTAGAAGGCGGGGTGCCCCTCGCGCACGGTCGTGTAAGGCCAACCGGCCGATGCCGCACGCCGAATCGCGTTCCCCTCGTCCCAGCCCATCGACAGCCGGGACGCCGTGCTCATCAGTACCCCCCAGCACACCACCGCGGCGATCACGGCTCGCCGCGCCGCCCGGGCGCGCGGCACCGGCCCGGTGCCAAGCGGTTCGGTAAAGCAGTCAGGACCTTTGCCAGTGACGAGCATTCTGACGGAGCCGGCGCACCCCATCCTCGAACCGCCGCGCGGCTTTGGCGATCAGAAAGCCTGGCGAGCCGGTGGTGGACCCGCCCGACGGCGCAGCGGTCAGTGGGTGACGGCGTAGACCAGCACGTTGGTACCCAGGGCCAGGGCCGACTCGTCCTTCAGGCCGTAACTGTAGGCGTGCGGGAACTGTTCCCAGCCGTTGCCCAGGTCGAACTTGCTGTAAAGCACCGCCAAGCGGCCATCGAGCGTGATGCCCTCCAGCTCCGGGGCGTCCATCGGGCCGAAGTCCTCGCGCACCCGGGGCGTGTACTCCACCGTGGTGATGTCGTTGTGGCAATGGTAGATCGGATGGTCGGCCGGCAGTTTCTCCAGCCGCCTGCCCGGAAAAACCTTGCCGATCTCGCGGCGGAACGCCAGGTCGAAGGCCATGCGCCCGCAGCACGCATCGGCGAACAACAGGCCCCCGGCCTTGAGGTATTTTTGGAGCAGGCCCACCTCGTCGGCGTTCCAGACGAACTCGCGGTGCCCGGTCATGTACAACAAGGGGTACGTCGATGTCTTGGGGTCCTTCAAGTGCACGTTTTGTCGCTTGAACTTCACCTCGAGGGTCGACGTGTCGCGGGCGTGCTTGAGCAGGTTGTAAACGGCCGAGGGGTCGGGATCCCAATCGCCCTCGTGAATGATCTGGGCGAAGACGAAATCGTCGCGGCTGGGCGCCTCGGCCTCGTAGTAGACTTTGGTCGAGCTGAGGAACCGCCCAAGCTGAAAACTGCCCAGGATGTACGTCACCAGATTGGCCCCGAGCTGCCGGGCCTGCTCGATGACCACGCGCGTGCCTCGCGGGTGCTCGTGACCATCCCAGCCGCAGGTCAGATCGACCGGCGAGAAGATCACCCCCGCGCGGCATCCGAAGTCGATCGACTCGAGGACCGGCTCTTCGACCGAGGTCGAGCCGTCGGCCTTCTTGTGCGTCAGAGCCCCGAGCTTGTAATACGACGAGAACAAGGGATCTTCGCGGAGCATGCGCCGCAGGGGCCGGCCGGGGAAAATCCGCTCCATCTCGCGGCGGAACGAATCGGCGAAATCCTTCCACCCGCAGCACGCATCGCCGACGATGGTCCCCCCGTCCATTACATACCGGGCGAGCTTCTGCCGCACCGAATCGGCCAGTTCGAACTTGTTATGCCCGGCAAACAAGAGGGCCGGCAACTCGCGCGGATCGAACGAAAAGTGCTCGAAGTCGGCCTCCACCGGCCGGTAATGAATGCCCAGCTTCTGGTTGGTCCACGTCAAGAGAGTGTTCAGATCGGCCGGATCGGTCATCCAGTCGCGGTACATGATCCGTTTGCCGTCCTTGGTCATCCAGCGCGCTGGGCCCATGCTCATCTTGCCGATCAATGCCGGCGGCGTCGGGGGCCGCTTCTTCTCGGATCGCCGTAGCGGCGTGACGGGCAGCGGCAACGGGGCGAACGATTCACCCCCAGTCTGGTGCTGAGGCTTCGCCGCCGGCGGCGGCCCGCAATCGACCGGCCCGGAGTCTTCCCCTTCGGCCGTCCAAGCCAACGTGGCGGGCTGAAGACCCACCGCCACCGACCCAGCCGCGCAGATCCTCCCCATGCGTTCCAAGAACTTCCGCCGCGATACCCAACCCATCTGACGAGCGCTAAGGTTCATAGTGCCTCTCTCGGTCGAGCCATAGACGAACGGTCCGGCCCCGCGGCCCTCTCCCATTCTATTTACCTCGCCACTACCGAAAAATGGTAGATGGAAAACCCCAGGATTTGGATACGGGAGGCTAGAGCAACGCGATGTTCGCTTGGGAGCAGGCCCGCTCCATGGATTCGGGCCAGATGCCGACACTGACCTCCCCTACATGGGCGGTTCTGAGGAAGAACATGCACAAGCGCGATTGGCCAATGCCCCCACCTATGGTCTGAGGTAGTCCCCCATTGAGAAGCATCCGGTGGAACGGTAATCGTGCCCGTTCTTCAAGACCCCGGATCTTAAGCTGTTCGACCAGCGTGGGCGGGTCCACGCGGATGCCCATCGACGAGATCTCGAATGCCCTGCCGAGCACGGGGTTCCACAACAGGATGTCGCCGTTGAGGCCCCGTCCGCCGTCGGGACGCGGAGTCGACCAGTCGTCGTAGTCCGGGGCGCGCCCGTCGTGGGGGCGCCCGTCGGGCAACTCCGCCCCGATGCCAAGGATGAAGACCGCCTTGTGTTCCGCACAAACCTGATCTTCGCGCTCGCGCGGACTGAGGTCGGGGTACTGGCGATAAAGCTCCTCGGAGGTGACGAAGTGGATCGTCTCCGGCAGCACCGGCCGGATGCTCGAGTGCTGCGAGGCGATGTGGAACTCGGTGCGGCAGATCACATCGTAGATCGCGCGCACCACGGCCTCGAGCGTCTCGCGCGTCCGCTGGCTGGGCAAAATGATCTTCTCCCAGTCCCACTGGTCGACATAGATCGAGTGGAGGTTGTCGAGCGACTCGTCGGGACGAAGCGCGTTCATGTCGGTGTAGAGCCCCTCGCCCACCGCATACCCGTACCGGGCCAAGGCCATGCGCTTCCACTTGGCCAACGACTGGACGATCTCGACCGGCGCCTCGCCGTCGTCTTTGACGCAAAACCGCACCGGCCGCTCGACCCCGTTCAAATCGTCGTTGACGCCCGTGCCGCTCCGCACGAACAAGGGCGCGGTAACCCGCTGAAGATTCAAGGCTTGCGCAAGATTTCGCTCGAAGAAGTCCTTGATGTCCTTGATGGCCGCCTCGATCTGGCGGACACTCAGTAGAGGTCGGTAATTCTTGGGGAGGATGAGGTTCGCCATTGGGCACTCCGGGGTTCGCGACCGAAACTTGTGTAGTGTACTCGACCTCGGCTCCGGCCTTCAATGTGTTTGACCCAACCGGCGCACTGGGTTCCGGGGCAGCCGACGCGCCCGGACGCCCGCCCTGCCCGCACGGTCTCGGGGAAATTGACGGCCGGCAACGGCCCTGCCATACTATCGGCCGACGTGCTGCGATACCGGTTGCGAACGGAACCGATAGCCCTTTCGGAGAGACACGCCATGCAAGCGCAGATGACTCGACGCGGATTCCTTGCCGCCTCGGCCGTGGCCGGCGCGGGTCTGATGGCCGGCCGAATCGAGGCCGCCCCCTTCCAGACGAAACTCCAGAAAGCGATGATCGCCAAGCCCACCGAGAAGATCCTTCGAGAGCACAAGGAAGCGGGCTTTGACGGGCTGGAGACCAGCGACTGGAACGTCTCGCCCGACCACGCCGAACAGGCTAGGAAACGGGCCGAACAACTCGGCATGAAAATCCACTCGGTGCTTTTCGGCTGGGCGAACTTCAATCATCAGGACAAGCTCGCCGCCGATCTGGCCAACGTCGAGAAGGCCCTGAAGGCTGCCGCCGCCTACGGGGCCTCGGCCTTGTTGCTGGTGCCCTGCCGCGTCGGTGGGATGGCCATTCCCGAGGCGTGGGAGTTCGACATCGAGTTCGACGATCGCACGGGCCACGTCCGACGCGTCGTCGCCGGCGACAACGCGAAGTACCAACCCTACATCGAGGCCCAGAACCACGCCACCGACATGTCACGTCGGGCGGTCGAGAAGCTCCTTCCCACCGCCGAAAAGACCGGGGTGATCATCGCCCTGGAGAACGTGTGGAACAACCTCTGGGTCAAGCCCGCCTTGTTCGCTCACTTCGTCCGGTCGTTCAACAACCGCTGGGTCCAAACGTATTTCGACATCGGCAACCACGTGAAGTACGCGCCCCCGGAGGAGTGGATCCGGGCATTGGGCAAGACGATCGTGAAGTTCCACGTGAAGGACTTCAAGCTCAACCCCGACGGCCGCGGCGGCAAGTTCGTCCATCCCCGCGACGGCAGCGTGAACTGGCCGCTGGTGCGCGCGGAGATCGAGAAGATCGGCTACCACGGGTTCCTCACGATCGAAGACGGCGGCCTGCCGCTGAAGGAATTCAGCCATCGACTCGACCTGATTATTGCCGGCAAGTGACCCCTGGCCTCGTTCGATCCACCATTGTTGCACCGCGGAGGACTTGTGATGCGCAGACGTTCGTTTCTCGGCACCGTCCTGGCCAGTGCCGCCGTGCCGTGCGCCGGCCCCTGGCTCCATGCCGGCGAGTCCGGCAAGAGACCGCTCCGGGCCGGCATGATCGGCCTGGACACCTCGCACGTGATCGCCTTTGCCAAGACCTTCAACGACCCGAAGGTTTCCGGCGACCTGGCCGATGTGAAGATCGTGGCAGGCTATCCCGGCGGAAGCCCCGATCTGCCCGACAGTTGGAACCGGGTGAAGAAGTTCACCGAACAGCTCCGCGCGATGGGCGTGGAAATCGTCGAGTCGATCGACGCTTTGCTCCCGAAGGTCGACGTGGTGTTCCTCGAAAGCGTCGACGGCCGTCCGCACCTGGCGCAGGCCCGCCCCGTCATCGCCGCGCGCAAGCCGCTGTTCATCGACAAGCCCATGGCCGCCTCGCTGGCCGACGTCATCAGGATCTTCGACCTGGCCCAGAAAAACCACGTCCCCTGCTTCTCGGCCTCGTCGACCCGCTTCGGCTCGGGCTTCCAGGCGGCGCGAAAAGGCAAGTTCGGCGAGATCCGCAAGTGCACCGCCTGGAGCCCGATGAGCATCGAGCCCCACCACCCCGACCTCTTCTGGTACGGCGTCCACGGCGTGGAGATCCTCTTCACCCTCATGGGCACGGGCTGCAAGACCGTGAAGCGCGTGGGACCCAAGGAGGTGCTCGGGACCTGGGAAGGCGGGCGCGAGGGCCGCTTTGTCGGCAAGGACGGCTACGGCGCCGAGGTCGAGGGCACCCTGGGCAAAGGTCTCGCCGGCAAGTACGAGGGCTACACCCCGCTTCTCATCGAGATCTCGCGGTTCTTCAAGACCGGCAAGCCTCCCGTCGCGCCCGAGGAGACCATCGAGTTGTTCGCGTTCATGGAGGCGGCCGACGCGAGCAAGGCCAAAGACGGCGCCGCGGTGGCAATTGCCGAGGTCCTCGAAAAGGCCCGGCAAGCGGCAACCTAGAAGTCGTACCAGACGCCCAACCCGAGTTTGTCCTCGTGTTGGGGGTAAAACTCGTACTGTTCGCTCTTGCCGGTGGAATACTGCATGCCGAGCCGGAACAGATGCCCGGTTTGCCCCCGCCATTGCCAGCCCGTTTGCACCACGAAATTGCCCCCGAAGTCGACTTCCTCGCGCAAGTGGGCATTCAGCGCAATGAACGGGGCGCCACGAAACGCGCCAATCCAATCCGCCGGACTGTAGTCGATGCCGAACTGGAATTCCCAGGGCTCGGCACCTCCATCGGTGTCGAACGACCAGGCGGCCTCGCCGTAGAGGCGAAGGTCTTCGGTCAGGTAGTACGAGTGGCCCCAAACCAAGGCGTTCCGGCTATAGTTGATCCGCGGGAACGCGGGAAAACGCAGCATGAACTCGTCGCCTAGGTGCGAACTCAAGTGGTAGTACGCCAGCTTGGTCTGGTAGCGTCCCCAGCCGAACGTGAAGGGCACGCCGAACCGGAAATCGGTTGCCAGAACGTCCAGGTCGTGTTCGACATCGAGTCGCGGGAAACCGGCCCCTTCGATATCCACCTGAAAGCCCTGGGGAAACAAGGGGTCGTGATCTCCATAACGAAGCACCCCCGCCCGGCCGCCCAACGCCACGTCCCACATCCAACCCCAGTCGCGTTCGTGGTTCCAGACACTGGCAAATCGCGGTTCGCGCACCCCAGCCAGGTACGATCGGTAAATCAACCCGGACGGCAAGACTTGCCACGACCAGTCCTGCCCAACGATCGCCCCGTTCCACTCTTCGGGGGCAAGGGAACTTCGCGCAAGCTCGGCCCCCTGCGATACCGCATGACCCGCTATGCCCCCGGGAGGGTCAGGCAACAAGGCTGCCGCGCCCATCGGCCCAAAGGGCATCTCCTGAGCCGGCGGGGTGGAAACCCAGTCACCGGGGTCCGACCCATTGAGAAACGCAGGAGACTGGCCGTACGCGCGCGCCGCAAGGCACAACACGATCGCCACGACCGAGGCCACTGCACGGCAGATCGCCATCGAGCCGGGGATCGCTACGATCCTTCTCCTAACCCGGTTGTCGATACGCCAATATCGCTGCATCCTTGCGCCGTCCAAACCGATCCACCGCAGGGTCCGCCCTTAACTCCTCTATCGGCATTCGCAGCACAACCATCCCAAGACAAGCACGCATGCGCTCGTGCGCACGCCCCCGTCTTCCAATACCCCCCACGACTTCGGGAAGCAACCCCATCATTATGACCGGATCGCTTGGTTGATCAGGTATTTTGCGGCGATTGCGTCAAGCGAGCAGGGTGCGGTTGCTCCGCGCGACAGTTTCCGCAGGGCCTCGAGGTCCGACTTCCAGACCGTATCGCCGGGTGCCGCCAGACATCGCGCGCCGGGTTCGTAGTCCGAAAGCAGCAGGCCCCCTCTATAATAGTAGTAGTCCTCGCTGATGTCGGTGGGATACAGCCGCATGTACGGCATGATGTCGTCGGGCTTGAACCACAGCTTGATCTCGCGCTCGGCCTCCTCCGTGGTGGCCGACGCATGGACCAGGTTGTCAAGCCGTTCGCCCACCGTATTCCCCGCGTCGTCCTTGACGGGCACGACCGTGCCCAAGGCCCGAATGGTGCCCGGCGCGGTGTCGCGGGCCACATGGGGGTTGGTTGGCCCCGCAATCGACCGAACTTTCTTGACCGCATCCGGCCCGCAGTAGACCAACGCAACCACACGGCGACGCTGAGGCCGTTCGGCGTAATGAATCTCGCCGGTAATATAGGAGATCAGCGCACTATAGAAAGCTTTTCCCTTGTGTTCGGCGTAATGCTCTTCGGCAAGCATCCTGGTCACATGGACGATCTTCGCACCCGCATACCTCAGGCCGGTGTGGAACTCGGAGAACTGCGACAGAATGTACCCCGTCAGGGAGACCTTCAGCGCGTCCGGCTTGATCAAGACGAGTGTTTGCTCCAGCTCGTTGGGTTCCATTCGATAGTCCTTGATCCCTGCTCATTAGTGGGTCAGTGGGTCGCGGCCCGTAACCGCTTCGGCGCATTATCGACCTGCGCCGTCGCCCCGCAAAGGTCGCCAGGCGACTTGCAAGGCGCACGCCCCGGGAATCGGTTGTGAATTCTTGTTCACACGCGTGGTGATTATACCCGCGTCGCCCCTGGCGGTCGAGACCAAGAGATGGCCAAAGTCGGCGAACCCCGGAGGAACCAGCTCCGGTCGCGGCGACCATGCCCACTTGCCGAGTTGCCTCGCTAGGCCCCGTTCCGAACGGGGTCTCGCGAAAATGCGTAGGATAGGAAAATCACAGCCCGCAAACACTGAGCTACTTGCTTGCCCATCGAGCTACTTCACAATCATCACCGTGCAATGGCAGTGCTCGCTGACGCGGTCGGTGGTGCTGCCCAAGAAGAACCGAGGAGGAGTAGAGGAGATAGCGCGTTGGCGATCGTGTGCATGGGAAGCGCACGCCACGAGGCGTCGCGTTCATGTCGGTTCGCGTGGGTGCGGAGCACCCGCCCTACTTCTACTGGTGGACGAGGTTGCATACGCTGCCAAGGAGGAGTATGGTGGGTGCGCTGCACCCACGCGCGTTGGCGATCGTGTACATGGGAAGCGCACGCCGCAAGGCGTCGCGTTCATGTCGGTTCGCGTGGGTGCGAAGCACCCACGCTACTTCTGGTGAACGAGGTTGCATACGCTGCCAAGGGAGAGCCGCCGTGGAGAACCTGCGTCGCTTTGTGTGGGCCCGCCTAGGCCTGTGCCCTGGCCGGGTGGCTTGGATCGTCTTGGGGACCGTGCTGGCGAGCGTGGCCGCCGTTGGCCCCGCGTGGTGCGGCGGCGACCCGGCGCGGCCGAACGTGGTGATTCTCTTCGCCGACGACCAGGGCTACGGCGATCTGGGTTGTTATGGTTCGAATGTTCCCACGCCCCATCTCGATCGTATGGCGGCCGAAGGGACACGCTTCACGAGTTTTTGCGTGGCCCAGGCGGTCTGTTCGGCCTCGCGCGCGGCGCTGTTGACCGGGTGCTATCCGAACCGCGTGGGCCTTCTGGGGGCCTTGGGTCCGAACGCGCGTCATGGCATTGACAACGACGAGTGGACGCTGGCCGAGATCGTCAAGAAACGGGGGTATGCCACGGCGGTCTATGGGAAGTGGCATTTGGGGCACCATCCGCGGTTTCTGCCGTTGCGTCACGGGTTCGACGAGTACTTCGGCCTGCCATACTCGAACGACATGTGGCCGCACCATCCCACGGCCGGCAAGAGCTACCCGCCTCTGCCGCTGATCGAGGGCGAGAAGACCCTCCAGACCATGCCCGACCAGAACCGGTTGACCACCTGGTACACCGAGCGGGCGGTGCGGTTCATCGAGCAGCACCGCGACCGGCCGTTCTTCCTCTATGTGCCGCACTCGATGCCGCACGTGCCGCTTCACGTCTCGGAACGGTTCCGTGGCAAATCGCCGCGCGGGTTGTACGGCGACGTGACGATGGAGATCGACTGGTCGGTGGGCGAGATTCTCGCCGCGCTAGCGCGATGCGACCTCGACCGGAACACCCTAGTGATCTACACGTCGGACAACGGCCCGTGGCTTTCGTACGGCAATCACGCGGGCTCGGCCGGACCGTTGCGCGAGGGCAAGGGCACGACGTTCGAGGGCGGGGTGCGCGTGCCGTGCCTCATGCGATGGCCGGGCCGGATTCCCGCGGGCCGGGTGTGCCACGAGCTGGCCGCCACGATCGACATCCTGCCGACCATCGCCCGGCTGATCGGCGTGGCGCTGCCGCCGGATCGCCCCATCGACGGCAAGGATATTTGGCCGCTGATCTCGGGCCAGGCGGGTGCCAAGTGCCCCCACGAGGCGTACTGCTATTACTGGGACCGCGAACTTCAGGCGATCCGCAGCGGTCCCTGGAAACTGCACTTTCCCCATGCCTATCGAAGTCTCAAGCAGTCACCCGGCACGGATGGGCAGCCGGGCCCCTACGTGCAGAAACAGATCGGACTGGCGCTATTCAACCTCGAGCTGGACGTGGGCGAATCGCACGACGTGGCGGCCGAACACCCCGAGGTCGTCCAGCGTCTGGAAGCCTTGGCGGAACGGGCCCGGAACGACTTGGGCGACTCGCGCACCGCCCGCAAGGGCAAGGGCGTGCGGTCGGCTGGCCAGTTGGCCAAATGAGGACGGGACGGCGAGCGGATGTCGGTTTTCGTCGGGCCCACCGAGTGGAAGCTGGGTATTGTGGCGATGCTGGGCAAGAGTGGTAAGCAAGTGAAATGTTTTCCGACCAAACCCGGTCCCGTTCCCTGCAAAAGCGAGGGAACCCCCGTTGCACAAGTTTGCGTTCCTGCTATGCTACGCTACACGACTGGTGGCCATTGGGGCCACCCTGGGAACTGCGGTTTGCCTCCGCACGGCCCTGTGTTTCCGAGAAGGCGGCGTCGCGCGTGCGGGCCGCAAGTAGGAGTGAGTGTTCGATGTCGAAGAAATTGTTTGTCGGTGGCTTGAACTGGAAGACAACCGATGAGGGCCTGCGCCAGGCGTTCGAGCGGTTCGGCGAGATTACCGAGGCCAAGGTGATCACGGACCGCGAAACCGGTCGGTCCCGTGGTTTCGGGTTCGTCACTTTTGTCCAGGACGACAGCGCCACCAGCGCGATCACCGAGATGGACGGCTCGCAACTGGAAGGCCGCACCATCAAGGTCAATCAGGCCGAAGAGCGGCCTCGAAGCGGCGGTGGCCGCGGCGGATACGGGGGCGGTGGCCGTGGCGGGCGCTCGGGCGGCTACAATCGAGGCTGACCCTCGTTCTCGAACGCGCGGCGGGGAGCACCCCGCCGCGTTCGCTTTTTTGGGCGTCTGGCGTCGCGGGCGCCGCGCCTTAAACCCGCGGCTGCGCCACGGCGGCGGCTCGCTCAGCGGCGCCTCAGGCGATGGTGCAGGAACTGGTGGCTTGCGCTGAACAGCCGGCGATAGCCCATCAGCACCACCGACACCGTGCCCAGCGAGGCCCCCGCCGCGATAAGAAACATGATGACGATCTGGTACTTCACCGAGTCGATCGGCGGGGCGCCGGAAAGCAACTGACCGGTCATCATCCCGGGCAGACTTACCAGGCCCACGACCATCATGCTGTTGATGATGGGGATCATGCCGGCGCGTACCGCGTCCTGAATGGGTCCCCGGGCAGCCTCCCAGCGGGTGGCGCCTAGGGCCAAGAGGGTCTCGATCTCGTCACGGCGGCGGTCGAGTTCCGCGCCCAGCCGGTCCAAGCCGAGCGAGATGCCGTTGAGCGTATTGCCGAGGATCATGCCCAACAGCGGGATCGCGTACTGGGGCGTGAACCAGGGGTCGGGCTGAACGATGCCCCACAGGGCCACCGCGCCGACCACCCACGAGCTGGCCCAGACCGACAGGACGCTGTCCCACCGCATGCCACGATATTGGTGGCCGATGCGGTTGACCGCGGCCAGGCCCGCAATCAGACTCATTGCCATCGCCAAGGCCAGCACGATGTACCACTGCTGGTTGGCGAAAATCCACTCCAGGACCAGCCCGATGGCCAGAAGCTGGACCACGGTACGCAGCGCGGCTACGGCCAGACGGCGTTCGAGGCCCAGCCCCAGTGCCAGCGAAATCGCCCCGCTGACGACGATCAGGGCCACGGCCAGGCCGACTTGCCACGCGTCGAGAGGTTTGGCGCCTGGGGCAACCTCGACCGACGCCACTAGTGCGGTCACGGCGACCAGCGCCTTGGTGCCCATACCCGACCAAGCCGTTACTTCGCCGCGTTCCACTGGCGGATCAACTCTTGCCAGTGCTTGCGGTTGAAGTTCTTGGGCTGGTCGTAGTCCTGGTTCGCTTCGAGTTCTTCCATGGTCGGGGTCTTCGTGACCACACCGCCTTTGGGGACGTCCAATCCGGCGACCCAGACGATCGCGTTGAGCACCACGGTGCGGAAGCCATCGCAGGCCCAGTTCCAGTGGGTATGGCCGCCGGTGAATCCGAAGCCGCGCCCGCCGTCGGGGCGCTCGCAGGCCCAGGCCACGTGTTCGGGCATACCCTTGCGTGCGCGCACCGTGGGGTTCGCGCCATGGGGGTCGTTGCCCTCGCGCCGGGTGCTGTCGGGCGGCACGGCGGTGAGGATCGGCGTGACACCCTCCAGGTTCTCGCGGAACCGCATGTGGTAGTACCACTCGTCGTCGATCGCGAAGGGCTTCACGCCGCGCGTAATGGGATGGTTGGGGAAGGTCTTGAACTCGGCCTTCCAGAACGGGTTGACCGACCAATAGGTCTCGAAATACCCGCCGACCCACTCGAGCACCTTCTTGCCCGCCCCTTCCTTGGGCACTTCGACCGCATAGTGGAGCAGGGCCAGGCCGACGCCCTTTCGCATGAGCGGCTCGATCTGATCGAGATGGGGGAGCATGGGATGGCCGCCACCCCCGTCGGAGTAGATCACGATCGCGGCAGCGCCATCGAACGCGTTGGGATCTTTGGGCCACCCGTCGCGGTAGACCACGCACTGGATCCCGGCGACATGCTGGTTCAACAGATCGGCCAGCAGCTTGCACCCGGCGTAATGGGCGTGCGAGGCATAGCCGTGGCTTTTCGCGCCCGCCACGAACACGACCTTTTTCTTCGCACCAACAGGCGCGGCCCGCTTGTGCTCAGCGGTCTGCGGTCCGAGGATCTTCAGGCGGATATTGCGGAACTGGATCTTCATCGGTGGGCCGGCGTGGAGCTGAAGCGCCAAGAGCCCGCTCGACTTGCGCGCTTCGCGGTCCTCGTCGGTGATGTCGGCCATGAGGACGCCGTTGATCTCGTGGGTGAAGTGGAAGCCGCGCGCCACGATGCGGTAGCGGTTCCAGTCGTTGTTTCGGATGGCCTTGGCCAGTTCGGCCGCGTCACCCAACCGGCCGACTTCCTTGGGCTTGTGGTCGGCGCCGATGACGACCTTCTGGCCGCGACCGCAAAGGATCCCGCGATCGCGCTCACCGTAAAGGATGCCCGTGAAAGTGTTCGAAGCGTCGATATCGGCCTGGTAGCCGCCGATGACCCATTTACCCCACTTCTCCGGCTCTTCGCGGCTTCGGTACTGAATGCCCGAGTTGCCTCCCTCGATCTTGTAGTCGAGGGTCAGTTCGAAGTCGCCGGGCTGGCCCTTGCGCCAGATGAGGAACGTGTTGCCCTTGGTGGGCTTCTCCTTGGTGGTCTGGCCGACGATCGCGCCGTCTTCAACACGCCAGAACTCGGGATTACCGTCCCAGCCTTCGAGGGTCTTGCCGTCGAAGATCGGCTGGAATTCGTCGGCAGCGGCGCCGGCGGGTTGGCCTCGGCCGAGCATCGCCACGGCCGCCACGAGGCCGGCGCAAAACGGAACTACACGTCGCATCCATCGAGATGTCATGGTTGGTTCTCCCTGTGCCTTTCGATTCGAGGTCCTTAGTTGATCCCCTCGGTCAGGCTCTTCCACGAGTCGGTGCGGAAGGGTGAGGCGGGCAAGCCCTCCTGGTTGGCCAGATTCGGCTCGTCGTCGTCCTTCCAGGCATAGCGCACGGCCACCGGCTGGGGGACCTGGTCGCTGTGCACAACCACGGTGTCGCCATCGAGAACAGCCGTGGCCGGATGGAACTTCTGATCGGCGCCGGCCACCGTGAAGTGCGTGGGGGCTTTGCCGTCGCGGGTCGCCAGACCGCTGCCGACGTGGTCGAAACGGAGCCGCACCTTGTTTCCTTCGATGGCCATCGACTTGTACATCGGCCCGGAGTACACGACCGGCTTGCCGTACACCTTGGCCAGGGCCCAGAGGCCCAGGCGTTTGCCCACGTCCTGCTTGTTCTTGGGATGAATGTCTTTCGGGTTGCCGATGTCCATGGTGACCGCCATGCCGACGTTCGGCGTGTTCAAGACCGTCAGCGTCTGGGCTTCTCGAAGCTCGGCGCACTGGATGGCCGCGGCCGGCCCGTACGTGAACGGGGCAAGCTGCACCAAACCGAAGGGGAACTCGCCTTGGCCCCACGCGGCGCGCCAGTCGCGGATCAACAGCGGCATCAACGTGCGGTACTGCCAGGCCCGGCCGATGTTCGATTCGCCCTGGTACCAGATCGCCCCGCGGATGGCGTAGGGGATTACCGGAGCGATCATGCCGTTGTAGAGGCTCGCCGGGCGCCAGGGGTTCTTCTGGTCGGAGTTCTTTTCCCATCGCTGAAGGATGGGCACGGTGCACGACTCCGACGCGAGGGCCTTGCGGCTGGTCCACGACTCGGCGGGCGTGCCGCCCCACGAAGCGTTGATCATGCCGACCGGCACGCCGAGGTCCTGATGCAGCTTCCGGGCGAAGAAGTAGCCCACGGCCGAGAAGCCGGGGACCGTTTGCGGGCTGCAAATGGTCCAGGAGCCCTGGCAATCGTCCTGCGGCTGCTCGGCGATCTTCTTCGCCACCGTAAACATGCGGATTTGGGGGAAGTTGGCGGCGGCGACCTCGTCCTGCGCGTTGGCCGATGCGGCGACCGGCCACTCCATGTTCGACTGGCCGGAGCAGACCCAGACCTCGCCGACCAACACGTTCTTGACCGTGATCGACTTGTCCTTACCCTGGACGACCAGTTCGTGTGGTCCGCCCGCCTCGAGCGCCGCGAGCTTCACCTGCCATTTTCCGGCCTTGGACGCCGTGGCTTTGGCCGATTGACCGGCCAGCCCGACCACCACGTCTTCGCCCGGCTCGGCCCAACCCCAGACCGGCAGGGCCTGCCCGCGCTGAAGGACCATGTTGTCGGAAAACACGGCGGGCAGTTTGGGAGCCGCCACGGCCATGCTGGCCGCGACAAGGCCCGAGAACAGCACGAAGCACCGCAACAGCCATCGACTTCGCATCGTGACTCCCTTGTAGCTTGGGGAAGCAAAGACTTCGGGAAAAAGGGAAACCCGAGGGAAAGGGGACGACGGGAAAAGGTCCGCGTCGTCAATCGACCACGGGCAGTTCGGCCAGGGCGGCTTCGATCCGTTCTTGCGGGTACTCGTAGTCCTCCAACTCGCCCCCGAAATACCGGTCGTACGAGCCCAAGTCGCAGATGCCGTGGCCGCTGAAGTTCAAGAGAATGCACTCTTCCTTGCCCGTCTCCCGGCATCGGATGGCTTCGTTGATGGCCGCACGGATGGCGTGCGAGGTTTCGGGTGCGGGAATGGTCCCCTCGTTTTCGGCGAACAACTGGGCTGCCTGGAAGCACTCGATCTGATGAAAGGCCTTCGCCTCGATCAGGCCGAGCCGGGCGCACAGGCTGACCATGGGGGCCATGCCGTGGTAGCGCAGCCCGCCCGCGTGGATCCCCGGCGGCACGAAGCTGTGCCCGAGGGTAAACATCTTGACCAGCGGCGTGAGCTTGGTCGTATCGCCGAAATCGTAGCGGTACTGGCCGCGACTCATCGAGGGACACGACTTCGGCTCGGCGGCGATAAATCGAATCTCTCGGCCCTGAAGGCGGTGGCGGAGGAACGGGAAGGCCAGCCCGGCGAAGTTGCTGCCGCCGCCGACGCACCCGACGACCACATCGGGCCAATCGCCGGCCAGCTTCATCTGCGTCTCGGCTTCCAGCCCGATCACCGTCTGATGCAGCATCACGTGGTTCAGCACGCTGCCGAGCGTGTACTTGGTGTCCTGCCGGGTGACGGCGGCCTCGACCGCCTCGCTGATGGCGATGCCCAGACTGCCCGGACATTCGGGATCGGCCGCGAGGATTTGTTGTCCGGCCTGCGTTTCCATCGAGGGGCTGGCGATGACCTGGGCTCCCCACATCCGCATCATCGAGCGGCGGTAAGGCTTCTGCTGGTAGCTCACCTTGACCATGAACACCCGGCACTCGACCTGGAACAGCGAACAAGCGAACGCCAGGGAACTGCCCCACTGCCCTGCCCCGGTCTCGGTGGTCAGCCGGTGGATACCCTCCTGTTTGTTGTAGTACACCTGGGGTACGGCGGTGTTGGGCTTGTGGCTTCCCGGCGGGCTGTGGCTTTCGTCCTTGAAGTAGATGCGTGCCGGCGTCTTCAGGGCCCGCTCGAGGTTCGTGGCCCGCACCAGCGGCGAGGGTCGCCAGATCGCGTAGACCCGCCGAATGTCGTCCGGAATGTCGATCCAACGTTCCTGGCTGACCTCCTGCTCGATCAAGGCGCGGGCGAAGATGGGCTCCAGGTCGGCGGGGCATAACGGTTGCTTCGTCCCCGGATGAAGGGGGGGCGGCACCGGTTCCGGAAGGTCAGCCTGAAGGTTGTACCACGCGGCGGGTAATTCCTTTTCGGAAAGGACGATGCGTTTTGAAGTCATCGCACACTCCTCGATCGGTAGCGGGGGGGCCTCTCCACGGAGCCTCTAGCCTAATCCATGTCCGACCGGTTGTCGATGGTCGCGTTGGCAGGACACGCGCCCGCCCTGGGCAAAAGAAGACCAGCGTGGCGAGGTGGCTTCACGGCGGGGATGGGTGCATTGATGCGAGGGGGGCACGGCACAGCGCGGTGTAGATCGCACCTTGGGGCGTGAGTTGGCTGGAGAAGACCACGACCTCGCGGATACGGCTTCGGCCGGCCTCGAAGGCGGCGTTCTCGCGGAGCCAACGCACCAGGGCCGCCGGCGCGCGGCCGCCGCGCGCCACCCGACCCAGGGTCACGTGCGGCTCGAACGTGCGGTGTTCGCGCGGAAAGCCGAGGGGGTTCAGGGCCCGCTCGATGCGGTCGGCCAGATCGGCCAGGGAAGCGGCCCCGTCCCCACTGCCAAGCCAGACGTTGTTGGGCCGGTCGATCCGGGGAAATGCCCCCAGCGCGCGCAACTCGAAATCGAACCCCGGCACGCCGGCCACCGCTTGCGTGACCGCCTCGCCGACGGCGGGCAGGTCCTCCTCGGCCACGTCGCCCAGGAACTTCAGCGTCACGTGGAGATTCTGCGGACCGACCCAACGGATGCCCTCGATCGACGCCCGCGCGCGCTCGATCAATGCCGACGCGCGCTGGCGCACCGCCTCGTCGATCTCGACGGCGACGAACGTGCGGACCATGCGGCTCATGCGAGGCCTCTAAAAGCTCAACATGCGCCGGTACTCGTCCATGCGGCGGTCGAGGTCGGCGCGTTCGATGTTCTTGAGCCGCTCGAGGCTGAAGTCCTCGACCGTAAAGCTGGCCACGAGAATGCCGTACGCCATGGCCTCTTTCAGCGTTCTGGGCTCGAAGTTGCCCTGTTCGGCCAGGTAGCCCATCATGCCGCCGGCGAAACTATCGCCTGCGCCCGTGGGGTCGACCACCCGTGCCGTCGGGTAGGCGGGCAGGACGTAGGTCTCGTGCCGGCTGAAGAACATGGCCCCATGCTCGCCCTTCTTGATCACGACGAACCGCGGTCCCATCTCGCGCACCCGGTGGCCGGCGCGCACGAGATTGTCGTCCTCGGTCAGCAGCTTCGCCTCGCTATCGTTGAGCACCAACCCGTCGATCCGCCGGAGCAATTCGTTGAGCGGCTCGCGCTCCGTGCGGATCCACAAGTCCATCGTGTCGGCCACGATAAGGTTCGCCCCGAGGCACTGCCCCAGCACTTTGAGCTGGATCCCCGTCGAGCCATTGGCCAGGAACACGAACGGGCATCGCCGGAAATCCTCGGGCAGCACGGGATCGAACTGCTCCATCACGTTGAGCTGCACGTCGAGCGTCTGGCGGTCGTTCATGTTCTTGAGGTACTTGCCACGCCAACGAAAGGTCCGAGCACCCGGCACGACGCGCAGACCCGCCGTATCGATCCTGCGGGACTCGAGAAACTCGGTATACTCCGAAGGCCAATCCTCGCCGACCACGCCCACCAGGCGCACCGGAGTGAAATAGCTGGCCGCGTACGAAAAGTACACGGCTGAGCCGCCAAGCACGGCCTCTCGGATTTCCGACGGAGTCTCGACGCTATCCAACGCGACCGAACCAACGACCAACAGGGGCATAGGCCAGCACCCTCACTGGGGACCACTCGTGGGCAACCGTTCATGGGGACGGTCCCCTTCGGGCGTCAACGGGGCAAGCATGTCGTTCGGCCCGCAAGCGGCCGAAGAACGAGCCGGTCCCCAGCCTGTGAACGGTTCCCACCCATTATCGAACTTGGGACGCCCGCCGCAAGGGGATTCGCTTGACGCCCAGACCAAGTTGACCGCCACCCGTTCCGCGGCGATACTGGGGGCGCGCTGCGGCGCGTCGTGTGCCTCTGGATCGCGAGGACCAGCTCATGGCAACGCAGAACTTTCGACGGACGAGGGCGCTCGGGCTCGTCTCCCCGAAATCGCGGCAAGGGCCGAGGGCCGCGCTGGTGGCGCTGGCCGGCGCGTTGATCCTCGCCGTCACGCCGGACCGTGTCGCCAAGGCGGCCCCACACGGGGGAGCACCTCGGCCGAACCTCCTCTATATTCTCGCCGACGATCTGGGCTATGGCGATGTCAAGTGCTTCAATCCCCAAAGCCTGATTCGCACGCCGAACATCGACCGGCTGGCGGCGGCCGGCATGAGGTTCACCGACGCGCATTCCGGGTCGTCGGTCTGCACCCCCACGCGCTACGGGATCCTCACCGGCCGTTACAGTTGGCGGTCACGGCTCAAGCAAGGCGTCCTGGACGGCTATTCGCCGCGGCTCATCGAGCCGGGCCGGCTTACCGTGCCGTTGCTCTTGAAACAGCACCAGTACGCCACGGCGTGCTTCGGCAAGTGGCACCTCGGCATGGATTGGCCGCTTGCGGGAGGCGACTTCGCCCGCGGCGACCGCGACGGTTGGAAGGTCGATTACGCGCGGCCGATCGCCAACGGGCCCATCGCCGTGGGCTTCGACCGGTACTTCGGCATCAGCGCCTCGCTGGACATGCCGCCCTTCGTGTTCATCGAAAACGATCGGGCCACGCGCGTTCCCACCGTCGAGAAGACATGGATCCGTACCGGCCCGGCCGCCGCCGACTTCGACGCGATCGACGTGTTGCCCGCGCTGGTCGACAAGACCGTCGAGTACCTCACCGCGCGCGCTGCCGACGCGAAGGCAGGCAGACCGTTCTTCGTCTATCTGCCGCTTAGCGCGCCCCATACGCCGATCGTTCCGACCGCTGTCTGGCAGGGCAAGAGCGGCCTGTGCCCCTACGGCGACTTCGTGATGCAGGTCGACGACGCCATCGGCCGGGTGGTCCGCGCCCTGGACGACGCCGGCCTGGGCCACCAGACGCTCGTGATCGTCACCAGCGACAACGGTTGCTCGCCGGCCGCCGATTTCGCCGGAATGGTCGCCCGGGGGCATCGCCCCAGCCACCATTTTCGCGGGCACAAAGCCGATCTGTTCGACGGCGGGCACCGCATTCCGTTCATCGTTCGTTGGCCGGCGCGCGTCCGGCCGGGCACGACCTGCGACCAGTTGATCTGTCTGACGGACCTGATGGCCACATGCGCGGACATTCTCGGGACAACGCTTCCGCCCGACGCTGGCGAGGACAGCGTGAGCATTCTGCCGGCCCTCGAAGGGCGCGTCGACCGGCCGCTGCGCGAGGCCGTGGTCCACCACTCGATCAACGGATCGTTCGCCATCCGGCAGGGGAAGTGGAAGTTGCTCTTGTGCCCCGACTCCGGCGGTTGGAGCACCCCGCGTCCCGGAAGCGCCGAGGCCCGCAAGCTGCCGCCCGTGCAGCTTTACGATATGGCCGCGGACGCTGGCGAGAAGGTCAATCTCCAGGACCAATACCCCGAGGTGGTGACCCGGCTTACCGCGCTATTGGAGAAATACGTCGCCGAAGGGCGAAGCACGCCGGGACCGCCTCAGGCAAACACCGGCGCGGTCGAGATTCGCCGGGTGGTCAAGCCGAAGCCGTCGGGAAAGGTCAAAGCGATCGACGCCAAGCCCCGAGGTCCCGCCAAACCCCGCGCGTGAGCCGTCCGATCCATGCCCGAACCGTTCTGGGTATCCAAGCCCCTGGTCGCCGTGCTCCACGCGGCGCCGCTGCCCGGCTCGCCGCGCTACGGCGGGCAGATCCAGCCGATCCTTGCGGCCGTGCTCCGCGACGCCGAGGTCCTGGCCGAGGCTGGTATGGATGGACTGCTGTTAGAGAACTTCGGCGACGCGCCGTTCTTTCCGGGCCGCGTGCCGGCCGTGACCGTGGCCGCCATGACCGCCCTGGCCTGCGAGGTCCGTCGGCGCTTCGACCTGCCGCTGGGCATCAACGTGCTGCGCAACGACGGCCAAAGCGCGCTGGCCATCGCCGCCGCGGCCGGGGCGCAGTTCGTCCGCGTCAACGTGCTCTGCGGGGCCCGGGTGACCGATCAAGGCGTCATCGCTGGGATCGCCCACGATCTGCTCCGCGACCGGGCCGCGCTAGGGCTCGCCAGGATCCGTATTTTCGCCGATGTCGATGTGAAGCACTCGGCCCCGATGGCCCGGCGTCCCATCGAGGAAGAGGCGGACGAAACGCTGCGGCGCGGCGGGGCCGACGGCCTTTTGGTGACGGGGACGGCCACGGGCCGCGCCCCCGAGCCGGGCGAGGTCCTCGCCGTGCGCATGGCGGCCCAAGGCTCCCCGGTGCTGGTCGCCAGCGGCCTGACTCCGGAGAACCTCGGCGGGTACGCGCGCTGCGCCGACGGGTTCGTCGTGGGCACGTGGCTTAAACGCGACGGCGTGACGACCAACCCGGTCGATCCCGCCCGCGCAAGGGCCCTGGTCGAGGCGCTTCTGCCCCACCGCCAAACGGCCGTCAAGGACGAAGGATCTGCGTGAGAGGGCCGTCCGGCTCGCGTTCCACCTCGATCCCGCAAAGCAGCGTTTCCTTCACCGAGGCCTCGCCGTCCGGCGCGAGGTCGATGGTCAACGTGTCGCGAACCTCGATCGAGCGCAGCTCCTTGACCAAGGCGATCCTCGGACCGCCCGCCTCGCGCACGATGTCGAGCTTCGAGATCGCCTCGCGGCCCTGGAGGCGCACGTCGCACACGCGAGTACCGGGCGAAAGGTCGTCGACTTCGGCGAAGTGCAACCGGACCGTGTAGCGGCGCGGGGCGATGTGGGGGTCCTTGGCCAGCCTAACGCAAAGGCGCCGCACGCCTCGCAGCCCGGACGAGGCCACCCAGGCGAACCCCGGCGTGCCCGGCCGGACGCGGAACATCGAACTGTGCTGGCGAAACGGGGTGGCCGGCTTGGGCTCGATCTCGATGGGCAGATCGGGGGAAGGGCCGCCGGTGCTGGGCCAATCGAGCCATAGGGTGCCGTCGTCGGCTTTGCGGTCGCCCGGTGCCCCGAAGTTGATCCCCACGCGGCGCACCGGGGAACCGTCCCAGACCAGCGCGTTGAAGGTCCACATCTCGACCGAGGGATCGTGGACAAGGGCCAACGAGGTCTGGTTGTGGTAGGGACAAGTGCAGGTGCGCGTGTAATCCGGGGCCGAGAGGACCCCATCGGCAGGGATCAGGTTCGAGGTACATCCCGATTTGAACCCTCCCCAATTGCCCGTGCCGCCGTCGCGAGCCAGGTCGTAGTAGCCGGCCGCCGCCGAGCGGAACGTGAGCAGGTTCCGGCAGCCCACTGCGGTGTTGCAGCCGTAATTGCGCGTGAATTGCCACGGGACGGGCTGGTCGGTCAAGGGGTGCGGCCGGCTTTGCGGCTGGCCCGTGCGCAGGGAGTAGGCGTACCGCTGGGTGAGGATCTTGTCGCCGAGGAGCATCGGCGGGCCGGCCACCGCGCGCTGGAGGTCTTTCCAAAGGACTTGACCGTCGGCGCCGCGGTAGGCTGCCATGCCCTTGGTCGCCTCGTCGAGGGCGCGGTCGGTGGCGGCACTGCCTGTCTGGAGAAGGATGTCGTGCTCGGCCGAGTAGCTGAGGAACGTGCCGAAGATGTCCTCGCCGGTGCTCCATGCCTGGCGGCCTGTGTCGATGTCCAAGGCCAGCAGGCGCGGCGCGTAGTTCTCGAATCGCGCGCCCTGTCGCTTGGCGACCTCGCGCTGCCCCGAGGTGAGGGCGTCGATGCAGAACACGCGGCCCTTGCTCACGGCGATGTTGTTGTGGCGGAACCCATAGCGTGCCTCGCGCTCCCAAAGCACCTTTCCCGTGTGGCGGTCGAGGACGGCCAGCCTGCGGCTCGTGGGCCCGTACTCGCCCGAGGCGCGCAGCGCGCGAAGCGCTGCGCCGAAGGGGTTGGTCGCCGTGAGCTTCAGCGGAGGCGGCGCGAAGAGCGGGAGAGGCGACGAGGTCACCACCAGAAAGTCCTGGTCGACGGCCAGAAATCCCGGACGAGCGGTGGGAACGTCCAACGGCCCGGGAAGGCGGAATTCCGCCACCGGGCGCCCGGTCGCGGCGTCGAGCTTGACAATCCGCTTGCCGTGGACCACGTACACGGCGTCGGCGAGGGTCACGTAGTTGCTGCCGATCTCGTTCGCGCCGGGCTGGTGGCTCGTATTGTCGTAGAACGCTCCCACGTCGGGGAAGGCGGTTTGCCATAGCATCCGGCCGGTGTACACGTCCAGCGCGCGAAGCATGTCGCGCCCTTCGATCACCAGGCGCCCGCCGGCCACCTGCGGCGCGGGACCGTGGCCATGCCTGGGGAGGACCTCGTCGTTCGAAGGGCCACCGAACCAGAGGAGCCCCAACGGCGCCCTGACCCGTTCGTCTTGCGAAACCACGCTGTTGGCGGCGTCGGCATATTGGTGCGTCCAGGTGCCTGTTTTTGGCAAGGGACCTCCGCGCACCAGAAGGGCGCAGGCTTTGTCGAGCGGTTTCACGCGTGCCCCCTCGAGACCGGCCTGCGACGCCCAATGGCTCAGGTGGCCCGCGTCGACGGGCAGGCACGCGACGCCCCCGTAAGGCCGCAACATCTCGAACACGCGCCGCAGGCGCTGAAGTTCCTTTCCCGGCGGGAGGTCCTCAACGACGACGAGGCTTGCCACATAGGGTGGCAGGTCGAACGTGTCCAGGTCGCCCGCGTGGACCGACAACCGGCGACCATAGAGGCCTTGATCGTCGGCTCGTCGCCGGATCTCGTCGGCCGCGCGGCGGGGGACCACGGCGATCTGCGACAGGCGCGTCGTGCCGGCAATCGCGTCGATCCAACCGCGATCGTTGCCGGCAAATACCACCGCATACCCCTCGGTGACCCCGATGGCACGCAGCCGCTTCGCCGCGAGGTGGCTTGCCGGAGCACTCCGCACCGTCGGCCACGGGGCGGGCTCCTTGGGGGATGGCGTCTCGCGGTAGGCGGTGGCCGGCCTTCCGCCCGAAACCGGACCGAAACACAGGAGCGTGCCCTGACGGGTCACGACGATGAGCCGGTTCCCGGCGGCTAGCATGGTCCAAGGGTCGCCCTCGATCGAAGCCCGCCAGACGACCTCGGCGGTCGCCTCGCGCAAACATGCCTCGACCGCCGCCACTTCCCCCCGCCGGCCGAAATAGAACCGCGACCCGGCCTTGAGGAACAGCTCGCCGGGCGTCTCTTTCAAACGGGCATTCCACAGCGGCTTCAAGGGGGAGGGCGCGGTCTGGGCGGTCTTGGCCGCGTCGGGCCCAGGCACCGGTTTCACGCTTTGCGGCGGAAGCGATACGGCGAACAACACGCCGCCAGCGACCCCGTACATCGCGCGGTCGTCGTGAAGTCGGGCTAGGGTGCGGTCGATCGTCTCGCCGCTGGTCAGGCGCCGCACGGCGCCCGCGGCGAAGAACCACGGCCCGCTGGCGCCGACACGCCAAGTGCCACCCTGTTTCGGCCCGAAACGGAAGGAGCACAAACGTCCGGTATCCAGGTCGAAGCAACCTGGCTGGGTCCGGCCGCCGGCTGCAACCAGCCCATGCGCCGAGGCCGCCATCTGGCCCTGCGGAGCGAATCCGGCGAAGGCGGGGCTGTTGTGCGGCTGAACGGTGTAGGTCGCCCCCTGGCCGCTCTGCGTCCACACGAGGGCCCCGGTGTCCGCGTCCAACGCGTGCAGGAAGATCCCCATGAACGGCCAGATCCCCGCGCCGAAGTAGAGCCGGCCATTGAGGAGCACGGGCGCGCCGCGCACCGGCCAGGTCGAGATCAGGCGATCGTTGCCCAGCACGCGCCGATCGGTCGGACCACCGCGCACCCGCCACCGCAGACGGCCCCCCGACGCATCCAGACAGTACACGTACCCGTCGTCGGAACCGAAATAGACGCACCCGCGGCCGACCACGGGCGCAAACCGCACCGGCGCTTCGGCGTAGAACCGCCATCGCTCTGCCCCCCTCGCCAGGTCATAGGCCGTGACGCGATCGCGGACCATCGACGGCACGAAGACCAGACCGCCGGCTGCCACCGGGGCATACGATTCGTCGAACCGCAAGGCCGGCTGACTGACCGGCCAGGCGGGTTCGGGCGTGGGCAAGTGGCGCACCCAATGGAGTTCCAGCTTGTCGGGCAGTTCGTGGGGCGTGACGGCGCCTCGACCCGCATGGTAACCCCATTGAGGCCAATCGGTTTTGTCGTCCTCCACCTCGGGCCCCGCCGACCGACTAGCCAGCCGAATGGTGTCGTCCGAATGGGGTTGCTTGCCTGGTGCACCCGAATCGTCGGACTTCGACGGCGCAAGGGCCGTCGCCGCGACGAACAAGGCCAAGACCGACAGACAGAAAACCGCGGCAATCCCGCGCCGGCGGGGCACAGATCTCATTGGGCCTGGGTCTCCCAAGGCAGGTGTCCAAGCATGGGTCAAGGTGGGTCACCGTGGTGCCTCGGACGTTGGCATGGCATCGGCCGCTGGTGCCCCGATTCTCGCCGCTGGCCGCCATCGCCCGAGGGCAACCAGGCGATCCGCCCCAGCAGACCGGCGCTTATCCGCCCTTGACGTCGAAGCAGTAGAGGTTTTGCGCGTAGCGCAAATAGAGCCTTCCGCCGACGACCACGGGATGGGCCCAACTGGGTCCCTCGCCTTCGACGCGCACGCGACCCTTGATCTCCAGTCGCTCGGGCGAGCAGGTGGCCAGGGCAGCTTGTCCGCGATTCTCGGAGAAAAGGTAGAGCATCCCGTCGGCCCAGCAGAGCGAACCCTTGCCCACGCCGCGGTCCTTCCACTTGCGTTGGCCGGTCTTGAGGTCGAGGCAGGCCCAGCCGTCGCCATCGTTGCCGTAGATGTATCCCTCGTGGATCACGTAGCCGCCATGGTGGCAGACCATGTCGCGCGTGGTCCAGGCTTCTGACGCTTCGCCGGCGCGGCCGAGCTTCAAGCAAATGCCCCCCTTGCCGTAGCCGTTGGCCCAGAACACATAGCCGTCGCTATAGGCGGGCGTGGGGCAGTTCGCCACGTTGCCGGCTGAGAACTTGTGGCCCCACAGCAAGGCCCCGTCGTTCGGGTTCACGCACACGATGCCCTCGCGCGTGCCCGTGGCGATCATCGGGATGCGGTCGTGGACGAACGCCAGACACGAACTGTACTCGGGGCCAGCCGAGAACCCTCGGCTCGCCCAGACCTCGCGCCCACTGGCCTTGTCGAGCGCCACGATGCAGTGCTTCTCGCCCGGCTTGAAGATGACCAGGTTGCCGAGCACCAGCACCGATTCGGCGTAGCCCCAATCGCCGGGCCGGCCACCGAACTCCTTGGCATCGCGTACCCACAGGCGACGTCCGGTCTTCGTGTCGAACGCGCCCACAAGTCCTACCCCGGAAAGCAAATAGAGCCGATCGCCATCGACAGTGGGAGTCGCGCGCGAACCAGGATGATCGCCGGTCCACGCCGGGCCGTGTTCGGCATGCCACTTCCGCTTGCCGTCGAGGTCGAAGGCATCGAGGATCAGCCGGCCGTCCGCATCGCCGGTGATGTAGATGGTGCCGCCAGCCACGGCGGGACTGGAATAGCCCTGGCCCAGCGTGCTCACTTTCCACAAGCGCTTTGGGCCACCCTCGGGCCACTCCTTGAGCAGCCCCGTGTCGGGCGACTTGCCGTCACGGTTGGGGCCCCGAAACCCGGGCCAGTCGCCGCCCGAGACGACCGACGACGGGCTGGCGGCTTCTTTGGCCGCAAACGACTTGGCATGGCGCTCGATCCACCGCTGGTCGGCTTCGCTGAGCTTCTCGATCGGCAGTTCGACGACGCTGCCGTTTTCCTTACGAAGCCGCACGGTGCCATTTTCGACGCCCTCCAGCACCGCCCTGGTCTTGTGATGGCCGCTGGCGTCGGTCCAGTTGCGCATGGGTGGCGGCTTCGTCCCCGATTTTTTCGTGCCGGTCCGCTGGGCAATCGCCACGGCCACCAGAACGACCAGTCCCAAGCTCACGATCAGCGCTATGGCAGGTTTTCGCTGCATAGAATTCCCCTCGGGCTTCCCCTATTGTGCGCGACCCACGTTGCGGTCGCAAGTTGGGATGCCAGACCACTCTGCATGAGGTTGCCGGGAAACGAATCGCGTGCTACAACCCGAAGCGACGAGGACTCCGATCTGACCTGACCCCGCATGAATCTCAGCCGTGCCGGCCGAACAAGCGTCTGCCCTGGTGCTTCGCACCATCGAGTTCAGCGAGACGAGTCTCGTAGTTCACCTTTTTACTCGGGAATTCGGCAAGATACACGGTTTGGCGAAGGGGGGCAGACGACTGAAAGGGCCATTCGAGTCTGCTCTTGACCTCCTGGCCCATGTTCGAATAGTCTTCCTCCGCAAATCGTCCGAGGCGTTGGACCTGCTGACCGAGGCCAAGTTGTTGCGGCGGTTCCGGCCTGCGGGGCGCGACTTGTCGAGTCTCTACGCCGGCTATTACGTGGCCGAGTTGCTGGGCGAGCTGACCGACCAGTACGATCCCCACCCGGAGCTGTTCGACCTGGCCGACCAGACGCTGGTCGCGCTGTCGGCGGGGGAGCCCGTCGCCCGACGCCTCCTGCGGTTCGAGCTGGGGGCGTTGCGGATTCTCGGCCACCTGCCGTCGCTCGACACGTGCGTCGAGTGCGGGATAGCGGTGCCGGCAACGGGTCGGGTCCATTTCGGGCAGATCCACGGAGGCGTGTTGTGTGGCACGTGCCGCGAGGGCAAGACCCAGGTGGTCTCGATCAGCGCCGCGGCGCTGCGGATCATGGCGGCGCTGGCCGATCCCCAGAGCCGCTCCTGGCAGCGCGTGACCCTCGACTCGCGGAGTCAAGGGGAGCTCCGCGGGGTATTGAACCTGTACCTGTCGCACCTTATGGGCCACAGGCCCCGAATGCACGAGTACCTGGGGCACCTGTCGAGTTGAGACGATCGCCAAGGACAAGGACGTCCCGCATGTCCGCCCCGTGGGTGCGTATCGTGGCAGCAATGTGTCTGGCGGGTGCGGCCTGGGGCTGCAAGGTCCCGCCCGTGCCAGACCACGTGCGGAACAACCCCGACTATCGCCCCGGCGTTCCCGACAAGGACGAATACGACGGGTGGCTTTGGCGGCGCCTGACCGGTCAGACCACCGACACCCAGGCGGCCGAATCGAAGGCGACCCGCCTGGGCGCGGCGTCGGGCACGCGGCACGCCTCGGCGATCGAACCCGCCACCGCCCCGCCGGTCCCCGCACCAGGCGAAACCGTGGTGACCCCCGCCCTGGCCGCCGCGGCCACGTCCTCCCAACCCGACGACGAAGAAAAGACCCTCCTCGATTCGTTGTCGCCCTCGAACCTCTACCAGCAGGTCAAGACGTTGGCGGGGTATGGGCCGAACGAGCAAGTGGCCAAGCAGGCGTACCAGCAGGGGCAACGGCTCTTCGACGAGAAACGGTACGACGAGGCCGCCAAGCAGTTCGCCACGGCGGCCGACCGCTGGCCCGATTCGCCGTTGGAAGAAGACGCCCTGTTCATGTACGCCGAGAGCCTCTTCTTCTCGGACCAGTACTCCAAGGCCGAGGATGCGTACGAGAAACTGCTCAAGAAGTACCAGTATTCGCGGTATGTCGACAAGGCCGTCGCCCGGCAGTTCGCCATCGGCCGGTACTGGGAGCAGTTCCACGCGGTCGAGCCGCACTGGCCCATCACGCCGAACTTCAGCGACAAGACCCGGCCCATGTTCGACACGTGGGGCTACGCGCTGAAGTGCTACGAGCACGTGCGGTTGAATGATCCCACGGGCCCCCTGGCCGACGACAGTCTGATGGCCAGCGCCACGGCGTACTACAACCTGGGGCGGTTCGAGGATGCCGCGTTCCACTACGATCTGCTGCGCAAGGAGTACCCCAAAAGCGAACACGCGATGAACGCCTCGCTGCTGTGTCTGGATGCCAAGCAGCGGATCTACCAGGGGCCTCTGTACGACGGCACGCCCTTGCGCGACGCGGACGAGGTCGCCGACCAGACCCTGACCCGGTTCGGGCCGGCGCTGGCCGAGAAGCGCGCACTGGTCCTCGACACGAAGAACCAGATCGTCGAGCAGAAGGCCGAACGCGAATGGGCCATGGCCCAATACTACGATAAGAATCATTATTACGGCGCGGCCCGCTTCTACTACCAATCGTTGATCGACGAATACCCCAACACCCGCTATGGCCAGGCCGCCCGGCAGCGACTCGCCCAGATCAAGGACCTTCCCGCCGAACCGCCCGACCGGTTCGGGTGGCTCAATAAAATCGTCAATCCCAAGAAGCGCCGCACCTCGCCCGGCGCGGCGTCGGCGGCATCCGGCCCGACCGTGGCGGGCTCCGGCGGAGGATAGACCGTGACTGGCGGGTCGCAGAAGACCAACCAAGAGGTGACTGGCCTGCCCGATCCCATGCCGTGCATTCGAACCCACCGCCGTTTGGCGTCGCACCTGGCCGCCTTGCTCGTCGCGGCGCTGGGGATTTCCGGCTGCGCGGGATACCGCCTCGGCAACGACACCTTGTATCCAGCCGGCATCCACACAGTCTACGTGCCCGTCTTCTCCTCGGCCAGCTTCCGCCGCCACCTGGGCGAGCGGTTGACCGAAGCCGTCATCAAGGAAATCGAGTTGAAGACGCCCTACAAGGTGGTCGGCAACAGCAATGCCGACAGCATTCTTTCGGGCCGCATCACGGGCGAGACGAAGCGCGTCCTCGTCGAAAACCGCGATGACGAGCCTCGCGAGGTCGAGGTGAATCTCCAGGTGCAGGTGCAATGGCTCGACCGTGAAAGCAATCTGGTCCGCCAAATGGAGCCAGTGCCCGTGCCGCCCGAGTTGGTTACCATGAGCGACAGCGCCACCCTCATTCCCGAGGTTGGCCAGTCGATCGCGGTGGCCCACCAGCAGGCCATCCAGCGCCTTGCCGAGCAGATCGTGTCGATGATGGAAGCCCCGTGGTGAGGATCCGCCAGAGCACGCCGCCATGCCGACCCGCGCACGCGCCGACCGCTGGGTCCTTCGGACCCGCACCCTGCGATTCGGCAGGCTTCCGTTGGTGATGGGCATTCTCAATGTCACCCCCGACAGCTTTTTCGACGGGGGCCGCTTCGTCGATCCCGGCGCGGCGGTCGAGCACGGGTTGCGCCTGGTGGCCGAAGGGGCGGACCTGCTCGACATTGGGGGCGAAAGCACACGGCCGTACGCAAGCCCCGTGCCGGCCGAGGAAGAACTGCGCCGCGTCATGCCGGTGCTGGCCGCTTTGGCCGAACGCACCCGGGTGCCCATTTCGATCGATACCTCCAAGGCCGACGTGGCCCGCGAGGCGCTCGCGGCCGGCGCCGAGATCATCAACGATGTGACGGCCCTGACCGGCGACCCGGCCATGGCGGCCCTTGCGGCCGACCGCGGCGCGGCCGTGTGCGCGATGCACATGCAAGGTACACCCCAAACCATGCAAGACCAGCCGGCCTACCAGAACGTCGTGGAAGAGGTGGCCGGCTATCTGCGACAGCGGCGCGAGGCGCTGCTTGGCGCAGGCATTGCTCCAGGGCGGATCGCCCTGGACCCGGGGATCGGGTTCGGCAAGACCACCGAACACAACGTGGACCTATTGCGCAATGCCTGGCGGCTCCACGACCTCGGGTGTCCCATCCTCGTGGGCCATTCGCGCAAGCGGTTTATCCGCGGCGTGCTCGGCCACGAACAAGCCGACCCTCTTGCTGGAACGATCGGGGTGGCCCTGGCCCTTGCTCGGCAGGGAGTTCAAATACTCCGCGTCCATGACGTGGGATGCGTGCGCCAGGCCTTACTCTTATTCGAGACCACCGGTGGCCTCGACGAATACTAGCCCGAAACGCCTGCGAGGGGACCAGGTCCACCACAGCGAGGGCGATACCTTTCGCTGGCGCGTCGGGCTAGTCGCAGGCTGCCCCTCGCTGGCGCGTCGGGTTCGTATTGGACGATCTTCCGTTGACTTCGCGGCCGCGCTGGGCGATACTTCCCACGTAAAGCCCGCGCGACGCCCAAGGTTCCCCGTCTGATCGCAACTAATTGATATTTCAGAGGTTGCTTCATGTCGGCCGATAACGGCAACGACCTGCATGAGTACTGTCTCGACATGGCTCGGCGCGCCAAGGCCGCGGCCGAAGAGCTGGCACAGGTGACCGGCGCGCAAAAGAACCAGTGGCTTCGCACCAGCGCCAAGCTGTTCGTCGAGCGCTCGGTAGCCCTGGCCGAAGCAAACCATCTCGACTTGGCAGCCGCTCCGGGGTATGGCCTTACCCCTGCCGAGGTGGATCGTTTGAAGTTGACGCCCGAGCGAATCGACGCAATCGCCAAGGCCCTCGAGGAAGTGGCCATGCTGCCCGATCCGATCGGCGAGATCACCTGGTCGTCGGTACGCCCCAGTGGGCTCGTGGTTCACCGGGTTCGGGTGCCGTTGGGCGTGATCTTCTTCATTTACGAGTCGCGGCCCAACGTGACCGCCGACGCCGCCGCCTTGTGCCTGAAGAGCGGCAATGCGGTGATCCTGCGCGGAGGCAAGGAGGCGGTCCACTCGAATACGGCGATCGTGGAGATCCTGACCGAGGCGGCGGCCGACGCGGGGTTGCCGGGCGATGCGGTGCAACTGGTCGCCACGCCCGACCGCGCGGCCATTGGCCACTTCCTCCGCATGCCCGAGTACATTACCGTGACCATCCCGCGGGGGGGCGAGGGTCTCATCCGGCGTGTCAGCGAGGAAGCGCGCATGCCGGTCATCAAGCATTACACGGGCAATTGCCACGTCTACCTCGACAAGGCAGCCGACCCCGACATGGCCGAGCAGATCGTCGTCAACGCGAAATGCCAGCGCATGGGGGTCTGCAACGCGGCCGAGTCCCTGGTGGTCCATAGCGCCGTGGCCTCGTCGCTTCTGCCTCGGATCGCCAAGGCGCTGCTCGACCGGGGCGTGGAGATCCGGGGCGACGAGCGGACCTGTGCCCTGGTCCGCGGCGCCAAGCCTGCCACCGAGGCGGACTGGTCGGCCGAATACCTTGGACCGGTGATCTCGGTGAAGGTGGTCGACAGCCTCGACGAGGCCATCCGGCACATCAATCGGTACAGCTCGCAGCACACCGAGTCGATCGTGACCGGGGACCTTCGGGCAGCCCGCGAGTTTACCGCCCGCATCGACAGTTCGGCGGTCATGGTCAATGCGAGCACCCGACTGAACGATGGGGGGGTGTTCGGCCTGGGGGCGGAGATCGGCATCAGCACTGACAAGTTCCACGCCCGCGGCCCCTGCGGCCTCAACGAGCTGACGAGCTACAAGTACGTGGTTTACGGAGAAGGACATCTGCGCCAGTAACGGCCTGAGGCGGCCCGAGGGCCACACGGGTCCCCCGGCCGCCGCACGCGGGATGGCAGGGAGACAGGGACGTTTCCATGAGTGGCGACGTGCTCAGCCAGGCGGAAGTCGAGAGCCTGCTCAGCGCCATGGCCTCCAGCGCGGCGGCCGAGGCTAGCCCGGCCGCGGCGAGCCCTCCAGAGCCGGCGGGCAGCCTGCCCTCGAGCACCGCCATGGCCAAGCCCCGCGAGAAGATCACGCCCTACGACTTCAAGCGTCCGGAGCGCGTGGGCAAGGAGCAGATGCGGGCGCTTCAGACCCTTCACGAGGGATTCGGCCGGAACTTCGCGGCGGGCCTGTCGGCCATGCTCCGCAGCATGGTCGAGGTGAAACTCACCAGCGTCGATCAGCTCACCTACAGCGAATTCGTCTTCAGTCTGGAAAACCCCACGTGCTTCAACCTGCTGAAGGCCGAGCCGCTCGAAGGGCACTTGATTCTCGACATCAATCCTTCGATCCTCTACCCGATCATCGACCGCCTCCTGGGCGGCGGGCGCGAGGGGACGCTGTTGGCCCGGCGTCCGCTGACCGAGATCGAACTGCGCATCGTGGCGCGGATCACGAACCTGTTCCTCGAGGAGCTGAGGCGGGCCTGGCAGAACGTGCTCGAACTGAACCTGGGCGTGGTCCGCGTCGAGAGCAACCCGCAACTGGCCCAAATCGTGCCTCCCAACGAGGTGGTCGTGGTGGTCAGTTTCGAGGTGGCCCTCGGCGAGGTCCGCGGCATGGTCAACCTCTGCATCCCCTACAACGCGATCGAGCGCATCGGCGGCAAGCTCTCGTCGAACAGTTGGATCGCGTATAGCCGCCGCGCCGCGACCACCGAGAGCGTCCAGCAAATCAGCCAGAACCTCCGCGGCTCGCTCGTGCCGGTGACCGTCCGTCTGGCAGGCACGCGGATCACGACCGGCGAGTTGATCGGGCTGCGCGTCGGCGACATCATCACCACCGAAAAAGATATCCATAGCCCGCTGTTGGTCCTCGTGGGGAGCATCCCCAAGTTCCGGGCCAGCCCGGGCGCCTACAAGGGGCACAAGGCGATCCGGATCGAAGACGTCATCGCCAACCCGGCCGAGGCGATCGGCGAGTAATCGACGCCATTGCCTGGCACGGTGCGTCAGGGCTTGGCGCGCTGCACCTCGATGTTGTCGAGATAGAACGCCGTCTCGGCCGACGCCGTGCTGACGAAGCCGATCCAATGGAGTTCGCCAAAGGCCTTTCCCGCAATCGGCAGCTCGAAGGTCTGACGCGCTCCCCCGGCCGGCGCGACCGACAGCGTGTACCGCTGCGGCGCATCCTTGCCGAGCCGGGCTGCGATTTCCACGTGGATCCATCCCGTCGTCGGCACCGCGGCCACGAGTTTGCCCCCCGCCGTGATGCGGCCCGAGCTGTCGAACGTCACGCTCGGCCCGATGCAGTCGGGATAGGAGGTCTCGTCGCGCCACTCGGTGAAGAAGAGGGCGCCGGGCATCAGCTTCACGTCGAATGCCTGGCGCACCGCCCCTTCCGTCAGGTGCGGCTGGTAGAAGAAGTGCGGCTGCCACGAGGGCTCCAACCCCTTGGCGTCGACGACCTTGACGCACCGCTTGCCCGACGCCGCCTGCTCGGCGCTGACGCGGATCGAGGCCCCGCGGTCCTCGCCGCTGACCACGGCGTGTTCGGGGGGGCTCCCCGGCTCGGTCTTTTCGAAATCGTCGGAGATCTCCCGCGGCGCCGGCGGCGGAGGCGGCGCGGGAAGGATCGTCTTCGGGTGCCTCACCCGGCGGCCTTCCTCGACCCACGCCGGATCCCCGTATAGCCCGACCCGCGACGTGTCGATCGGCTTGAACCCCAGCGCCAAGGCCGGGGAGCCCGGCCGAAGGCCGAAATCGTACTCTGCGGCGTTCTCGAACATGGGATCGGCGATCTTCGAGCGTCGGTCGAGCCCCAGGGCTTGCCACTCGCCGAACGTCCGTTTGAAGAACCTGAGATCCTCGCGCTGGCCCGTGTGCCAGTAGAGGTTCTCGTCCCACGTACCGAGCGGTTCCTTGGCGGCCAGTCGCTCGTTGAGCGTGCGCTCGGTAAAGGGGACGAAAAGCGTGCCCTGGGTCATGTACAGGATGTTCCGCTGGAAGGTGTTGGGACGCTTCTCCCAGAATGGCCAGAGCATGTGATTGGCGGAAAAGGCGAAGACGTTGTTGCGGATCACATGGTCGTGGCCGCCGTTGGAGTACATCAGGCACCCGCTGTGGATGCTGTAGACCACGTTGTTCTCGACGAGGTACCCCCCCGTGGTCGCGTCGAGGTAGATGCCCCAGCCGAACGGCGGATTGCCGTACGACCACACGTCGTGGAACACGTTGTTGCGAATGACGCTGCCGGTCGAGACGCCCAGGGTGTAAATCGCCCCGCCGTCGCTGAGCATCCCCTTCATCACGTGGTGGACGTGATTCTCGGCGATCGTGTTATGGTGGCAGCGGTTGGGGGCGTCGTCCCAGTTCCAGCCGATCGACATGCCAGAATAGAAGAAGTCGTGGATTTCATTGTGCGAGATCGTGTTGTGGCTGCTCTGGGCGACCCAGACGCCCACGCCGGCCGGGTAGACGTGGCCGCCGTCGAACAGGTGGTTGTTGTCGATCAGGTTGCCGCTCGACTCGGCCTCGTCCGTGCGGGGCATTGCGGCCTCGCCGATCCGCACCGCGCCGACGCCCAGGTCGTGGATTCGGCTCTGCACGATGCGGCAGTCCTTGCACCCCCGGCGGAACCACAGCCCGTAATCGCCCACATGGGCGATCTCGCACTTCTCAATCGCGCAGTGCCGCGCACCGTCGGCCATCACCGCGGCCGGTGCCGTCACCACCGCTTGGGGATCGCTATGCCCCTGGGGCTCGAGCACCCAGTCTTCGTGGCAGAACGTCAGCCCGCGGAGGGTCACGTGGTCGATGAACTGCCTCGCGTCGGGGTTCCCACGGAACTCGACCAGGCGATCGAGGCGCGGGGCGATCACCTCGGCCTTGGTCATGTCCTCGCCCGGACGCGGCCGGTACAAGAGCACGCCGCGAGCACGGTCCAGGTACCATTCGCCCGGGGCATCGAGGGCCTCGCGCACGTTCTCGACGTAGTAGCGCTGCCGGGGTTCCCAATTCTCGAACGGCCAGTGCGACCGGCCGGTGAACGTGACCAGACGCTCGGACTCGTCGACGTTGGCCACGCGCAGCCGCGAAGTCTCCCACGAGTGAAAGACCACCACGTTGGCCTCTTGAAAGTCGGGCCACTTCTTGACCTCGCCCGGCTGGAAGACGAAAGCGGTCTGGTCTCTCGGGACGAGCTTGCCCGAAGCGTCCTTGGCCGGCGGCGCCTTCTGGACCATGCGGAAGTACCCTTCGTTGGGCGTGCGGGCCCGCATGCACCGCTGGCCGTTGACCCAGAGTTGCTGGAAGTGCCACGAGCCAGCCGCGACCTCGGGAACCGTCGCGGTCCAGACGCCGTCGGGCCCCGCCTTCCAACCGCCGATTTGCCGGCCACCGCTGAGCACGGGCCGCTCGCCCTCGAACGCGGCGTAGACGACGGGTCCTTCGGCCGTGCCTGAGTCCTGCGCCTCGAACACCAGCGGGGCGGCCATCCAGTACGTTCCACCGCGGAACCGCACCGTGACGGGTCCCTGCTCCCCCGCGGCGCGCAGCTTGCGCACCGCGTCGCGCGCACCCCGCGGGGTGGCCAGCGGACCATCCGTCTTCGCGGCGTTGGCCACCGCCAGCCGTCCCGACCACTGGTCGTTGCCCCCAGGCGCGACGTAGACGGTCGTCGCCGCCGGCAAGGCCGTCTGAACAAGCACGAGAACCCCAAGCGGCCATCCGCACCACCGGTTGCATCGTCTCATGGCACGCGTCTCCTCCTAGGATGGTTGTCTACTCCTCCTATGATGGTCGTCTCCTAGGATGGTTGTCTACTCCTCCTATGGTTCGAACCTATCGGGCTGGAAGCCGATTGCGGGGGACTGGGACGGTCCGGCGGCGGCGCTGGTGGCGGCGGGGGTGCCCAGTGGGCCCAGCGCGGCGGCCCCGCTTACGCTGGAGGAACTTCAGGCGATCGCCGACGAGGCGATCCGGCGGTGGCAGGGGGCGGGGATTTCGGCGTCGGCGGCCAGCCGGCTGGCCGCGGTGAAGCTGGCGGTGGCGGACCTGCCGGCCTTGGAGCTGGGCCGGGCCGAGGGGAACCGGGTGACGCTGGACGTGGACGCGGCGGGCTTTGGGTGGTTTGTGGATGGCACGCCGGCCGACGACGGGGAGTTTGCCGCAAGTGGCCATGAGGGCTTGAGGGCGGTGGACCCTGCGGCGGTGGACCGGATGGACCTGCTTTCGGTGCTGGAGCACGAGTATGGGCACATGTTGGGGCTGGAGGATGTGGCCGAGGGGGTGATGGGCAG
>DYLT01000565.1 GCA_020721945.1 Blastopirellula marina
AGATTCAGTGGACAGGTTCAGTGTCAGTGACAGGACCACGTCGGACGCGGGGCCGAGGCGCCGCGGCGGATGCAGCGGCCTCTGTGTGTCTTCGTTTCTCACCGGCCTCGTTGGACGCGGGGGGCAAGCGGCGCGACGGGTCAAGCGGCGTCTGCGTGTCTTCGTTTTTCGGCCGCCACCGATTCTGCGCTTGACATGCGTTATCCTCGATGGTAACGTTTATCCATGAGCAAGGTGCGACGCGGCGGTTTCGTCTTCCTTACCTGGAAAGGCGACCACGGGCCGCGGCATGTTCATGTCTATCGAAATGGACGGCTCGTCGTGACATGGGACCTCGAGAACGAGAAGGCCATGGAAGGCAGGGCTTCCGCGAGGGTCCTCCCGTTGATCGGCGAGCGACGAGCGGAGGGGCGGCTGTGAAGATCACTTCCGTGACTGCCAACGGCCGACGACGGGCGTTCGAGGTCGAAATGCGCGGTCAGGTCTTCGGCTTTCCGTACGCCAAGTGCGAGCCGCGTCCGTCTGGTTCAGACCCCGTCGTCGAGGTTTTCGTCGATCCCGAACTTGGGAACGAGGGTTTCACCTTCACGCTCAGGTCCGGGGCCGAGGGTTCCGTCCACGGCGACCAGGTCCTTGATTTCAACAAGGACCCCTCCTACGTTCGCGACATGCTTGTCTACCGGCTGACCCTCGCCGCCCAGGAGCGCGTCGCCGAGAGCCCCCTCAGCAAGCGCGAGTTGAGCCGCCGCCTCGGTACCTCCCCGGCTCAGCTCTACAGGCTGCTCGACCAGACCAACTACGCCAAGTCGGTGGACCAGCTCCTTCGACTCCTCACCATCCTCGATTGCGAGGTTGATCTCGTTATCCACGCCAAGAGCGCCTGACCCCAACATCGGTTCCCCAGCCCCAAGGCGCTTGACCGCGACGACCCTGCGGTCACGACCGAGCGGTCGAACCCAGCAATGGACCTGACGCCCGCCTCCGGCACGGCAGTTGACAGGCGCTTCGCGCCCCGGCGCAACCGATGCGGCGACCTTGGATGCGTCATGCGTCGGCGCCGGCAACCGCCGCGCCAGCCCACGCGCCTTCGGCGCGGGGACGGGGCTTGCAGCGACGCCCCAGCCGTTCGACGCACTCAGCTCCACGCTTCGAC
>DYLT01000566.1 GCA_020721945.1 Blastopirellula marina
GCGCATCCAGCGCGCGGCCATCCGCCGGGTGAACATCAACGCGGCCCCGTTGGAGCACGAGGGCTATGCGGCCGTGAAGGCGGCGGGCATCGGCACGTACCAGATCTTTCAGGAGACCTACCACCACGCCACGTACGCTCGGGTGCATCCGGCCAAGACGCGCAAGAGCGATTACCTGTGGCGTCTGGACGGCGTGGCCCGCGCCATCGAGGCCGGTTGCGACGACGTGGGCATCGGGGCGCTGTTCGGCTTGTACGATTGGCGGTTCGAGGTCCTGGGGCTGGTCAGCCACGCATGGCACTTGCAGCGGCACTACCGCGTCGGGCCGCATACGATCAGCTTTCCCCGGCTTCGGCCCGCCAGCGGCGTGCGATTGGACGACACCTACCGAGTGAGCGACCGCGACTTCAAGCGGCTGATCGCCATTTTGCGGCTTTCGGTGCCGTACACGGGGCTGATTCTCACGGCCCGCGAGCCCGGCCCCTTGCGCCGCGAGGTGATGGCGTTCGGCGTGTCGCAGATCGACGCGGGCAGCCGCATCGAGCTGGGCGGGTACACCGAGGCGGGCGACACGCAGTGCATGGAACGCGAGCAGTTCGAGCTGGGCGATATCCGCTCGCTCGACGAGGTGATGCGCGAGCTGGCGGCCGACGGTTACATCCCCAGCTTCTGCACCGCGTGCTACCGGCTGGGGCGCACCGGCGAGCACTTCATGGAGTTCGCCATTCCCGGGTTCATCCAGAATTTCTGCACGCCCAACGCCTTGACCACGCTGATGGAGTACCTGGTCGACTACGCCTCGCGCGAGACATACGAGGCATGCCAGCGGCAGATCGAGGCGGAACTCCAGCGCATGCCCGAGTCGCCCCGCAAACGCGAATTGATCTCGCGCCTGCGCCGGATCCAGGAGACCGACGCGCGGGATCTTCACTTCTGACCATCGCGCCAGCCATAATCCGGCGGCTCCGTCCCCGGCACGCCCTCGCGCGGCGCCACCCGGGCTCGGTCTCAAAGTGTCTCTTCGTCCGGGCGCGGCAGCTTCGAGCGAAAGACGGCCACCGAACAGGGCTCCAGCGCGTACGACGGCCGCTCGGGCTCGGGGCAATCCGACTCGGGGCGGGCCGTGTCGAGCAAGAGTTCCCAAGGCTCGCC
>DYLT01000567.1 GCA_020721945.1 Blastopirellula marina
GGCGCTGGCCCCGACCTCCTCCTCGCGGACTTCGAGGGCGAGGATTACGGCGGGGGGAAGGCTACCGGCGAGGCCTTCGGGCCCGGACCGGCCCGGGGCACCCTGCCCGGCCAGATGGAGGTCAGCGGCTATGAGGGCCGCGGCTTGGTGAATAGCTACTACCACGGCGACAAGACCACGGGCACGCTGACCAGCCCGGCGTTTCGCATCGAGCGGCGGTACATCAATTTCCTCCTCGGGGGCGGCATGCATCCCGGCAAGGCGTGCATCAACCTGCTGGTCGATGGCCAGGTGGTCCGCACCGCCACGGGGCCCAACGACCGCCCTGGCGGCACGGAACGCCTCGAGTGGCATGCCTGGGACGTGGGCGATCTTGCGGGTCGGGACGCGGTGATCCAGATCGTCGACCAGGCCACCGGCGGCTGGGGGCACATCAATATCGACCACATCGTCCAAAGCGACCAGAAGCGCGGGGCCGCGCCGGCCGAGCGGCAGTTGGCGGTCGAAGGCCGTTGGCTGGTCTTGCCGGTCAAGAACGACGTCCGCCCCACGTGGATGCGTCTCTCGGTCGATGGCCAGACGGTGCGCGAGTTCGAGATCGAACTGGCCGAGGACCCGCCCGACCTGTGGGTCGCCACCGACGTGGGCCCGTGGAAAGGCCGCACGCTGAGAATCGAGGTCGATCGGCTTCCGTTCGGTTCGAAAGGACTGGAGCGGATCGTATTGCAACAGGGTCAGACCCCTTTTCGGGTATACCACGAGGCCCTGCGCCCGCAGTTCCACTTTTCGCCGGCCTGGGGCTGGACGAACGACCCCAACGGCCTGGTCTATGACGAGGGCGAGTACCACCTCTTCTTCCAGCACAACCCCTATGGTGTGAAATGGGGCAACATGACCTGGGGACACGCGGTCAGCCGCGACCTGGTCCACTGGCAGGAACTGGGCGACGCGATCCACCCCGACGGGCTGGGCACGATCTTCTCTGGCTCGGCGGTGGTCGATCACGGCAACACGGCCGGGTTTCAGACCGGCAAGGAAAAGCCAATCGTGTGCATCTACACGTCGGCCGGCGGAACCAACCGGGCCTCGGCCGGACAGCCCTTCACGCAGTCGATCGCGTACTCGAACGACCGCGGCCGCACCTG
>DYLT01000274.1 GCA_020721945.1 Blastopirellula marina
CCCGCCAGTCCGAACGCGCCGTGGCCGCCGCGTTGAACTGGATCGCACGTCACCAGTCGCCCAACGGCTCCTGGAGCATCGGCGAATACAACAAGCGGTGCAAGGACCCCACCTGCACCGGCCCGGGAACCGTCAAGGCCGATCCCGGCGCCACGGCCCTGGGCCTATTGCCTTTCCTGGCGGCCGGCCAGACGCACAAGTCGAAAGGGCCTTATCAGAAGACCATCTACGACGGCCTGTACTGGCTGATGCAGAACCAGAAGCCCGACGGAAACCTCGCGTCCGGCGTCGGCTCGCCCATGTACTCGCACGGCCTGGCGGCCATTACGCTGTGCGAGGCGTATGGGCTGACCAAGGATCCGACGATCCAGAAGTCGGCGACGGCGGCGATCCGTTTCATCGAGAACGCGCAACATCCGCGGACGGGCGGCTGGCGGTACAACCCGGGCGACGAGGGAGACACCTCGGTCGTGGGTTGGCAGGTCATGGCGCTGAAGAGCGCTCAGATGGCAGGCATCTACGTCAACGTCAAGGCCTTCGACGGGGCGAAGCTGTGGCTCAAGTCGTGTTCCAAAGGGTCCTACGGTGGCAACTTCTCGTACCTGCCCGACGGCCAGGCCACGCCGACCATGACGGCGGTGGGCCTGCTCTGCCTGCAATACTTGGGTGCGCGGCCCGAGGAACCGGCGATGCAGGAAGGGCTGGCCACTCTGATGCGGCATATGCCGGACAATAAGTTCCGCAGTCTCTACTACTGGTACTACGCCACCCAGGTGATGCACAATGTGCCCGGCCCCGACTGGGATAACTGGAACCGCAAGATGCGGCGCGTGCTCATCGAAACGCAGTGCAAAGAGGGCTGCGCCATGGGAAGCTGGGATCCCGACAAGCCGAGCAAGGACCCGTGGGGCGATGCGGGCGGGCGGCTGTTCGTCACCAGCCTTGCGGCGCTGACCCTCGAGGTGTACTACCGCTACTTGCCGCTGTACAAGCTCGATCGGCCGGCGGGTGTCGACGTCGCGCCGGCCAAGGAAGCCCGGAAGGCCCCCGCCAGGCCTGCCGCGAAGAAGCCCGCCGACCACGACGGCAAAGACCGCGGCAAGGCAGAAGCCAAGCCCGAGCGAAAGGCCGAGGCCAAGGCGCCCGCCAAGCCTGCCGAGAAACCCCCGGCCAAGAAATGAGTCTCGGGCCCGTCCGTTTGTTGAGATAGGCGCGATCATGAAGTCTGCTCGCCTCTGGTTGTGCTCGTATTTCGCCTTGGGACTCCTGGCGGCCGCAGGGAGCGCCGCCGAGGTCCGGCCGCTGGAGTTCCTCCGGGAACTTCAGGCGCGCGGGTACCACGACTTCGCCGTCGAGTACCTCGAGATGCTCCAACAGACGGGCGAACTGCCCGAGGAAATCGCCGACGTCTTCGACCTGGAGATGTCGAAGTCCCTGCGCGGGGCGGCCAACCGCGCCTACGACGCCAAGCAGGCGGCCGAATGGATGGACCGGGCCCAGACCCACCTCGACAAGTTCCTCAAGGAGAAGCCCCAGCACCCCGAAGCGGTCGCGGCCATGGTCTCGGGCGGCAGCTTCGCGGTCGACAACGCCTTGCGTCTGATCCGCGACGCCAAGGCGATCGCCCAGAAGGACAAGGCCCAGGCGGCCAAGCTTCTCGGCGAGGGCCGGGCCCGGCTCGCCCAAGCGCGCCAACGCTTCGACGACGCCCGGCAAACCCTGGAGCGGCGCCGGGCCGAGATTCCCGTACCCAAGGCGCCAACGAGCAAGGCGCGCACCGTCCCCAAGGAAAGCCGCCAGGTCCTCGAACGCCGCGCGCAGCTCGAAGCGAACATCGTCGAAGCCCAGTTCCAGATGGGCCTGGTCGATTACTACCTCGCGCAGACCTACCTGAACCCCAAGGATCCCGCGCGCAGCGCGGCCTTGAAGAACGCCGGCAAGGTCTTCAACGACATCTGGCAGGCACGCCGCATCACGGCCAGCGGTCAGGTCGACATCGTCGGGCTCCAGGCCCACATGTGGGAAGGCAAAGTCATGGACGACCTCGGCGACTGGCAAACCGCCGTCGACATCTACGACGAGGTCCTCGCGAGCGACCCCGGGCCGACCTCGACCGACAAGCTGCTCGACCCGCTCTTTGCGCAGGTCCATTACTATCGCTTCGTCATCCTCAAGTCGAAACAGCCCGATCTGTTCCTCGACGAGGCCTCCGAGTACCTTAGCCAGTACACCAAGAAGAACCGGTACGACGGCTACCAGGGCGTCGCCCTCGAGTACGCGAAGGCCCTTCTCGACCTGGCCGACAAGGCCGAGGGCCAAGAGAAGTCGAAGCTGACCCAGCAGGCCGCGAGCGTGCTGATCAGCATGGCCCGGGTGCCCAGCTCGCACCAGGCCGAGGCGATCGAGCTGCGCAACAAGCTCGGCGGCGGAACCGGGGTGGCGTTCGGCAATCCGGCGAATGCCAAGACGTTCGTCGAGGCGGTGGGTATCGGCGATGCGGCGGCGCAGGCCGGCAAATGGAAGGAGGCCGCAGCAGGGTACCGCCGGGCCCTCGAGATCGGCGACACGGGGAAAGACGCGCCGGCGCGCACCGCCAAAGTGCAAGAGGCCCTCGCCCGCGCCGAGTACCTGGTCGCCGCCGAGCTGTACAAGGACGGCAAATTCGCCGAGTTCCGCGACGCGGCGCGGAAGATCGTCCAGGAGTTTCCCGAGGCCGCGGTGACCCCCGACGCGGCCACGATGGCCGTCGAGGCGCAGTTGCGCCTGTATTCCGCGATGCCCGCCAGCCAGACGGACCAACGCACCGCGGCGTTGGACCTTCTCACGAAGATGGCCAAGGAGGTCGAGAACCGGTGGCCCGGAAAACCTCACGCCGACGACGCCCGCATGGCCATCGCCCAGGCGTCGCTTGTGCGCGGCGAGGTCGACGCGGCGCTTGAGGCGTTCCAAGCCGTCAGCGACCGCTCCGAGCGCTATCCCGTGGCCCAGTCGCTGGCCGCGCAGACCTTCTGGCGACGCTACCTCACCGAGAAACAGAAGGGGGCTCAGGCCGACAAGGACCTTATGGCCGCCGATCGCAAGCGTGCTCTCGAGCACGTGACGGTGAGCGTCGAGCGGTTCAAGAAGGTGGCGGAGGCGGGCAAGCCCTTGACCAAGCAGCACCTCGAGGCCCAGTTGCTTTTGGGAGAAATCAAGCTGGATCAGGGCGAGGCCAAGGAGGCCGCGGCGCTGCTTCAACCGCTGGTCGATCAGGTCAAGGCCGAGAAGCCCACCGCGCTCGATTTCGTGATGCTGCGGATCTTCTTCGGCGCGGCCCAGGCGTATTTGGCCATCGGCGACATCGCGCATGCGACCGACGTGGGGTTGATTCTCGCCGAGCTGGGCGCCGACGCCCCGCCCATCAACGCCCTGCTCGTGCGGTTTGTCCGCGTGCTCGACGGGGAGTGCCGCAAGGCCGAGGCGGCCGTCACCGAGGCCCAGAGCAAGAACGACGAGAAAGCGCACCAAGCGGCCCTGGCGCGATTGAAGTCGGCTCAAGAGACGGTCGGGGGGCTCTTGAAGAAGCTAGCCCAGCGCAAACAGTTGGGCGTGCCCGACGTGCTCTACCTGGCCGACCAGTGCGCCGCGGTGGGCATGAACGACGAGGCGGCCGCGTTGCTGCAGGCCGTCATCGACCTGGCCCAGCAGGGCGATGCCATGGCCCAGAAGGCCCTTCCCCGGGCCCGGTCGCGGAGGGTCGCCCAATTGCGCAAGGAAGGTAAGTACGAGCAAGCCATCGAACAGGTCGAACAGCTCATCAAAGAGAACCCCCGCGCCCTGGATCCCCAGATGGAGCGGGCGCGGATTCTCCAGGCGTGGGCCGAACAAGACCCCGCCCAGTTCGACAAGGCCGTGGCCCAGTGGCATTTCATCCGCAACCTGATCGAGCCGCACCGCAAGAAGTTCCTGCGCGAGTATTACGAGGTCATCTACAACGCCGCCGACTGCCTCCGCATCCAGGCCGAAAAGGCCGCCGATCGTCAGACGGCTGTGGCCAAGGCCATCGAGGGCGCGAAGGTGCTCACCGCCGCGATGGTCATGAGCGACAAACTCGATGGCGACCCCAATACCCAGGCAAAGTACAAGGCCCTACTGGAAAAACTCAAGGCGATGAGTCTCGGCGGGGCGAAATAGGGCTTACGCGGGCGGGGCGTTCCGGGTATTCTCTGCGCCGTCTGGCGTTCTCCTGAACCGCCCATGGAGAAACCGCCGGAAAACCCATCGGCTTTCCGGCTGAGCCAGCCCCGTTGCCTCGGGCGATCTGAACACGGATGTAGTCCTTGGGAACGCCCGTTCTAGTCCCCCAGTGCGATCAAGACTTCTGTAGTCTCTGCGGATTTCCGCGGGAACTCGGGTCGGCGTTGGTTCCGCCCGCCCCGTCTTCGCCAATTGCCCGTTCTCCCAACGCACCGACTGCTTGTGCCGACTAGTTCCAGGGGGTCTAGACACGTAGCACGCGACGATCCATGGAGGCCTGAATCGCGTTGCCAATCGTTTATGAATCGGTTGGTCCATAGAAGCCGATTGAATTCTGTGGGAAAAGGGAAGGCGTCTTGAGGCTTAAAAGGAAAGGGCAACTTGATGCGAGCGCGAGTCCTTCTGGCCCTGGATTCCCCTCTTCTGCGCGAGACCCTCGCGGACCTCTTGGCCCGGGAGGGCGACATCGAGGTGGTGGGTCAGGTGGACGACCCGGTCGATTTGCTCTTGGCCGTGGAAGAGACCGAGGCCGACGTCGTCTTGCATACCTTCCGCGACTCGCCCGAACTGCCCGGCATTTGTAGTCACCTGTTTGCCGAGTTTCCACATGTGCTGGTGATCGGGCTGTCGCCCGACGCCAGTTCGGCATTCGCGTGCCGGCAGACGGTAACGGTCAAGCCGTTGGCGGGGGTGGGGATCGACGACGTGCTGGCCGAGATTCGTTCCGCGTGGGTCGCCAACTGAGGGGGGAGAATCCGTGACGCCTGCCGCCCGTCCCAAGGTGCTTCTGTCGGTGCTTTGCGGTTGCCGCCTGATGCGCGAGGCCCTGGTTCGGCGTCTGGCTCGGGAAGCGGGGATTGCGGTGGTGGCCAGCGGCGCGACGTTGCACGACCTGCTTGCGGCGCCCGGGGTGCGCAACACCCAGGTGCTGCTGATCAACGACGACGCGCGCGCCTGGCCGGTGTTCGTCGACGCCACGGCGATCCTGCCGTCGGCTGAAATCGTGATGCTTGTCGACGATCGCGATTTGGCGGGTGCGGTCCGGTACATCGAGGCCGGGGCGCGGGCGTGTGTCGAACACAGTGCCTCGTTGGCCTTGCTCGTCGAGGCGATCGAGGCCGCGGGCCAGGGCCGGAGCGTGGCGTCGGCCGCGATGGTCGCATGCGTGATCCGCCGGCTCCACCAAGCGCCGCCTCGGAAAACGCCCATGCGGCGCGAGGGCGTTCCGGCGCTGACCGACCGCGAGGCCGAGGTGCTCCGGCTGGTCGCCGAGGGCCTCTCGAACAAGCAGGTCGCCCGGCGGCTGCACATCAAGATCTCCACGGTCAAGACCTTTGTTCATCAGATCCTCAAGAAGCTCCATGTGAGACGACGACGCGACGTGCTGCTACGGAGCCGGGGCATCGGAGTGTGAAACCCCGGGGAGTGGATCCTCGGGCGGTAACGCGAGAGCAGGAAGCCGTTGATTTGGCTCAGAGGGCGCTTTGGGAGGAACCATGACAGCCTTGGCAGCACCCGTCGCTACCCCATCGGGTCTCACGCGCCGACGAGGCCGCGCGAGCCAACAGGTCCGGGTGATCGCATTTCGCGCGCCGGAGCGCGTGGTGAGCGACCGGCTCGAGCGGCTGCTTGGCGAGGCGGAGATCGATTTCCGCATCGCCGCGTCGCGCGAGGATTTCCGCGGGGCGTTCCGCCTGGTGTACCAGGCCTATGTGCGCGGTGGGTTGGCCGCAACCAACCCGTACCGGATGCGCGTAACGCCGTACCAGCTTCTGCCCACCACCGAGGTTTTCGTTGCCGCGCGGGGAACCGAGGTGGTCGCCACGATGAGCCTGGTGCGCGACGGCGAACTCGGACTGCCGATGGAGGCGATCTACCCCGATCAGGTCGACTGGCTTCGGCAACGCGGCCTGGCGCTGGCGGAGGTTTCGTGCCTGGCCGACGCGCGGGACTCGGGAAGGAACTCGCCCGCCACCGCCATGCGATTGATGAGCCTTATGGCCCAGTGCGCGCTGGCGCGAGGGGTCAACCAGTTGCTCATTGCGGTCCATCCGCGTCATGCCCGATTCTACCAGCGGTTTACCGCCTTTCAGCCGATCGGCGGCCTGCGCCAGTACCACGCCGTGTGCGACCGGCCCGCCGTGGCCTTGGCGCTGGACCTCGACCGTGCTCCGATCGAACACCCCGATCTTTACCGCCGGTTCTTTGGTCTGCCGTTTCCCGAGAGTTCGCTGGCGTACCGTCCCATGCCGGAGTACCTGCGCCTGGAGTTCGAGCCGGTCATCGAAGTCAGTTACGATGCCCAAGGGTATTGGGAATCGGCGATGGCGGGCTAAAGTTCTCGGGGGGCACGTGCCGACCCAAGCGCCGTGTGCGCCGGTGGTAACGGTTATGTCGAGGGGAGGCGTGTGGACAGGAGCCCCGGGGCATCGAGTTGCCGTGCCGAACGCGCCGCAAGACATGACAGAGGGGCCGGCGGCGCCCCGCCCGGCGCGGGGCGATGCCGTCCTACGTGTCCATGAGCATCCGACTGCGGTCTATGCTTGAGATGAGGCCATGAAATGAGATGTGGTCCATCGCACTGGAAACCCTCATCGCGGATCGAGCCAAATTGCTGACTGCCCTCGTCGGCGTGGTTTTCGCCATCGTCTTGGTGAATGTTCAAGGCGGGTTCTTCCTCGGGCTGATCGGCCGGGCCAGTCTGCTGGTCGATTACAGCCAGGCCGACATCTGGGCAGGCCACCGGCAAATGCACAATGTGGACCTGCCTCGCGACGTGCCGCGGCGATGGGTCTATCGCATCCGTGGCGTCCCCGGCGTGCGGGACGCCGAACCGTACTTGCTAGGCGTCACCGAAGCGACGCTTCCCAGCGGCGGCTATGCCGAAGTCGTGGTGGTCGGCACCGAACCCCGCTCACGGCTCGGCACGCCGTGGAATCTCGTCCAGGGCAGTCT
>DYLT01000275.1 GCA_020721945.1 Blastopirellula marina
TACCGACGTCCCGACGCCCCAACGGGAACCCGGCCCGTTCCCTGCACGTTGCCACCACGGCGCCGCGGAAGGCGGGATCGGCGTCGCGGACGAGCAGGCGATCGAGGGCCGTCAGGATGGCCAGACGTCGGAAGCGGAGGGAATCGGACGGGGGATTGGCGGGGCGATTCGGATGGCGGCGGGAGCGCTTCACAAGCCCAGTCCTCACAAGCCCAGCCCCTTGATCGTCAGATGGGCCTGCACCGCCAAGGTGCGCTTCATGGCATTTCCCGGGAAATGTCAGAAGTTGCGTAGAGCGTCCACGTCGGCCTCGGCGAACTTCCTGTTCGCCTCGAACCATTCGTCCCCCCGGGCGCGGCGAATTTCATCCAGGATGCTCTGTCTCTCTGCCTCCCACGCCTTCGCCTCCTGGCTCTCCGTATCCTGGGTGCTGGAGGTCGGGGTAGGTTCCATAGTCGGCTCGGATTTGTTCGGGGTCACGGCTCTTGCCCTCGTACCGCATGAAGTAGATGTCCGGGCGACCGCGCCGCTCGTAAGGCCATCCGTTCGGGGCGTGTTCGTCGCTCCAACGCTGAGCACGATAGGCGACGAATCCCACCTTCGAGTATAGTACCGCCAGGGCGTCGCCGATGCAATCCAGCGTCTTTGCCCCTCGCGAGATTGCGTCAATGACGGCTGCCGTTCCCGCCCCCTTTGGCCCGCCGTTGTTGAAGACGCTCTTGAGATCGCCGTCCGCTGTCAGCACGTAGCCAGAAGTGCCGTCGGCCGACAGGCGGGCAATCCCTCCCTGTTGGATCGTATCGGCAAGTTCCTCTTCTTCCTTGGGTGAAAGGAACTCGGGCCGGTCCGTCCGGTTTCTGGCTTGGAGAAACTCGCCTGGCTGCGCGTCACGGTATTGAACTTGCGGTATGCTTTGATGCGGACTGCCTCCCGCCGCGTTGGCACCGCGTTCTTTGGCCACAAATCGGCCGTTCTCTTCATCGTGGAGGTTTCCGTTTGGGTCCTTCTTTGCAAACCGCTCGATCCACCCCCGCGCCTCGAACGCCCGAGCGAAGCGCTCGGCTAGGCCTGGGCGGGAGAACATCTTGGGCTTCTCCACCGGCTGCTCGGGCGTGGCTTCGAAGAGACCATGCTGGCCAGGGGCGGAGGGCGGCTGAACGACCGTGGGGGCCTCCGCTCCGTGCCCTCGCCCCTGACCTGAAACGCCCACGTTACCGCACGAAGCGATCCCCACCATACTAACCCGACGCCCCAGCAAGGGCTACCGACGTCCCGACGCCCCAACGGGAACCCGGCCCGTTCCCTGCACGTTGCCACGCTCACGGGGACTCCGCAGGCCTCAGTCGCCCGCGCTCATGGGGCCATGGGCCGGCCCTCGCCCTCGGTGAGGACGACGATCCGGTCGGCCGGCGGGTTTTCGAAGACCTCGTTGCGGCCGCCGAGCCAGCGAACTTCGATCCGGTCGACTTTCGCTTGCGTTCCCAAGCCGAAGTGCAGCCGTGTTCCGTAGTGGCTTTGGTAACTTCGGCCGCTGTGCACCTCGTCGACTTGCACGAGGTCGCCGGCAACGACCTTCACGCGCGATCCGACGCCGTCGTGGTTCGAGCGGACGCCGCGCAGGCGCACCGCGACCCAGTGGTTGTCGCCGGGCGACTCGTTGCGGAGGATCGTGGGTCCCCGCCGGGAATTGAGCACCACGACGTCGATTCGGCCATCGTTGTCGAGGTCGTCGAAGGCGGCGCCGCGGCCGGTCAGGAGGACCTGCACGCCATCGCCGGCGGACGAGGAGACATCGGCGAACCGCCCGCCGACGTTCCGCAGCAGCACGGGCCGAACCATATAGCTCGTCGTGTCGTCGCGCAGGGCGATGTTGTCGTCGAAATGCCCGCACGCGATGAACAGGTCCTTCCATCCGTCGTTGTCGAAATCGACTAGGCCGCAGCCCCACTTGACGTGCGCGAAGGAGCGCTGGCCGGCGCCGGTGATGCGTGTCACGTCGTCGAACAAGCCGGCGCCGAGGTTGCGGTACAAGACGGGCGGTTCGCGGTGGTAGGCCGTCACGAAGAAATCGAGCCGGCCGTCGCGGTCGAAGTCGGCGCACTCGACGCCCATGTTTCCGTGCGGGGTCCCGGAGGCCTCGTAGGCCACTCCGGCCAAGAGTCCCACCTCGTCGAACTTGCCTCGCCCATCGTTGCGAAAGAGGAAATTGGGCATGACGTCGTTGGCGACGAAGAGGTCGGTGTCGCCGTCATCGTCGTAGTCGGCGGCGATCATGCCCATGCCGGTGCCGGCGAAGGCGGCGATGCCCGATTCGCGGCTGGCGTCGGCGAACGTCCCATCGCCTTGGTTGCGAAAGAGGTTGTCGGGGACGCCCGCGTAGTCCATCGGACTGGCGTACGTGAGCTGGCCCATGACCCGCCGCGACACGTGGGTCTCGTAGGTGAAGTTCACGTAGTTGGCCACATAGAGGTCGAGATCGCCGTCGCCGTCGATATCGAGAAAACACGTGCCCGCGCCCACCTTGGACCCACGGTCCACGCCGGCATGTGGGGTGGCGTCGGCGAAGGTGCCGTCGCCGCGGTTGCGGTAGAGCACATTCGGGCCGAATTGGTTCAGGTACAGGTCGCCAAGGCCATCGTTGTTGTAGTCGGCGGCGGTCACGCCCAAGCCGAACCCGGTATCGCCCACCCCGGCCCGCTCGGTCACGTCGGCAAACCGGAAGCCGCCGAGGTTGCGGTACAGGGCATCGCGCGGGGGTCGATCGGCGCGGGCCCCCGGCAACGGGGCGCCGTTGAGAAAGTACAGGTCGATCAGCCCGTCGCCGTCGTAATCGAAGGTGGCCATCCCCGAGGCGACGTACTCGACGATGTAGCGCCGGCCACTGGATCCGTCGGTGTGCTGGAAGGCGATGCCGGTGGAGCGGGTGACGTCGCGCAACACGATCGGGCCCTCGGCGGCGCGGATCGGGCAGGCCGCCGCGAGCACCGTGGCCACGACCACAAGGCTACTTCTTCGCACGAAGCTGCTCATAACGCTCCCGCAGCTCGAGGCTTCCCGGATCGGCGGCCACGGCCTTTTCCATCGCCGAGACGGCGCCCGACGCGTCGCCGGCCGCCTGGCATGCCTCGGCCACCAGCGTCCAATGCGCGGCCGACGGCGCCAACGCGGCCGCACGCCGCGCCGCGGCCACGGCTTCGTCGGACTTCCGGCCGATCTTCAGATACAGACGGGCCAACGCCGCGTGCCCCTCGGCCAGCTTCGGAGACCGGCGGCACAGACGCTGCAAAGCGGCCTCAGCCTCGGCAATCTGGTTCAGGTCGAGGCGCAGCCGGGCAATCTCCAGATCGTAGCTCGGGTTGGCCGGCTCCAAGGCCGACAATTCCTCCAAGAGCCGGACCGTCTCGGCCAGCTTGCCCGCCTGCCGGCTGCGCCATGCCAGGGCCTGGCGGCACGCGATGGCCGTGGGATCCAGGGCCGCCGACCGGCGCCACAACGTCTCGGCCTTTTCCGCCTTGCCGTGCGCGTGGAACACCTGGGCCGCACTCGTATAGAGCTGCGCGAACTCCGCGCGCACCGCCGCGAGGTCGTTGTACTGGCGAAGGTCGGTCTGCCGGCGCTTTCGCTCTTCGTCGCGCAGCCGGCGGAATTCGTCCATGTATTTTCGGGCCTCTTCGGCCTCGCCCAGCCGCGCCAGCGCATTGGCCAGGCCCAACCGGATCCCGGCGTGGTGGGGATCGAGCCGGGCCGCTTGCAGGTAGCTCTGCTTTGCCTCGGCGTGCCGGCCCGCATGCGCGTAGGCCATGCCCAACAGATCGAAGGCCCGCGCCGATCGGGGGCTCCGCGCGACCAGCTCCGTCAGAACCGCGATCGCTTCATCGACCTGACCGGCATTGATCAGGGCGTCTGCGAGGTCCTCGCGGAACCCGTATGCCCGGGGCGCGAACTCGACGGCCTGGCGGAACCACTGGGCCGCTTCGCGGTGGTCGCCCCGACGAAGGGCTGCCGCGCCCAATCCCGCGCAGGCGTAGGCATAGCGCGGGTTCAGGGCGAGGCACTTCTTCCATGTGGCCGCCGCTTCCGCGGTGCTCCCACGAAGAAGGTGGCATCGCGCCAAGACCTCCAGGGCGTCCGGATCGGTGGGAAAGGCGGACGCCAGGGCCTCGACGACCCGGGTCCCCTCGGCGATCGTCGCCTCCGGCGTCGCCGGGAGCGGCGCGTCGGCCTCGGGCAGCGGACCGCCCGCGGCAAACAACAAGACGAGTGCCAACACAGAATCCGGAAAGCGAAGGATGATCCAAGGTCCTCGCGTTGCCGTGCTCGTTGGGGATTGCCGACCCGGCCGATCCTTCGGAGCCGCCAACGGCCCCTGGCACAAGGCGGCGATCGGCCGGGTGCCCAGAGCGGGCAGGCCCCTTCAGGGCCATACGGTGCGGCAGAAGCACCCCGATCCAAATTGTATCACCGCCAGCAAGGGGCATCAAGGGGCCCGTCTCTCGACCCCAGAGAGGGTCGCCGGCGGCGTCGGCCGTGGGCCCTGCCGATCATTCCTCGGGCTGCTCGATGACTTCGAGCAATCGCCGCCGGGTCTCGTGGAGGTGATGGGCCGATTCGACCTTCGCCCCGGACGGGTCGGTCACGTAGAACACGTCGACCACCTGATCCAGGTACGTGCCGATCTTGGCGCGCCACACCGAGTACCCCAGTTCGAACAGCGTCCGGGTAATCGCGTAGAGCAATCCGCGGCGGTCGAACGTCACGATGTCGATAATCGTGTAACGGTCCGAGGTGTGGTTGTCGATATGAACGCGCGTCGGGGCGGCGGCCGCAGGCGGGTGGGTCGCGCCGGCCCGCCACACGCGGCGGAATCGAGGGCGTTTGCCCTCGGTCGTCAACGCCTCGACCAGCGACCGCCGGATTTCCTCGAGCCGGCAAGGGGGCGGCTCGCCCGAGTAGTCGCGGTCGTACACCCAGAATCGGTCGAGCACCATGCGCTCGGCCAGCGTGTAGATCTGGGCGGAGAGGATCTCCAGGCCGTGCCCCGAGAGCGCGCCGGTCAGCTTGTGGAAGATGCCTGGCGCCACGTCCTCGCTCGTCCCCACGGTGAATTGCACGGTGCCGGAGTCGCGCTGGTAGCGAGCTTGGGCCTTCACCTCACCCGGCGCCAGCGCGGCCAGAAGCCGCAGATCGTCGGCGATCTGGACGGGATCGGTCGTGGTCAGGTACGCGGCGGGGAGGGCCTCGATTTGGACGGCCAGCTTGGGGGCCTGTGCGTCGGGGCCAAGCAGGTCGCGCACCGCGTGGCGCCGGCCTTCGAGATAGTCTCGGCGGCTAGTGCCCGGGCTCTCGCCGGCCAGATGCTGCATGGCACGGTGGAAGAGGTCGGCCAGCACCTCGGCCTTCCAACCGGTCCAGGTGTCGGGCCCGACGGCGCTGAGGTCCGCGGCGGTGAAGACGAACAGCATCTGGAGGCGCTCGGGCGAACCCACCTCGGCGGCGAAGCGAACGATCGTCTGCTCGTCGCTCGTGTCGCGCCGCAGCGCCACGTGGTTCATCAAGAGGTGCTTATGGACCAAGAACTCGAGGTGGTCGGCCTCGTCGTCGTCCAGTCCTAGCCGGCGCGCCGTGTCCCGGGCGATGCGGCGTCCCACCTCGCTGTGGTCCTCGGGATAGCCTTTGCCCAGGTCGTGGATCAATAGCGCCAAGTGAAGCACACGCTTTTGGGCCATTGCCCGGTAAACCCGGCCCAGCGGCCCCGAATCGGCGACCAGATCCTCGGCCTGTTCCACCGCGCGGAGGCAGTGCTCGTCCACGGTGTACTTGTGGTACTGGTTGAATTGGAGCAAGCCGCGGGCATGGGCGAACTCGGGAATGAACCGTTGCAGGAGTCCGACCTCGTGCAGGCGGCGGAGCAATTCGCCCAGGCGCCCCGGATGCTCCAACAGCATGGTGAAGTGCCGGCAGGCCTCGGGCGGAATTTCGGCGGCAAGCGACGGCACTTCCTGGCGGATGGTCTCCCACGTCGGGACGGCGATTTGCTTGTCGTAAAGACTCGCCAACTCGACCAGGTGCATGATCGCCGAGAGGTTGCCGCGGAGCCGGCGCAGGGCAGGCCGGGTGGCGAGGATCTCGGTGGGGCCGACAAGCAATCCGCCGGGCACGCGTCGGCCGAAAAGCGCGGTCCAGAGCTTCGTCCGCCGCGGCACGGCCCGGGCCTTGGCCAGGAGCCACGCGGCCAGATGGCTTACTTCGCCAGTATGCCGGAAGTACTCGCGCATGAATTGCTCGACCGGGAGCATGCCGTCGGCGGGCGCGCAACCGCGGATTTCGGCGATGCGAACCTGGTCGGCCCGGCTGAGCACGTCGCCGGGCTTGCCCGCCGCAAAATGCAGCTCATTGCGGAGCCAGAGAAGGAACTCGGCCGCCGCTTCCAGCCGCCGCGCGTCGTCGGCGGAGAGGACGCCCAGCGGGACCAGCTCGCCGGGCTGGCGTGCCCCCCAGCGAACGGCGGCGATCCAGCGGATCAAATGCACGTCGCGCAGACCGCCCCGCGATTTCTTGATGTGGGGCTCCGACAGATAGACCGTCTCGCCGTACTGGAGTCGCTCTTGCACTCTGGCTTTCTCGATCGCGCCAAGAAGGGCCGGCGCGTGGCGCCGCACAAGCCGGCGAAACCGCCCGCAAAACCGCTCGAAGAGTTCCCGGTCGCCATCGAGCAAGCGCGACTCGAGCAGGGAGCTGGCAATGGTGGCGTCGCGTCGGGCCAGCGCGCATGCCTCCTCGACCGTGCGGACGCTGTGGCCTAGATCGAGGCCCGCATCGAAGACATCGCACAACAGGCGTTCGGCCAGAGCGGCCGAGCGGGCTTCGGCGCTCGGGCCGCGGAGGACCATCACGTCGACGTCGGAATAGGGGGCCGCCTCGCGCCGGCCGTACCCGCCGTGGGCGACCAGGGCGACGCCGTCGCCGCGCGCCAGATCGTCCAAGCCGAGGCTCTCGAGCGCGGCGCCGTAGAGGGCCAGCACGACCTCGTCCCGGAGATCGGCGATCGCCTCCGAGATCTCCCGGCCCCCGGCCCCGGCCCGATGGCGGCGGCACAGCTCGTCGTGACCTTCGGCGAGCCGCTGGCGGGCGGCTTGAACCTGGGG
>DYLT01000568.1 GCA_020721945.1 Blastopirellula marina
GCCTCGCCCAGGGTGCGGAGCGTGTCCCGGTAGTGTTCCTCCAGCCGGGCACCTTCCATCTGCGGGCTCGACAGGTCGGCCCAGCGGTAACCCTCGGGGATGGGCTGGGGGATGCCGGTCAGCCGGGCGCGTTCGTCGGCCATCTTCAGGAACAGCAGGAAGGTCAACTGCTCCAGGTAGTCCTGATACGAGAGGCCGTCGTCCTGGAGCACGTTGCAGTAGGACCACAACTTCTGGACGATGCGGTTCGAGATGTCGCTCATCGCGCGGGCCTCCGGGAAAACAACCGTCGGGCACAGTCGTTTGCGGTCAACTGGTTACGAGTCATGGTCGTCCTGTTTTTCAGCCGGGAATGACATGCCCGTCGCGGCGACCTGCGGGTGCGGCCGGACCCCTGCGCGAATCGCCAACGCCATGCTCGTTCACTCCTTCGGTGGCCGGGTCGCGCACGAGGTCGTCCACGGCCGACAGGTAGAAGTTCATCTTGCCCGCGCGCTCGGGCGCGAACTCCCCGGCCTTCAACTCGACCACCACGTAGCGGTGCAGGCGCAGGTGGTAGAACAGCAGGTCCGGGAAGAACTCGTCCCCCCCCAACTTCGAGGCGTACCTGCCGCCCGACGAACGCGAAGCCCACGCCCATCTCGACCAGCGTGTCCCGGATGTGCGCGATCATGGCGCGCTCGATCTCGCGCTCGTGGGCCTCGTCGCCCAGGCCGAGGAAGTCGAAGACGTAGGGGTCTTTCAAGGTCTGGACGGCGAGGTCGGAATCGGACGGCGGCAGCGTCGCCGGGAAGTTCGAGACGGCCTTCCCTTGCCGTTCGTGCAGTTGCCGGTCGATGTGCAGGGACAGGACGGCACGCGACCAGCCGTGCGCGGTCGCCTCCTGAAGGTAGAACAGTCTCGCGGCCGGGGCTGGCACCCGGTCAAGGACCGTGCAGAGGTGGAACCAAGGCAATTTGGCAGCAACCTGCTGCACAAACGGTTCGTCCGGCCACGCCTCTGCGAACGCCCTCATGTATCGCAGGTTGCGCGGCGAGAAGCCCTTCATGTCGGGGAACTCGCGGCGCAGGTCGCGGGACAGCCGGTCGATCACCCCGGCCCCCCAGCCCTGCTCGGCCTGCCGCGCG
>DYLT01000569.1 GCA_020721945.1 Blastopirellula marina
GTGGGCGGCAAGCCGGTGGACCTGCCGCTTTCGACGGTCAAGAACCCGGCGCTGGTTTACGACGCCGAGTCCGAGGGGCTTTTGGTGTACCTGAAGGACCTGGGGTTCGATGCCGACCGGCGCCCCGTGATTCTGTTCTTGACCAGCCGCAACTATGCCTCGGGGCCGGCCGGCGATCCGCGCCTCTGGCGCACGGCGCGGTGGACGGGGTGCCGGTGGGAAATCCGCGAGGCATTCCGGTCGGACCACAACTACGACTACGGTCCTTTGTATCTCGAGGCCGATGGCGCATGGCGCGTCATTGCCCCGACCGAACCCGGCCCGCAACCCTACAACACCGGCGGCGAGATCGCGATGTGGCTCAGTCGGGACCGCGGGGCGACCTGGCAGAAGATCAAGCAGTTGACGCACGATAGCCGGTACAACCACACCTATGTGCGGCGCCCGGTCGATGCCCATCCCGATTTCTACGCCCTCTGGGCCGACGGCCACGCCCGCGAAATGTCCGAAAGCCATCTCTACTTCACCGACCGCGAGGGTACCCGGGTCTACCGGCTGCCCTCGTCGATGACCGGCCCGTGCCAGCCGGACGCGATGGCGTGTCCAGGCAGGTGAGGGCCTGACAAGCAACCGTGCAGGTGCCTGTCGCCTTCACGCCCGTGGGATCGATTCGCCCCGAAGCAGGTCGTCGAGGGTTTGCCGCTGCCGCACGAGATGGGCCTTGCCGTCGGCGAGCAGGACTTCGGCGGCCAGCGGCTTCGAGTTGTAATTCGAGCCCATCACGAAGCCGTAGGCCCCCGCGCATTCGATCACCACGTAGTCGCCGACGGCGGCGGTGGGCAGGCGTCGCCGGGCGACGAAGCCGCCTTCTTCCTGGGTGAAGATGTCGCCCGATTCGCAGTTGTGCCCGACCACGATGTATTCGGCCGTCTCGGCATCGGTCACGCGCAAAACCAACCAGGAGCCAAGGCAGGCGAGCAAAGTTTGAGCCGTGCGGTCTCCGTAACTTTCGCGCAGCTGGGCGATGGTGTGCAGGCCATCAAGGCCGGCGTGCTGGAAATCGCCGATATCCTGGTGGTGAACAAGGCGGACCGCCCCGGAGCCGACGCGGCCGCGCGCAC
>DYLT01000276.1 GCA_020721945.1 Blastopirellula marina
TGCCCAAGGGTTTGCACTGGGACGTCTGGCTTGGGCCCGCGCCCGAGCGGCCCTATCTCGGCACCTACAAGGAGGGCAAGTTCCGGGGCAAGAACGTCTACCAGCCGTTCGTCTGGCGCGGGTGGTGGGACTTCGGCACCGGGGCGTTGGGCGACATCGGTTGCCACGCCATGAGCGGCATCTTCTCGGCTTTGAAGATCGAGCACGCGGCCGCGGCGACCCTGGTGAAGGATTCGGGCGACACGACGCAAGAGATGTTCCCCAGCGCCTCGATCATCGCCTGGGACATTCCCCCACGCGGCCCCATGCCCCCTTGCAAGATCTTCTGGTACGACGGCGGACGGTATCCGCCGCGCGAGGTCGGCGAGTTGCCCCAAGGCAAGGAGTACCCAGACAATGGCATGATCGTCGTCGGCGACAAGGGCAAACTGACCTTCTACGGCGCCGGGCCCCGCCTGATCCCCGAGGAACGCATGAAAGACCTCAAGAAGCCCGAGCCCGTCATCCCACGATGCGAGAGCGACCATTTCCGAGAATGGGTCACGGCCTGCAAAGGCGGACGGCCCGCCTTCTCGAACTTCGACCACGCCGGCCCGCTGACCGAAATGGTGCTCTTGGGGAACCTGGCGATTCGCGCGGGCGTGGGACGTCGGGTCGAGTGGGACGGACCCAACCTCAAGGTGACCAACCTGCCCGAGCTGAACCGCCTGGTCCAACGCGAGTACCGCCGCGGCTGGACGCTCTGAATCGCGTTGCGCGATCCTGGGTAAGGTCTGGGGTCTGCCGCGGTTGGCCTGCGGCCGAAGAGGTGTTTGCCCCCAATCGCCTTGGGGTCGGTCGCAGGCAAGTGGTTCTCGCGTCTTGCCTCAACCCATTTCGGAGGCTGCCATGACTACGACGGAAAAGACGCTCGTCGGACTAGCCTCATGGTTGGTTGGGGCCATGGCGGCCTCGTGCGCGGCAGGGGCCGTCCATCGCACCGAGGCCAACGTGATGGTCGAAATCGCGCTGGAATCGAGGTGCGATCACGCCGATCCGTTCAATACGCTTTTGGTCGACGCGGTCTTTACCGACCCCGCGGGTCGGACGCTTCGGGTACCGGCGTTTTGGGCCGGCGGCCGGGCGTGGAAGTTCCGGTATGCGTCGTCGCAGGTCGGCACCCACGAGTTCCGCACCGAGTGCAGCGACCCGAACGACCCGGGGCTCCATGCGGTCGCCGGCCGCGTCGAGGTCGAGGCCTATCGCGGGTCCAATCCGCTGTTGCGCCACGGTCCACTCCGCGTGGCCGCCAGCCGGCGCCACCTCGAGCACGCCGATGGCACGCCGTCTTTCTGGCTGGGCGACACTTGGTGGATGGGCCTGTGCCACCGCCTGCGCTGGCCCGACGAATTCCGGCAACTCGCAGCGGACCGCAAGACCAAGGGGTTCAATGTGATCCAGATCGTGGCGGGGCTGTACCCCGACATGCCCGGCTTCGATCCCCGCGGCACCAACGAGGCGGGCTTTCCCTGGGAGAAAGACTACGCGCGCATCCGGCCCGAGTACTTCGACGCGGCCGACCTGCGCCTCGGATACCTGGTCGACCAGGGGCTGACGCCTTGCCTCGTTGGGGCGTGGGGCTATTACCTGCCTTGGACCGGCATCGACAAGATGAAGTTGCACTGGCGCTACCTTATCGCCCGCTACGGCGCCTTGCCGGTGGTCTGGTGCGTGGCCGGCGAGGCGAACCTGCCGTGGTATTTGGCCAAAGGGTTCCCCTACGACGACCGGCAGCAAGTCCACGACTGGACCGAGGTGGCGCGCTACGTGCGCCGCACCGATCCCTTCAGCCGCCTGCTGACGATCCACCCCACGGCGATCCGCCGCTATACCGCCCGACATGCCATCGACGATGCCGCCCTCTTGGATTTCGACATGCTTCAGACGCCGCACGGCCAGCGCGAGGCGGCGCCCATCGCCGTGCAGGCCGTGCGCGCGTCGTACGCGGCATCGCCCACCATGCCCGTGATCAACGGCGAAGCGAGTTACGAAATGCTCCTCGACGCGCTGCCGGCGCGGTGGACCCGGGCGATGTTCTGGTTGTGCGTGATGAACGGGGCCGCGGGCCACACCTACGGGGCCAATGGCATCTGGCAATGCAACCGAAAAGAGCAGCCCCATGGCGCGTCGCCCCACGGCGGCAACTACGGCAAGATTTCGTGGGACGACGCCATGCGTCTGCCCGGCTCGCAGCAGGTGGCGCTGGGCAAGCGGTTCTTCGAATCATACCCCTGGCACCGCTTCACCCCGCATCCCGAGTGGGCCGCGTACGCCGAGTCCCCGTCGCCAGGCCCGGAAGGCAACCCCGTCGGACCGCAAGCCGCGGGCGTAGCCGACCAGGTGCGCGTCGTCTATGTACCCGACCGCCGGCCCATCGTCGTGCGCCACTTGGACCCGAAGGCGGTTTACGCCGCCGCGCATTTCAACCCGGTGACCGGCCAGCGCGCCGCCCTCGGCCGCGTTCGCCCCGACCCGGCGGGAACGTGGACCTGCGTCCCGCCGGCGGGCACCGAGGACGACTGGGTGCTCGTGCTCGAACCGCAACGATGAAAGACCTCGCCACGCAAGAGGCCTGGGGAAGTGGCCCGTGGCGACCGACCATGCGCTAGGGCGCGCCCGTTGGTGCTGCCCAAGGGAGGTGGCATGAACCGAATCGCTGTTGTTTTGGCCCTTGGGGGTTTGGCTAGCGCGGCCCTGGCCGGCGAAGCGCCGGTGCCCGACCGCGAGCTGGTCCTGTGGCTCGATGCATCGAATCCGGCTTGTTTGCAGACCGAGGCCGACGGCCGGGTGCGCCGTTGGGCCGACATCTCGGGGCGGGGGAACCACGCCGTCCAGCCCGATCCGGCGAGCCGGCCGTTGCTCGCGCCCAACGTCTTGGCCGGCAAGCCGGTGGTCCGTTTCGACGGCAAACGTCGGTTGAACCTCGGCTGGCCCGAGTCGCTGGCTTTCCGTCCCGGCATGGCGTTTTCGGTCGTGGTGGTGGCAAAGGTCGAAGGGGGGACCTCGGGCACGTTCGTGGCCAAGGGGGGCGGCGACGTGGACCAGCGGTCCTACCACTTCTACTTCGCCCCGGGGCGCATCGGGGCCGTCGTGTATGGCCGGCGCGCCGAGGCCAAGGCGCCGCCGGGCGTCTGGATTGCCGCCCTCGTGTGCGACGGGCGCCGGGCCGAGATCCTCCTCAACGGGCAGTCCCTCGTGAACCTCGATGGAGGCCGCGGCGTGTCGCCGGTCGACGTGCTTGTCGGCGCGCGCCGCGAGTCGGCCGATAACCAAGGCACCGACTGGGGGCTTGTCGGCGATCTGGCCGAGGTGCTCGTTTACCGCCGGGTTTTGGATCGTCAGGAGTTGGATCGGCTGTCGGCGTCGCTTCGGGCGAAGTACGGCCTGCCCGCCCCCGCCGCGCCGGTCGATGCCGCGGCGAGCATCGCGGCGATGAAGACTCCGGCCGAGTTCGCCCTCCTTCCCGGACTGGCCGGCGAACTTGCCCAGCGCGACGATTCGGCAGCCTTGCTTCGGTCGCTCGCGAAGCGGCATCCGTCGGCTGCCGCGCCCGTGGCGGAAACGCTCGTGCGCATCGCCGAGAAGAACCGCCTGACCGGCGACCTGCCGGCCTTGGCCGGCGAGTTGCTTGCCCATGACGACCCCTTCGTGCGCGGATTGGCCGACTGGGCTTTGGCGATGAAGGTCGGCGGCGAGAACAACGGGCAACAGGCGGCCTGGCCGGGACCCGACCCGCCCGCCTGGTACCGGGCCTACGCAAGTCAGCATCATGCGGCCCGCATCGAGCACGATTGGGTCCGGCAGGCCGTGGCCCTCGCGATCCATCGCGATCCCAATCGGCTGCGCTCGTCGGTCGACGCGATGCTCGACCGCGCGGCGCGCATGGCCAACGAGTTCCGCCGCGCCGGGGCCGGGCCCGAGCGGCTGGAGGTGCTCGGGCGCGGTCTGGCGGCCATTCAGCGCGTCCGCAGTGCGTTGGCGGCGATCGCTTCGCCCGGAAGGTCCGCCGAGGACTTGCTGGCGCTGGCGCGGCCGTTATGGCTCGATGCCCGCCGGGCGATGCGCGACGTGGCGCTATCGAACCCGGCGGTTCGCACCGAGCGGCTCGTGTTTCTCACGCAGTTCGCGCCGCACACGGTCCGCAACATCACCCGCAGCTACGCCTGGAAGCACAAGCCCGGCGGCGATATCGCGGTGCTCGACGACTGGCGCGGGGGGCACGTGCGGCCGGTGCTCGAGGGGCGCTTGGGACCGGGCTATGTCTGGGGGCTCGATCTGTGGTGGGACGCCGACCGCGTGGTGTTCAGCTACGCGCGACTGCCCCACTGGCCCCCGCCGGTCGATACGGCCCACTATGCCATCGAGGGCACGAACGTCTTCCGCCTGCGGCAACGGTTCGAACCGCTGCACCTATTCGAGTGCCGGCTTGACGGTTCGCCGCCGGTGCAACTGACTAACGACCGGTACTGGAGCGACTTCGAGCCGACGTACTGCGCCAACGGCGATGTGGTGTTCGCCTCCGACCGCTGCGCCCGCGCGGCCGAGTGCGGCAACGACACCTACGACCACACGAACCCGAACCTGTATGTGCTCCGGCGGCCCGAGGGCCGCGTCGAGAAGCTGACCGACAGCAAGGACATCGACCGCTACCCGCACAGCCTCGACGACGGCCGGATCGCTTACACGCACTGGGAATACCAGGAGCGGCATTTCATGGAAGTCCACGCCCTGTGGACCCTCCGGCCCGACGGCACGATGTCCGACGCGCTGTTCAAGCATCACCTGCGCGCTCCGTTGGGCCTGCGCGACACGCGATCGATCCCCGGATCGACGAAACTCGTTTCGATCGCGGCCGGGCATCATACCTTCGCCTACGGACCGGTCGTAATCGTCGATCCGGCGTGGGGCACGAACCACGTGGCTGGCTTGTCGATCGTCACGCCCGGTGTCAAACCCCAAGAGGGACCCATGGCCGGCGCGCCGGTCGCCCAGGGCGGGGTGAACGACGCGGGCGGCCTCTACCAGACCCCGTGGGCCGTGAGCGAAACCGCGTTTCTCGTGTCGTACGCCTACGCCCGTCCCAACTGCACGGGCACGGCAGGGGTCGACTCAAACGGGTTCGGACTGTACCTGATCGACGCCTACGGGAACCGCGAATTGTTGCACCGCGACCCGCTCTTGTCGTGCACGTTCCCCATTCCCTTGGCAAAACGCCGGCGCCCGTCAATGGTCGCTTCCGCTCTCTCGCAGTCGGGAGAGCAGGCAGCTCGGAGCTCCCCTCACCCGCAGGCCGCCGAGGGGTCGGGGGCGAGGGCGGCCCGCGCCACGTCCGACCCTTGCCCGACCGCCACCTGCTTCGTCCCCGACGTCTACGAGGGTCTTGTGGGCGTGGCGCGCGGTACGATTAAGCACCTGCGCATTGCCCAGCGCGTGCCGTGGCCCTTCGATCCCGAGCGGGGCCAGCAGGATTACATTCCCGGCGACGCGGGCCGGCGGCGGATCGACTTTCAGGACTGGGCCCCGGTGCGTGTGATCGGCACGGTGCCGGTCGAGGTCGATGGTTCAGCCCATTGCACGGTGCCGGCCGACACGGCGATCTACTTTCAGGCCCTCGATGAGCGCCAGATGGAGGTCCTTCGGATGCGATCGTTCGTGAGTTTCAAGGCAGGCGAAGTGCGTGGGTGCCGGGGCTGTCACGAATCGCAAGCCAAGGCGCCGGCCACGTCCCCTCGGTTCGCCCGGGCGCTGGAACAGCCGCCGCGAATGCCCACGCCACCGCCCTGGGGCGCGGACCGGCTCTTGGGGTTCGAATGGCTGGTGCAACCGGTGCTCGACCGCCACTGTGCCCAGTGCCACGGGCCGGACCATCCCGAGGGCAAGATCGACCTCAGCGCCACCCGGGCGGCCGACGGGCTCATGCAAGCGTACCGGACGCTGTTCGGCGTCGCGCCGGGACAGGCGAAAGCGACCGGCAAGTTGCTGGTGGCCTGCTCGGACCGCTTCGACCACGCCGATGTGACGCGCCCCATGCAGTTCGGCTCGCACCGCAGCTTGCTGGTGCGCGTGCTCTTGGACGACCCGCTCCACCGCGACAAGGTCCACCTGGGCCCGGACGATTGGACGGCGCTGGTCACCTGGGTCGACGCGAACGCGCCCTATTACGACGCCTTCGTGAGCAAGCGTCCTGGCCCCCCGCGCCGCGACGTGCGCCCGCGGTTTCCTACGCTTGCAGGACCGTAACCGTTTTCCTGGCAGGCGGCGCACGTTCGCGGGTGGTTTGCAAATCGCGCTGGCGCCTGCTAGACTACACCGTAGTGGGATCCGGGCTTCGGTCAGACTGCCGAAGTGGCTGGGGGGCCTATGGTTATCGAGACGAGGGAAGCCTTTCTGGAATGCCTGCGCAAGAGTAACCTCCTGAGCGAGGACGACCTTGGCGCAGCGCGCAAGGCAGCCGAGCGGGCGCCCGACGCAAAGACCCTCACCAAAATCCTGGTGCAACAGAACAAGCTGACCCGATGGCAGGCCGGCCAGTTGCTCATCGGCCGCCCCTCGTTCTTCGTCGGCAAGTACAAGCTGATCGACCTGCTCGGCCGAGGGGGCATGGGCAAGGTCTTCCTCGCGCGGCACACCATGATGAACCGGCCCGTGGCCTTGAAGCTCGTCTCCGAGCAGTTGGGCAAGGACCCGGCCGCGCTAGAGAGGTTTCTTACCGAGGCCCGGGCGGCAGCCGCGCTCGATCACCCCAACATCGTTCATGCCTACAACGTCGACACCGAGGGCGACCGCTACTACATGGTCCTGGAATACGTCGAGGGCCAGGACCTGCGCCGTCTGGTCGAATCGAAGGGGCCGCTGCCGTTCTTCGAGGCCGCCGATTATGTCCGCCAGGCGGCCGATGGGCTTGCCCATGCCCACGCCAAGGGAATGGTCCATTGCGACGTGAAGCCGTCGAATCTCCTGGTCAACCAACAGGGCGTGGTAAAGATTCTCGACATGGGCATGGCGCGCGTGGCGGGCGGAAGCCCATCGGACAAGGA